>CACHMJ010000023.1 GCA_902580895.1 uncultured Pelagibacteraceae bacterium | reverse complement strand
ACAGATAAAAAAAAAGGATACTTGGGAAGCACTGCAATTTTAGCTCAATCATTAGGCTTATCGGTAGGGGCAGGATTAGCTAACAAAATAAAAAAAAACAAAAATATTTCTGTTTCATTTTTTGGAAACTCATCTTTAGAAGAAGGTGTAGCTTATGAGGTGCTTAATTTTGCATCATTAAAAAATATACCAACGCTGTTTGTGTATGAAAATAATTTCTATTCTACGGAAATGCCAAATTTTAAAGGTTATATGCAAAATGTAGATTATAAAAAGATAATAAGCTCTCTTAATATAGAATATTACAAAATCGACGGTAATGATGTCTCTGAAGTATATATGAAGATAAAAGAAGTATTAAAAAAAATCAAAAAAGATTCAAAACCAATATTTATAGAGTTTATAACTTACAGATGGCTAGAGCATTGTGGTCCATATTATGATTATGAGCAAAATAGAAATTATAGATCAAAAAAAGAGATTGATTATTGGAAAAAATCCTGCCCAGTTCTAAATTTTAGAAGATATATTAAAAAAAGATTTACGAATATAGATCTTGCAAAATTAGAGGAAAAAATATCTAAAAAAGTAGATCAGGATTTTATGAAAGCTTCAAAATCAGAATTGCCTATGAAATCTGAGGTATTTAAAAATGTCTAATAAAATTTTATCGTACTCAAATTCTATAGGTGAAACTATCAAAAATAATATGAAAAAGAATAAGAAAATTTTTGTAGCCGGTCTAGAAGTGGACTACTCATCAAAAGTATTTGGTTCTGTTGAAATACCTTACAAGAATTTTCCAAAAAGATTTTTGCAAACACCTGCAATGGAAAATGGCCTTTGTGCTATATTAACTGGTGCAGCAATTAGCGGTCTAAAACCTATATTTGTAAATAATAGATGCGATTTTTTACTTTTAGCATTCGACACAATCGTCAATGTTATTGATAAATGGAATTATATGTTTAACGGAAATTCTGGAAAATGCCCAATAGTGATTACTGCTGTTATTGGAAGAGGATGGGGACAAGGAGCAACTCACTCACAATCATTCCATAATTTTTTTTCAAGATTAAGTGGTATTGATGTTTTTTTACCTACTTTTCCTAGTGATGTTAAAAATATATATAATTATTCACTTAAATCAAATAGACCTTCAATTATATTGCAACATAGAACATTATTTTCTTTAAAAGAAAATTATTATAAAAAAAAATTATTTAAGTATGGAAAAGCAAACATTGTTAGCAGAGGAAAAGATTTGGCAATTATAAGTTTATCATATGGAGTGATACAAGCTCTAAGAATTAAAAAGATTCTTAAAGAATTTTACTCGAAAAATATTTCAATTCTAGATTTAGTTTCAATTAACCCTCTAGACATTAAGTCTATTCTTAACTTAGCAAAAATGCATAAAAATATAATTATTTTAGATATCGATCATACTTTTTCAGGTATAGCTAGCGAGATTTCTTCTTTAATATCTGAAAAATTTAAGAATAAAAAAATTGTTAAAATTGGTAATCTACATACTCCAGCTCCAGTAGCAGAAAACTTAGAAAAAATTTTTTATCCAAGTGATAAACTAATTTTAGATAAATGTTGTGGATTACTTAGATTAAAAAAAATAAATAATTTAAGAGAATATAATTTAAAAAAAAATAACTATAAATTTGAAGGTCCTTATTAAATGAGATTAAGCTCTTTAAAACAATTAGCTAATTTAAGGTATAAAAATAGAAAACTTAAGATTGGCTTATGTCATGGTGTATTTGATATCATACATAATGGACATGTAGAGCATTTTAAAGATGCGAAAAAAAAGGTTGATATTTTAGTTGTAAGTATAACTACAAAAGAGATGGTAAACAAAGGACCAAGACAACCACTAAATAATAATGCAAATAGGCTAAATGTACTTAAAAGCATTAAATTTATTGATTATGTATACCTAAATAAAGAAAAAGATTCTAAAGCAATAATCAAAAATCTTAAACCCAATATATACTTTAAAGGTTTAGACTATTTAAAAAATGATACTCATGGAAATCTTAAAAATGAGATTAAAGTTTTAAAAAGAAATAATGGAAAAGTATTTTTTACAAAAACAAAACTTCAAAGTTCAACAAAAATTTTTAATCAAAACTATAATTGGACAGTTGATCAGAAAAAATATTTATCTAAAGTAAAAAAATATTCCTTCGAGAATTTAAAAAAAATATTTAGTACGATATCAAATAAAACAATTAATATTATTGGAGAGCCAATAATAGATAAATATGAATATTGTGACATTGTAGGAACTACAACAAAGGATCCTGCAATTTCAGTACTATCAAAAAAAACAGCTTTGATTGGTGGTGGCGTTATTGCTGCTGCTAAAATGGCATCTAAATTTTGTAAAAAAGTAAATTTAATAACTTATGGTAACCCAAGAAGTCTCAAAAAACTTTTGGTAGGCTACAATAACATAAAACTGATAAATATTTCAGGCAATCAAGGTATTCAATGCAAAACGCGACTGATAAATTCTAATAGAGAAGAAAAATTAATTCAAGTAACAAACTTTAAAAAAAACTTTTTTAATAAAAATGAAATAAGAAAATGTGTTTTACATTTAAAAAAAATAAAAAAACAAAATTTAATTATTTGTGATTTTGGATTAGGTTTATTTGAAAACAAAATTTTAGATTATTTAAATAATTCTGAAATAAAAAAGTATTTAAATGTTCAAACAAACTCTATTAATTTAGGATTTAATTTATTCACAAAATACAATAAATATGAATATCTAAGCCTCGATACAAGAGAATGGTCTTTGGGTCTTAAAACGGAGAATTTAAATCTCAACGAAATAAATAGATTTGTTAAAAATTATAAATTTTTAGCTATTACTAGAGGTAAGGATGGATCAATATTAAAAACGAAAAATCAATCCTTTAATTCACCAGTTTTTGTCAAATCTGCAAAAGACACGACGGGTTCGGGAGATGCCTTTTTTATCATTACATCCTTATTAGTTATGTCAGATATCGACAAAATTTTAATTCCTTTTATTGGAAACGTCTATGCAGGTATGCATGCTCAAAATCTGGGGAATCAAAAAATAATTTCTAATAATGAGTTACAAATTAATATAAATAGCTTAATTAAATTTTAATTTATTTTTTTATATTTGCCTAATTTAAAAATATAATCAGCATAATTATTTATTAGTCTGATATTTTCTTTACTTAGATCTTTAATTTTAAATTTTTTATTTTTAGATTTATTTAAAAAAGGTATTTTTATGTGCTTATCTTCTACATTAAGAATTTTTTTACAAAAGTGG
>CACHMJ010000022.1 GCA_902580895.1 uncultured Pelagibacteraceae bacterium | reverse complement strand
ACCATATTAAATTTCCATTTTTTCTTTTTTTTGAAAAAAAACCTAATTTCTCTTTAAATCTAATTGGGTCCTCTTTTTTATTAATTAATCTGATAATTAAAATTAGTGGAGAGAAAAAAAAAATAATGTTAATCAAAAATTTATAGACAATAAACATCACATTTTTATTTGTTTATCATAAAAGTTTTTATACACAGAAGAGCTATTCATTAGTTCCTCATGAGTTCCATTAGCTATTACCTTGCCTGAATCGATAACGTAGATATTATCTGAATTTAAAATTGTGGAAAGTCTATGAGCTATAACGATAGTTGTTTTATCTTTAGTGAGATAATGTATAGCTTTTTGGATTTTGTCCTCTGTTTCTGCATCTAATGAGGAGGTTGCTTCATCAAGCAATATAATTCTACTTTTTTTTAGTATTGCCCTTGCTATTGACAATCTTTGTTTTTCTCCACCAGATAATCTTATACCATCCTCACCTATTTTGGTTTCATATCTATCCTTCAATTTTTCAATAAATTCTGATGCATATGACAATTCAGCCGCACGATAAATTTCTTCATCAGTTGCATCCATATCAGCATATGCAATATTATTTTTTATTGTGTCATCAAATAAATTTGTGTCCTGACTTACAAACGATATATTATCTCTTAGTGAACTTATTTTTGTTTTATAAATAGACTGATTGTCAATTATTATTTCACCTTCATCTGCATCATATATTCTTGGAATTAAGTTCATTATTGTTGATTTACCACTTCCACTGTGGCCAACTAGAGAAGTCATTTTTCCGCCTATCATTTTTAGATTAATGTTATTAATGGTAATCTTATTATCTAAATTATCACTGGTATCATATGAAAATTTGATATTCTTAAATTCTATGTTTCCATCTTTAAGATCAAGTTCACGGTCATCTTTATTTGTTTTTAAATTGGATTTTTCGTCTATAATTGGTAGCACTCTTCGAGATGATGCTATTCCTTGACTTATAGCAATGTTGAGCGTTGCTAATGACCTTACTGGTTGATAAGCCAGCATCATAGCGGCTAAAAATGAGAAAAAATTGCTAATATCAATTTCATCATTCATAATTAACTTTCCAGCATAAAAAATTAATATTGCAATGACTATTCCAGTCATCATCTCCATAATCGGTGAGGCTCTAACAAAAACAATAGACATTTTCCTACTTTTTTCTTTAACATTTTCTAAAAAAACTTTAGCTCTGTTTTTTTCATACATTTCCTTTTGAAAAATTTTTATCAATTTATGATTTTTAAACATGTCTATAAGATATGAACTTAGTAATCCTGCCCATTCCATTTGTTGATATGAAACTTTTGAAATTCTTTTTCCTAATGATCTAGCGGCTATAGAAGCCAAAGGTATCATTATTATTGCTACTAAAGATAATTTCCAATTTTGATAAAACATTACAGATAATAATCCAATTAATGTTAGGCTATCTTTAAAAATATTTAAGATTACAGTGCTTATTAAGTTTGTTAAGAGGCCTACATCATTTGTTAAGTTTGAAATAAACTTTCCTGAGTGTTTGCTATCAATCAATTTTGTGTCTGCTTCAATTAAATTATCTAACATATTTACCTGAACATCCTTTCTTACCTCCTCTGAAACTCCTATCATTATTACTTTGGCAATGTATAAGGACAGACCTTTAATAGCGAAAGCAGAAACTATAAATATTGGTATAATTACAATCAAAGTTTGGTCTTTTTTAATAAAGATTTGTTTAATCGCTGGATCTAATAGATAAGCGATAGCCGATGTACTTCCAGCTGTTGCAACTGAAAGCAATAAAGCTAAAAGAATTTTTTTAAGATGTTTTTTTGTATAATCTTTATAAAGTCTCTTAAGAATATCAATATTTGTCATTAGATTAATTTACCTATTAACAAAGAAATTAAGATTATTAACCCAAGAAAGTTGTTCGATTTAAATACCTTAAGGCAAATATCTGGATTATTTAAGTCAAATTTATTTAATTGCATAAAATACATATGAGAAATAATAAATATTAGAAATAGAAAATATAATTTACTAAATTCATTTAAAAATCCTATTAAAATCAAACTTAATAAAAAGGTTGTGTAACAAAAATATAAGAAGATGATAGGATTAGATTTAAATTTGATTGACGTAGATTTAAGCCCTATAATTTCATCATCTTTAATATCTTGAAACCCATATATTGTGTCGTAAGCAAGTGTCCAAAATATGGCTCCCAAATAAAAAACTATTGGTATTAAAGTGATTTCAGGATTTATAGAAGTCCAGCCTAAAATCAAACCATAATTAAATGTAATACCTAAAAAAAGTTGAGGCCAGTATGTAAATCTCTTCATTAATGGATATGTAAAAGCAAGTGGCATTGAGGCTAATGCAATAATTATTGTAAAAAAGTTAAAATTTATAAGAACTAAAAAAGCTAAAAAACATAAAAGACCTGCATAAAATAATCCAAGTTGAACAGAAATTTTTCCTGAAGCTATCGGTCGATCTTTAGTTCTAAAAACTTTTTCATCAAATTTTCTATCAAGAACATCATTTACAATACAGCCTGCTGATCTCATTAAAACCGATCCTAAAAAAAATAGCACTAGATAAAAAAAATAAATTTTTAAATTTGAAGAAAAGTCGTAAACAATTGTGAGTCCCCATGCACATGGCCAAAACAACAACATATATCCTATAGGCTTTTTTAGTCTTGTAAGTTCAATAAAAAGATTTAATTGGTTCATAAGATTTTACTTGTAAATAACAAAGCCAAGATTGATAATCAAACTGATTCGTATGAATATTGATTATACTGTAACTGCATTAATGTTTCCCGCAATACCATTGATGATGGCAGTTTATAGTAATAGATTTCATTCATTGAGTATCCTTATTAGACAACTTCATGATGAACATGTGTATGAAAAACATATACCACCTGAGTGGAAAAAACAGTTCATAAATTTAAGTGGAAGGATAACTCTTTTGAGATGGACAATTTTATTTGCATCTTTTGGCTTTCTGTTTAATATGTTAACTGTTTTTGCTCTTTACCTTGATGAAGTTTTTTTAGCGAGGATTATTTTCGGATCATGTTGTTTATCCATGATTATTTCAATATTGTTTTTTATTAGAGAAATTCATATCTCAACTAACGCACTAAAGTTACACATGTCTGATATGGATGTAAATTTAGATTAAGGAACTATAACTGCTGGACCAGTCAATATTCTTGCTTCTAGATCTTTATGAGCTTGAGCAGCATCCTGAAGTGAATACTTCTTTGAAATTTCAACATTAAATTTCTTTGATAAGATTGCGTTAAAAACTTTTTTTGCTGACTCCACAAGCTCTTCTCTTTTTATAGTATAATGAGCAATAGATGGTCTTGTAAAAAAAAGACCTTTTGCATTTATATCTTTTTTAACATCTATGGTATCAACATAACCTGATGCATTCCCAAAAGCTACCATCATTCCTCTAATCTTTAATGTCTCGATTGATCCTTTGAAAGTTTTGATACCAACACCATCGTAAACAACATCAATACCGTTTTTACCAACAATTTTTTCAACCTCTTCAACAAAATTTTTTTCAGAATAATTAATTACATGATGGCAACCATTTTTTTTAGCAATCTCCTCTTTGGCTTTTGAGCCTACAGTTCCAATAACTTCAGCACCTAATGCATTAGCCCATGGACATAAAATCTGGCCAAGTCCACCTGCAGCAGCATGATATAAAACTTTATCACCCTTTTTTAATGGATATGCTCTATGTAATAAGTACTCTGCAGTAATTCCTTTTAATGTAATGCAAGATGCTTCTTCGTCGGAGACTCCATCTGGAACAGATACTAATTTTTCCTCAGGCATTATTTGTTTTTCTGAATAAGCACCGATAGGCATTGATGCATGAGTAACTCTATCACCGACTTTAAATAATTTTACCTCAGATCCAACTTCTTCAATTACTCCGCAAGCTTCAAGTCCTATACCACTAGGTAATGGGATAGGATAAAGGCCTGTTCGATGATAAATATCTATAAAATTTAAACCAATTGATGAATTTTTAATCAACACCTCTTTAGGTCCAGGCTTCCCTAATTCAACATCTTTAATAACCAAAACTTCTGGTCCACCAAATTTATCTATTTGAACTGATTTCATTATCTACTTTACAAATGTACCATTATGATAATCTTGAACAGCTTGCAAGATTTCTGCTTTGGTGTTCATTACAAATGGTCCACCTCTAGCTATTTCCTCATTTATA
>CACHMJ010000021.1 GCA_902580895.1 uncultured Pelagibacteraceae bacterium | reverse complement strand
GTCTTATTGGAGGCATCGGAATAGCTCTAATAATAATTTTTCTATTTTTAATAAGTTTTTTTAATTTTGAATAATTTGTTGTAGACATAAAACTAATAACAGTTTGAGTTTTTTTGAAATTCAATCTTGGTAATATATTCTCCCCAATCCGAGGTAATAAACCTATAAAGACCCAATCTGACATATCAATCACTGCTTGATTATTTTTAGCAATTATTATTTTTTTAAATTTTTTTTTTAAGTATTTAGCTTTTTTTTTATTCCTTGGAGAAATGATTATTTTTTTATAAGAAAATTTTGATTTGCTTATGCCAGTGACAACGTCTGAAACAATGTTACCTGTCCCTATAAATCCTAAATTCATAGTTTAAAGTACATTATAGAAAGGTCTATTTGAACAAAAAAAAAGGCTGGGTTTTGCCCAGCCTTTTTTTAATTTTGATTTAACTCTTTATTAGAATGATTTACCAACTTTAATAGACGCTGCTGCACCATACATATCAGATACTGAAACTTCTTTATCAGCCTCATTACTGTTTTGTGCAGTTACATTGTCATACTCAGATACTGAAACTTCTAATCTTGCAAAGACTCCATTATCAGCAGTATGTTGGTAACCTAATCCAACTGTATAACCAGTTGTATCTACATCAGGATAAGCACCACCAGTTCCTAAATTCTCTTGTGTTGCTACATCTACCATGTGATATCCAAGTTTAAGGTAAGTATTAAATGGCATACCTATATTTGCGTAAATAGTTGTATGGTCTTTAAACGTAGCCTTAACTGTGTTGGTTAGCTCTGCTCCACTTTCTACACTTGTTCTTTGTTTGTTAGTATTAGTTGGTGTCGTTAAGTCCGATAAATAATACTCAACCCCAAAAGATACTACATCAGAAACAGCATATTCTATAAAAGCACTAGCAACGTCATCTTCAAAAGCACCATCTTCCTCAGTTAACTTCTTAACTGTTCCGGCACCACTTGTAGATGTCTCTTTACCAGTACCCATGAAAGCAGCTTTGTTATATGCAAGACCTAAAGAAAGACCTTCGGGTGCCGCATTTGCAGACTGAATTCCTAGGAAAGATACAAAAGAAATTGCTAAAATAGCTATTTTAGTTTTTAATATTTTCATATTGTTAGTCCTAACTTATTAATTAATATATTAATGCTGATTTATTAGCATTATTTTATAAAAATTGTGTAATTTTATTTAACTAAAAATTAAATTATACTAATTTGTTGCAAAATTATCACAAAAAAACATAGTATTATCAACGATTTTTTAACCACTTTAAGTATCTATTATTGGTTGAGTGAGAAAAAATAATTGGGGTTAAAAAGAATAAAAATTGTTTTAGAAGATTCACTAAAATTCTCTAAAAAAATATTTAATTTTCACTCTTAAAAACTAAACATATACCATTATTACAGTATCTTTTTCCAGTTGGTTTAGGTCCATCGTCAAATATATGACCATGGTGAGCGCCACAATTTTTACAATGATACTCTGTTCGTGGATAACCAAGTAGATAATCTGTTTTAGAGTTAAAAACGTCAGGTAATGACTGAAAGAAAGATGGCCAACCAGATCCACTTTCATACTTAGTTTCAGATGAAAATAACTTAACATCACAATTAGCACAGTGATAATTGCCTTCACGTTTTTCATTATTTAATTCACTTGAACCAGGAGGCTCAGTTCCATCTTCAAACATAACTAACTTTTGATCAGCGGTTAAATTAGGATTTTTTTTATTCATTTTTTAAATCAGTTTAGCACAAGATTGATGTAAAATAGAGTGTAATTCGACGAGTTTACTGAAATCTTTGTTATAACCACCTCCTAAAACACCACATAGAGGTATACCTTTTGAAAAAAAATTTTCTGTTACAATCTCATCTCTCTTCTTAATTCCATCATCAGAAATTTTAAGTTTACCTAGACGATCATTAAAATGAATATCAACCCCTGCTATGTAAAAAACAAAATCAAAGTTTTCTTCATTAAGTAGATTTAAATAGTATTTTAAAATTTTTACATAATCATGGTCTTCCATATTGTCATTAAGTTCTACATCAAGATCGCTTAGTGATTTTTTTAAAGGATAATTTGATTTTGAATGCATGCTAAAAGTAAACACATTTCTATTATCTTTGAAGATATCAGAATTTCCATTTCCTTGATGAACATCAAGATCTAATATTAAAATTCTTCCAGCTAAACCTCTGTCAAGTAAATATTGGGATGCAACAGCTACATCATTAAACACACAATAACCAGCTCCACTATCAAAATTAGCATGATGGCTTCCACCAGCAGTATTACAAGCTAAGCCGTAATTAATTGCAAGTTTAGATGCTAATACCGTTCCTCCAGTTGCAATTAAAGATCTTTGAATAACACTATCAATTAATGGAAAGCCAATTTTTTTAATTGCATTTTTATCGAGAGTTTTATTTTTGATTTGTTTAATATAATTTTCAGAATGAGCTCTTTTTAAGGTTTCATCAGAGCAAGGGTAAGGTATATGAAACTTATTAACTACTTTTTCTTTTAATAAATAGTCTGCTAATGCTCCAAATTTGTTAATTGGAAATCGGTGATCATCACCAATTTTAGCAAAGTAGTCTTTGTGATTAACAATAGGAAGTTCCATGATATATCAAGAAGAATTATTTTTAAAAATTGAATTCACACCAATTTTTTTCAAATATTTGAAATTATTTTTTTTTAAAATTTGACGAATTTTTTTACTTTTGTTTTTTGAAAGTTTATTATGGTTTAGAATTTCTACACAAATTAACTTTATTTTAAACTTCTTGAAATTAATACTTTTAATAACTTCATACTCTAAACCCTCTAAGTCAATATTCAAAAAATCAACTTTGTTAAACTTATGTTTTGTTAAAATATTATTAATATTTTCTGTTTTGATTTTTTTTTCTTTAAAATCTTTATTTTTAAAAAGGAAATTTTTTTTTAAAAATCTTAGGTGATTTTGATCTAAAGTATTCAGTGGAGATAAATTATCAATAAAATACAACTTCTTAGAGGTTTTTTTATCACTGATGGCACAATTGATATTAATATCTTTTGATCTAAAAAAATTAAACAATTCAATTGTAATCGGATTTAAATCAACATTTATTCCTGTCCAGTTTTTTTTATAAAATCGAAATGTATTATTGTCCCTTGTTGGGTGAAAACACCCTAAATCTACAAATTTACCTACATAATCTTTATCAAAAAAACTACTCAGATAAATATCCTCATTGAATTGAGAGCCCCCTTTTAGATATTTAAAATTTCTTAAATAAATATTGTAAAAAAAGTAAACTTTTCTTAAGAAAGAACTTCTTGAATTCAGGAGAAATTTTAAGCTTCTTGGCCTCATTTAAGAATTCTAATTGGATTATTATTTACGCATGACTCCAAAGCCTCGATCATTTGATTATAGAAAATATTGTAATTTTCTTCTGTTACATAACCGATATGTGGAGTTAATAAAGCATTAGGTAAAAATCTCAATTTATTATTTTCGGCCAGTGGTTCCTTTTCAAATACATCAATACCAGCTCCGGCAATTTCATTCGTTGATAAAGCAATAATTAAATCATCCTCATTTATAATTGGGCCACGTGAGGTGTTGATCAAAAATGATGTTTTTTTCATTTTATCCAACTCTTTTAGAGTAATACAATTTTTATATCTTTCTCCTCCTTGAACATGAATTGACAAAAAATCTGAATTTTTTAATAAATCTTCTTTTGTGCAAGGAAGAACATCTAGCTCTTTACAAATTTCTAAATTCAAGTTTTCACTCCATGCCATAACTTGCATTCCAAAAGCTTTACCAATTTTTGCAACTTGTGATCCTACTTTACCTAATCCAATTAGTCCTAAAATTTTTCCTTTAAGCTCAACTCCAATAGTAGTTTGCCAATAACCTTGATACATATTGTCAATCTCTTCCTTTAAATTTCTTGCAAGTCCTAAGATCAAAGTCCAGGTTAATTCAGGTGTGGCATTTGCATTGCTTTCTGTTCCACAAACAATAATCCCCTTTTTTTTTGCTGCAACTAAATCAATACTCTCATTAGTCAATCCACTTGTTATAATAAATTTTAAGTTAGTTAAATTTTCTATTATGTTTTTCGTGATAGGAGTTCTTTCTCTCATAATTAATAAGGCTTCAAATTCTGAAAGTTTATCTAAAGCATCAGCCTCATTTTCAAAAGGTTCACTAAAAATTTTGATTTCATATTTTCCTGAAAGTTTTTCAATATCAACGAATTGTTGTGAAACATTTTGATAATCATCTAATATAGCAACTTTAAGCATTATTAATTTCCTTATTTGATAGAAATAAACCTAATATAATCAAAATCGCTCCAATCAAGTGAAAAAGTTGAAATTTCTCATTATAAAAAAATATTGCCATTATTGTGCTGAATAAAGGAATTAAAGACAAAAATATTCCAGCTCTATTGGCCCCAATTATAGATACCGCACCTGCCCAACAATAATAAGAACCTATACTAGGGAAAAGAGCTAAAAATATTAAAGTATAAACTATATTAATATCAAAATTTATTAATTGTCCATTTGAGTACTCATATAAAAATTGTGGAAAAACACATATCAAACCAAATGTGCAGATAACGTGCACCAAGGTCAGTAATGGTAAATTAAATTTTTTTTTCTTTAAAAGAGTTGAATAAACTCCCCAAGTGATAACGCCACCTATCATTATTAAATCACCTTTATTAAAATTTAGTGAAAACAGAATATTTAAATTAAGTTGAGTAATAATTGATAGAATGCCACCTACTGAAATGATAAGACCTAAGATTTGAAACTTATTAGTTTGTTCAACTTTAAATAAAAAACAAAGTAAAATTATTATAGCTGGAATAGCCGTATTAAAAAGAGACGCGTTAATGACTTGAGTATGAATTAAAGATAAGTAAG
>CACHMJ010000020.1:0-2500 GCA_902580895.1 uncultured Pelagibacteraceae bacterium | reverse complement strand
CCCTATATTCGAGCAGGATTTCACGTGTCCCGCTTTACTCAAGAATTTTATTAAACATTACTTATACGGGACTATCACCCTCTTTGGTTAGCTTTTCCAAACTATTCAAATTTTTTTAATAAAATTACAGGCCTGTTCCGCTTTCGCTCGCCACTACTAACGGAATCTCAATTGATTTCTATTCCTCTGGTTACTTAGATGTTTCAGTTCTCCAGGTTGTCTCTTTAAATCTATGTATTCAATTTAAAGTACCACATAAAGTGGTGGGTTTCCCCATTCGGAAATTTTCGGATCAAAACTTACATACAGCTCCCCGAAACTTATCGCAGTATATCACGTCCTTCATCGGCTTTCAGTGCCAAGGCATCCGCTACACGCCCTTAAACGCTTAATTTATGCACAGAAAAAAATTCTGTGTTGAATTAAATTTTTGTTTGAACATTAGCTAATAACATTACTAATGTTCGGATATAGATATTGATATTAATTATTATTTTATTCACAATTTTTATAGCTATGTGTTTGGTGGAGGATAGCGGGATCGAACCGCTGACCTCCTGAATGCAAATCAGGCGCTCTCCCAGCTGAGCTAATCCCCCTTAATCTATGGTGGGCCGAGAAAGACTCGAACTTTCGACCCCACCCTTATCAAGGGTGTGCTCTAACCAACTGAGCTACCGGCCCCCATGCAAGAGAAACACTAATTCAAGAAGAGAAATGAGGACGGTCAACATTAACCGTGTATATTATTTAGAATAAAAAATAATTTTTATTCATCCTTAGAAAGGAGGTAATCCAGCCGCAGGTTCCCCTACGGCTACCTTGTTACGACTTCACCCCAGTCGCTGACTATACCGTGGTCAAGGGTTTTAAACCTTGCCTTAAGGTAGAACCAACTCCCATGGTGTGACGGGCGGTGTGTACAAGACCCGGGAACGCATTCACCGTGGCACGCTGATCCACGATTACTAGTAATTCCAGCTTCATGTACTCGAGTTGCAGAGTACAATCCGAACTGAGGTATCTTTTAAGGATTTGCTTAACGTCGCCGTTTCGCTTCCTGTTGTAGATACCATTGTAGCACGTGTGTAGCCCAACACGTAAGGGCCATGAGGACTTGACGTCATCCCCACCTTCCTCCAGCTTATCACTGGCAGTTCTTTCAGAGTGCCCAACTTAATGATGGCAACTAAAAGTGAGGGTTGCGCTCGTTGCGGGACTTAACCCAACATCTCACGACACGAGCTGACGACAGCCATGCAGCACCTGTGTTTCGTCCGGCCGAACCGAAAACTTTAATCTCTTAAAGTCGCGACGAACATGTCAAGTGTTGGTAAGGTTCTGCGCGTATCTTCGAATTAAACCACATGCTCCACTACTTGTGCGGGTCCCCGTCAATTCATTTGAGTTTTAACCTTGCGGTCGTACTCCCCAGGCGGTGTGTTTATCGCTTTCGCTGCGACACTGAAAATAAATTTCCAACGTCTAACACACATCGTTTACGGCATGGACTACGAGGGTATCTAATCCTCTTCGCTACCCATGCTTTCGTTCCTCAGTGTCAGTAATGATCCAGAAAGCTGCCTTCGCAATTGGTATTCTTTCTAATATCTACGAATTTCACCTCTACACTAGAAATTCTGCTTTCCTCTATCAAACTCTAGCTGAAAAGTTTTGATGGCAGTTCCAGAGTTAAGCTCTGGGATTTCACCACCAACTTTTTCAACCACCTACGAACTCTTTAAGCCCAGTAATTCCGAACTACGCTAGGTCCCTTCGTATTACCGCGGCTGCTGGCACGAAGTTAGCCGGACCTTCTTATTCGGGTACAGTCATTTTCTTCCCCGACGAAAGAGCTTTACAACCCAAAGGCCTTCTTCACTCACGCGGCATCGCTGCATCAGAGTTTCCTCCATTGTGCAAGATTCCCCACTGCTGCCTCCCGTAGGAGTTTGGGCCGTGTCTCAGTCCCAATGTGGCTGATCATCCTCTCAAATCAGCTATTGATCAAAGTCTTGGTAGGCCATTACCCTACCAACAAACTAATCAAGTGCAGGCTCATCCAATGGTGCATAAAGCTTTCTCCGTAAAGACTTATCCAGTATTAGCACAAGTTTCCTCGTGTTATTCCAGGCCAAAGGGTAGATACCTACATGTTACTCACCCGTCTGCCACTAAGTATTGCTACTTCGTTCGACTTGCATGTGTTAGGCGTGCCGCCAGCGTACGTTCTGAGCCATGATCAAACTCTCAAGTTTAAAAACGGCGCACACTAGCTTCTATATAAATTCTAAGAATAAAATTTATATAATGTTGAAGTGTGTACGACAAATTTTGGTAACCTTAACCGTCCACACTTCTCTTCTTAAATATTTACTTTTAAAATAGCTAATTGAGTTAAGAACTCAATAATCCCAACAAATTTAATACTTTTAGAATATTTTTGTTGAGAAGTTCGATGCTTATAGGCTAAAACCGTGGGAAATCAAGCTTATAACAA
>CACHMJ010000019.1 GCA_902580895.1 uncultured Pelagibacteraceae bacterium | reverse complement strand
AGTAAAAAGGTACTAGGTATGCACTGGGGAACATTTGTATTATCTTTAGAACCAATTATGGAACCACCAATAAGATTTAAAGATAATGCTGAAAAATATGGATTTAATAAAGAGGATGCACTTATTTTTAAGATTGGTCAAATTTCAAAAATATCAGATATTATTAACTAAAAATTTATGAAAAAGTTTAATTGGAATTATCCTACTTCAATGTGGGTGGGTGAAAATAGAATTAAAGATTTAAGCATAGCTTGTAAAAATTTAAATATAAAAAAACCTTTATTAGTGACTGACAAAGGACTTGGACAATCAACTATTGTTAAAGATGCTTTGTCACATTTAAAAAGTAATAATTTATCAGCCGAATTATTTCATGATGTGATTGGTAATCCAACAGGTAAAAATGTAAGTGATGGTGTAAAACATTATAAAGAAAAAAATTGTGATGGTGTGATTGCTTTTGGTGGTGGAAGCGGTCTTGATGTGGGAAAAGCAATTGCATTCATGATAGGTCAAACTTTATCACTCTGGGACTTTGAGGATGTTGGCGATAACTGGACTAAGGCTGATCCAAATAATATTGCTCCCATTATAGCAGTACCCACTACGGCTGGAACAGGTTCTGAAACGGGGAGAGCATCTGTTATTTTGAATGAAGAGCTAGGAGTTAAAAAAATTATATTCCATCCAAAATTTTTACCGTCCATAGTCATTTTAGACCCAGTTTTGACAAAAGATTTACCCAAAAAAATGACAGCCGCAACAGGCATGGATGCATTAGCTCATAATCTAGAGGCATTTTGTGCCCCAGGTTATCATCCAATGGCTGATGGAATAGCTTTAGAAGGTATGAAATTAATTTTTAAATGGTTACCAGAGGCATATGAAAATGGATCTAATCTTGAGGCCAGAATGAACATGCTTACTGCTGCAAGTATGGGTTCAACCGCATTCCAAAAAGGCTTAGGCGCAATTCATTCTTTGAGCCATCCAGTAAATGCTCTAAATAACCTTCATCATGGTCTTTCAAATGCAATTTTCATGCCGTATGTTTTAACTTTCAACAGAAATGTGATTGAGAGTAAAGTTGCAAAGATTTCAGAATATCTTGAATTAAAAGATAAATCTTTCGATGGTTTTTTAAAATGGATTTTAGATTTAAGAGAAAAATTTGAAATTCCACATAAATTATCAAGTGTCATAAATGAAAAAGATTTACAAATTGATCGTTTATCAAAAATGGCTTTAGAGGATCCATCAACGAACGGTAATCCAAAAAAATTGAGCATTGAAGACATGAAAATAATGTATCAACACAGCATGTCTGGTAATTTGTTTTAAATGAAAAATCTTAATATTTTAATAGTTGAAGGAAATTTAAAAGAGGAAAATCAAAATTTTTTAAAAGTAGGTATCCAAACACATACTGAGAGTTTAAAAGATAGTCTTAATGTATTTAATAATAATTATCATTTTGATGTTATTAATCCATCCTCGGATCAAAATTTAGATGAGGTTAAAAATAAACTTCCAAAATATGATGGATTAATTTGGGGTGGAAGTAGTTTGAACATCTATAACAATACACCAGAGATAAAAAGACAAATTGAATTTATGAGAGAATGCCAAAAACAAGTTAAAAATATTTTAGCGATTTGTTGGGGAATGCAAGTTGCAGTAACTGCTGCCGGAGGAGAGGTAAAAAAAGCAGAAAAATCTCATATAGGAATAGCAAATGAGATCATAATTAATAATGAAGGATTAAATAATTCTATTTATAAGAATAAGAATAATAATTTTAATTCTCCAGCGTTTAATTTTGATGAAGTAGTAAAATTACCATCAAACGGAATTTGTTTAGCATCAAATAAAATTAATAAAGTACAAAGTTCATATTTCACAGTTGGAAAATCGAAAATTTATGGGTTACAGTATCATCCTGAAATTACTTATGAGAAAATGATAAGTTTAATTGAGTTTAGGAAAGACAGACTAATTCAAACAAGAAAAGTATTTAGAGATGAGGAAGAAATTAAAAATCACATATTATTTATAAAAAAAGAAATTGCTGTGTCAAATAAGTCTCAAAGAATGATTGAGTTAAAAAATTGGATGGATAGTATAAATTGATTTTAAAATGCTAAGTTATATTTTACCTTTTATTGTTCTAATTTTAATTGTCGTCTTTATTCATGAATATGGTCATTATTACTTTGCTAAAAAATTTGGAGTGGGTGTCACTGATTTCTCTATAGGATTTGGTAAGGAAATTTTTGGTTGGAATGATAAATCTGGGACAAGGTGGAAAATATGCTGGATACCTCTAGGAGGATACGTAAAATTTTTTGGAGATAGAAATGTATATTCTCAAGCGGATCATAAAGAAATTTTAGAAAAATATAGTGAAGAGGACCAAAAAAAATTATTTACTCTTAAACCACTGTATCAAAGAAGTTTAATTGTTTTTGGTGGTCCTTTAGCAAATTTTTTATTAGCTTTAGTAATTTTCTTCTCAATTTATACTTTTGTTGGTAAAGATTTTACACCAGCCGTCATCAATGAAGTTCAGAAAGATAGCCCTGCAATGGCTGGAGGATTAAAACAAAATGACGTAATTTTAGAAATAGATGGCAACAAAGTTGAAAGTATTATGGATGTATCTAAATTCATTACTATGTCTACTGATGAAATTATAGATTTTAAAGTGAAACGTTCATATGATGAGCTAATTTTAAAAGTAAAACCTAACATTGTTCCAGGTGAGGATAATTTGGGAAACAAACTTAACAAAAGAATAGTTGGTATAAAATTAGGTGCTTATAATAACGAGATTAATCACGTTAAATTAGGGCCAGCAAAAGCTATATATCATGCCGCTCATGAAGTTTATTATGTAGGAATTTCTTCTTTGAAATATATTGGAGCAATGATTTTTGGTAAAGCTGATACCTCTCAACTTGGAGGGCCAATCAGGATAGCAAAAATTTCAGGACAGGTTGCAGAATTTGGTGTTTTGGCGTTCATCAGCATGATGGCATACATTTCAATTAGTCTTGGTTTGGTTAACTTATTTCCAATCCCGATGCTCGATGGGGGACATTTGATGTTTTATGCTTTTGAAAAAGTTTTAGGTCGTCCATTATCTCAAAAAACACAAGAGGGTTTTTTTCGAATCGGGATATTTTTATTGATATCTTTGATGTTTTTTACGACTTTTAATGACCTTAAAGACCTTGGATTATTTAATTAATATTTATTTAATAAGTTTAAAAACCCAATAAAATCAACATTTTTTTGATTTACACAATATATTGTGTATAACTTTTTTTAATATACTAAAAAAAGTCTTGATTTATCAACACTTTTGGCAAGAATGAATTTAACCTAATAAAACCGGAGCTAAAATGAATAAAAAACAACTAGTTGTCAAAATTTCAGGGGCACTAAATCTAAGTAAAGCTGATGCTGAAAGAACTTTTGATACAATTACCAATACAATTTTAGATGCTTTAAAAGCTGATGATTCAGTAAAAATTGCTGGTTTTGGTACTTATAAAGTAGCTAAGAGAAAAGCTAGAGTTGGAAGAAATCCAAGAACTGGTGAGCAAATACAAATTGCTGCATCACAAAAAGTAAAGTTCTTACCTGCAAAAGCTTTAAAAGAAGTATTCAATAAATAATAACTTATTACAGCCTTAACGAAATTTTCGTTAAGGCTGTTTCTATATGCAAATACTGCATACCCAATTTTCCTAATCAGCGTTAGTTATTAGCGTTTAATAAAATAAAAGAACTTCCTTTAACAGGGAGGTCTTATGACTAAATTAACGAAAATAATAAGTGCGCCACTTATTAGTTTAATTTTTTTATTAAACATGAGTAGTGCTGGAATGGCAGATACAACTGTTTCTGCCGAAGTAGGGTTTATATTTAACACCTTACTTTTCTTAATTTGTGGGTTCTTGGTTATGTTTATGGCGGCCGGATTCGCAATGTTAGAGTCAGGAATGGTTACATCAAAAAGTGTATCCGTTATCTGTGCTAAAAATATAGGTTTATTCTCAATTGCAGGAATTATGTTTTGGCTTGTGGGTTATAACTTAGCCTATGGTATACCAGAAGGAGGTTATATCGGTAAGTTTATACCATGGTCAGATGCAAGTGCAGTAGACACAGGTTACTCAGATGGATCAGACTGGTATTTCCAGATGGTTTTTTGTGCAACTACAGTTTCTATTGTTTCTGGAACAATGGCTGAAAGAATTAAATTATGGCCATTCTTCGTATTTGCTGCAGTTTTATCTGGAATTATTTATCCAATCGTAATGGGTTGGCAGTGGGGTGGAGGCTGGTTAGCAGAAGCAGGTTTTTCTGATTTTGCTGGTTCAACCTTAGTACACTCAACTGGTGGTGCAGCTGCTTTAGCTGGTGCAATGATTATTGGTCCAAGACTTGGAAGATTTACAAAGTCTGGTGCTCCAGCACCCCTTAAGCCATTCGCAGCTTCATCAATTCCATTAGTAACAATTGGTGTGTTTATTTTATGGCTTGGTTGGTTTGGTTTTAATGGTGGTTCACAACTAGCTATGGGAACTGCTGTTGATGCTATTGCTGTGTCAACTATTTTCATGAATACATTTTTAGCTGGCGCAGGTGGAGTAATTGGTGCTGCTATAATCACAAGATTACATTTTGGTAAAACAGATGTTGTCCAAATGTTAAATGGATGTATTGGTGGATTAGTTGCAGTAACTGCTGAACCGTTAGCTCCATCGCCTTTTGCAGCTATCTTAATCGGTGCAGTAGGTGGTCTAATTGTAGTTTATGGTACGAAACTATTATTCTCATTAAAAATCGATGATGTAGTAGGTGCTATACCAGCACACTTGTTTGCAGGAATCTGGGGAACATTAATAGTTCCAGCAACAAATTCAGGTGCAAATTTTAGCACTCAGTTAATTGGAGTACTTTCAATTAATATATTTGTATTTGTAGTGGCTTACATTGTGTTTAGCGCTATCAAAGCAACTATTGGACTTAGGTTGAGTAAAGAAGGTGAAACCAAAGGTACTGATGTTACTGAAACAGGTGTAATTGCATACGCAATACGTGACTAGTTGTTAACAACAAAGGGACTCTTCGCTCTCTGTATATTCTCAGCGAATACTCATAGAAGGGTCCCTTAAACTTTCTCTTAGTTAGTTAAATAAAAAGCCCCTCCCTCAAGGGGCTTTTTTTATTTATTTTTATCCCATATGTCTTTGTAATTTATAAAAGGTGATAAACCGTAACTTGAATTAATATTAGTCAAATGCACAGATAAACTTTTTAATGGAGATATACAAATTTCCTTTTTAAAAATCTCATTAATATACTTTTCAAATGGATCGTGACGATCTTCACAATTTTTTGAAAAATTTTGCCAATATAAATCTAACAATTTTTTGCTAGTCAAAAAAGTGCATAAAGTCTTACTAATTGTTCTCCAGTGTCTTTTATTTCCTATTAGAATGTTCGTTTTTTCATTATTCATATAAAGATATGGATAATCTGATGGACACATAAAAATATCTTTGCCTACTTGAGATGATACTCTTTCATATGTTGCAATCATTTCCTCTAACATGGTCTCAAAGTGAAGATAATCATCTTCAATAAAGAAAATTAAATCCTCACCGATTTCTTTTCCAATTTCAAAACATTGTAATAAGCTTGATAAATTGGAAAAAGTTTCTTGTGTTTTTTGTTTTTTGATTTTTGTTTCAAATTTTTTTGTATCTAAGGATATAATTTCTGCATCTATATTTCTTAAT
>CACHMJ010000018.1 GCA_902580895.1 uncultured Pelagibacteraceae bacterium | reverse complement strand
TTGACTTGTATTATTTTATAAAATTCTTTTAAGCAAATTTTCCTTAAACAATATTTTATGAATTAAAACAGCAAAAATATGTAAAGATATTAATGCGATAAGTGTATAATTGCCCAGGATATGAATTTCGTAAAATATCTCTGCTAAATCAAAATTATCTTGAATTTCAAGATTGAAAAAAAACATATCAAGCTCTTCACCGTTATATAATTTTTTTAAAGCACCTGAGATTGTTATCATTAAAATTGAAATATATAAAAATACATGATTTAATTTTGCAATTATTTTCTGTCCAGGAAAAATACTATTATTTAATTTTGGAGTTGGATTAAATGCTTTATAAATTAACCTTAATACAGTTAAATAAAATATACTTATACCGACTGCAACATGAATATTTTCTATGGTTAATCTTTTTTCACTGAAATCCATGTCTACTAGATACATACCTAAAGGAATTTGAATAATTAATACTGTGGCACTTAACCAATGAAATATTCTGGAAATAGCTCCATATTCTGTTAGAGTATTTTTTAATTTCATATGTTGATTAACTATATCATAAATGTATTCAAATATTTTTTCTGTATTTTAATTTTCGTAATATTGTCGCTTCCAGCTAATTCTGAAATGTCGGTTGAGGAAATAATAAAAGGAAGAAAGGCCCTGTTTAGTAAGAATTATAGTACCGCAAAAAGAGTACAAGCTTTGGCTAGCAAAGGAGAATTTGATAAGGCGAAATCTTTAATGATTGAAATGAGTGAAAATTACAAGACTTTAATTGAATATTTTCCGGATAATACAAAAGAGGGTTTTAAAACTGAGGCCCTACCCTTAATCTGGGAAAATAAAAAAGAGTTTAATGATTTAATGAAAAAAGCATCAAACGATATGGTTAAATTATCTTCATTATTTGAGGATGCTGATGATGTAAGAGCTACTTTAACTCAAATGATGTGGAGTAATTGCAAAGCTTGTCATAGTAAATTTAGAGCACCACATTAAATTTTTTAGATTAAACGAAGGGGTTCGCTCTTTCGTTCTCCAACCAAAAGAGCTCCCCTTAGTCGCCTTTTTGGCATTTAAGTCCTAATGGACTTTTATTTTTTTCGTTTATGTTTTTATGAAATATAAAGCTACCCAGCTAAGTGTCAGGTGGCATTTGATTCATTAAAACTACCTCCTTGTATAAAAAAGATAAATTTTAGATAGGTTGTATTCAAGGAATATATTTAACAAAAATCAAAATTAATTTCTTGAATACAACCCGACTCTTTTGTAGTCTCCCAGCATCAAAAAAATCTTCCCCTACAAATAGAAATTTAATTTGCATTCAAGCAAATTGTAGTTAAGATTAATCATGAACTACTTAAGCGGACTTATAAATCTTGTAACCAGTTTAGTTATTTCAACTATAATAATTTATGCAATAAATTTTATAGCGGGATTTGCTGGAGCTGATTATTCATTCACGAATGGTGAGGTATTTGTGATGTGGATTTTAATGGCAATTTTAGTGAATAATTGTTTTAGAAAATAGAAATTTAATTTCTAAACATTATTTCTCTTTTTTTTAAATAAAACTAAAGTATTATATTTAGAGGGGTGTCTTTTTAGACTGAGATTAAACCCTATGAACCTGTCCGGTAATTCAGAAAGGGAAATAAATGAGTAATTCTTTTTTTTTAGATCAATCCACTTCATTAGTCTTAATAATTGCAATCAGTTTGTTATTTGCTTTTTTGGGTATAAATCACACTAAAAAATTCAAAGGTTTAAATAATTATTTAACTGCTAATAGGAATATTGGTGTCTTTTCATTAACCACTAGTTTAACAGCATCAGCATTAGGAGCATGGATTTTATTTGGACCTGCATCTGCTGCAACTTGGGGAGGAATAGGCGCAGTTATTGGCTACTCTTTAGGAACAGCTTTTCCACTATTTTTTTTAATTTACTTAGGAAAAAAAATTAGAAATGAATTCCCTAAAGGATCTTCTTTAATAGAATTTATGAGAAGAAAATTTGGCAAAAGTTTATTTAAGCTAATTTTATTAATGACTGTATTTTATATGTTCATTTTTTTGTGCGCTGAGGTTACTGCTATTTCAGTTTTGATCAATTATATATCTGGTACTGAATTTTGGATTACAGCTTTAGTAGTTCTTTCGTCCACTCTAATTTATACATTATATGGTGGATTAAAGGCTTCAATTTTTACTGATAATATTCAAATAATTGTTATAGGAGTTTTGTTAATAATCTCGTTTATATATATTACTTCATTTACAGGTTCTAAATTTTCTTTTGATTTTGTGATTAAAAAAAATCCTCAACTTTTGAGTAGTAATTACATTCCAAATTATACTGCAGGCTTAACTTTTTTTATAGCAGTAGCTGCAACTAATTTGTTCCATCAAGGAAATTGGCAACGTGTATATGCAGCTAAAAATTATCAAACTTTAAAAAAAAGCTTAATCATTTCTTTTTTAATAATAATTCCTATTGTTTTCTTTATGGGCTTTTCAGGAATGGTAGCTTTCTCAATTGACCCTAGTACTAGACCAGATCTGGGATTTTTTTCATTGTTACTTAAAGAGCAAACAATTTTTTTATCTTTATTTGTAATTATACTGGGGATGGCATTAACAATTTCAACTGTGGACACATTAATTAATGCAATCTCGAGTTTGATAATTTTAGATGGAAAAGCAGTATTTAATTTGAGTAAAAAAACTAATTATTTAAACTTTTCTAAATATATAATTTTATTTTTATCGTTTATCTCTTTTATTGTTGCATCAAAAGGATTTGATATTTTGTATCTTTTTTTATTGGCAGACTTATTTTGTTGTGCTTTTGTCTTAACTGTTTTTCTGAGTTTTTATGATAAATCAATTAATGAAAATTTAGCTTATATTTCTATTTTGATTGGATTGATAGGTGGATTTTTACTGTTCCCTTCACCCGATTTCTCTAAAAGTTTATTAGTAGGAATTTTCGTACCAAAGGATTTATTTCCATCTTTTGTGTCACAATCATTGCTTTTTTTATCTTTTATTGTAGCGACCTTTCTGCCTTTGCTTATTCTTAAAGCTAAAAAGCTTCATATAAGTTGATTGTATTAAAGTAATTAATAGCTATATAAATGCTTCCATGCGGGATAATCAGATTTTAATAAACAATCTATCTAAAGTTTATGACAATGGCTTTAATGCCTTAAAAAACATAAATTTAAAAATTAGAAAAGGGGAAATTTTTGCAATGCTTGGTCCTAATGGAGCAGGCAAAACTACTTTGATAAGTATTATTTGTGGGATCGTAAATCCAACCTCAGGAAATGTTACTGTAGATGATTATGATATTATAAAAGATTACAGAGAAACTCGATCAAGAATAGGTTTAGTTCCACAGGAATTAACTTTAGAGCAATTTGAAACAGTTTTTAACAATGTCTCTTACTCAAGAGGTCTATACGGGAAAAAAGCAGATCCAAATCATATCGAGAAAGTCTTAAAACAACTAAGTTTATGGGATAAAAAAGATCTCAAACTTCGGCAGTTATCTGGTGGAATGAAAAGAAGAGTTTTAATAGCAAAAGCCTTATCTCATGAACCAACAATTTTATTTTTAGATGAGCCTACAGCTGGTGTTGATGTAGAGCTTAGAAAAGAAATGTGGCAGGTTGTTGAAAATTTGAGAAAAACTGGTGTTACAATTATTTTAACTACACATTATATCGAAGAAGCAGAGGCTATAGCTGATCGAGTTGGAGTTATAAACCAGGGAGAGATAGTAGTTGTTGATGAAACTAAGGAACTACTAAAAAAAATGGGACACAAAAAACTTACAATAGATTTACAAGAAAAAATAAGTCAAATACCCACAACACTACAAAAATACAACTTATCTTTTACTCCAGACTTGATGAGCTTGAATTATACTTATAATGTTCAGGCGAAAAGAACAGGAATTACAAATTTACTACAAGATTTAAAAGATGCAGGGCTAAAATTGAAAGATTTAAAAACTGAACAAAGTACTTTAGAAAAAATTTTTGTAAATTTAGTTAAGGAGAAAAATGAAAATTAATCTTTATGCTTTTAAAGCAATTTATCTTCATGAAATGGATCGTTTTAGAAGAACTTTAACTCAATCTGTATTGTCTCCAGTATTAACAACTTCGCTATATTTCATAGTTTTTGGTTCAGTAATTGGAGGGTATGTGGAAAAAATTGATGGAATAAGCTACGGATCTTACATCGTTCCTGGTCTTCTAATGTTAACATTATTAACCCAATCAATTAGTAATACTTCTTTCGGAATTTTTTTTCCAAAATTTAATGGAACAATTTATGAGATTTTAGCTGCTCCAATTTCAACATTAGAAGTTGTACTTGCTTTTGTAGGAGCTGGTGCAACAAAAACACTAATAGTAAGTATAATTATATTTATCACCTCATTATTTTTCGTTGATGTCCAAGTCAAATATCCATTGCTGATGATATTTTTATTAATTTTGGTGGCATTTACTTTTGCATTATTTGGTTTTTTGATAGGTTTAATGAGCTCAGATTTCGAGCAAATGTCTATAATTCCAACTTTGTTTGTGACACCGATGGTATTTTTAGGTGGCAGTTTGTATTCATTAGATATGCTGCCGTCATTTTGGCAAACTGTGACTTATTTTAATCCAGTCGTTTACTTAATTAATGGTTTGAGATTTTCTTTTTATGGAGTTTCTGACTTTAATATTTGGATAAGTATTGGAACTATGTTTTTATTTTTATCCATTTGTATAACAGTAGTTACAGTTCTTCTCAAAAAAGGTTATAAAATCAAATCTTAACTGACCCATTTCTGGGCCAGTTAATAACTCTAATTAAGAAGGATAGTTTTATTAGAATTGTTCAGACTCTGTTGAACCTGCCATTGCCGTGGTAGAACTTTTTCCACTACTTATTGTATTGGAAACAGCATCAAAATAAGATGTACCAACTTCACGTTGATGTTTAACACTAGTATATCCATCTTTTTCACGAGCAAATTCTTGTTGTTGAATTCTTGAGTATGCTGTCATACCTTCTTTTTTATATTTTTCAGCTAACTCAAAAATTGCAATATTTTGTGTATGAAATCCTGCTAAAGTAATGAATTGAAATTTATAACCCATTTGACTAATTTTTTGTTGAAATGATGCTATCTCATCGTCTGATAAATGTTTTTTCCAGTTAAATGATGGAGAACAATTATATGCTAAAAGTTTTCCTGGAAATTTTTCATGAATTGCATCTGCGAATTTTTTTGCTTCTTCAAGATTCGGTGTAGCAGTTTCACACCAAATTAAATCTGAATAGGGTGCATAAGCAAGACCTCTTGATATAGCTTGTTCAATTCCAGCTTTTACATAATAAAAACCTTCTGGAGACCTTTCACCTGTTAAGAAAGGTTTGTCATTTTCATCGTGATCATTTGTAATTAATTTTGCAGCATTTGCGTCTGTTCTAGCTAAAATAATTAAAGGTACATCTGCGATATCCGCTGCCAATCTAGCAGCTTTTAAATTTTTTATCATGGTACCAGTTGGAACCAAAACTTTTCCTCCCATATGACCACATTTTTTTTCACTTGCTAATTGATCTTCAAAATGAACACCAGCAGCACCTGCTTTAATAAATTTTTTTGCAAGTTCAAAAACATTTAAAGGTCCACCAAAACCTGCTTCTCCATCAGCAATGATTGGTAGCATATAATCAATTCTCTTCTCTTTTTTCATATCGCCATCTTTTAATTCCATATGCTGAATCTGATCAGCTCTAATCAATGCGTTGTTCATAGATTCTACTAATTTGGGAGCACTATCATAAGGATACAAAGATTGGTCAGGATACATTTCTCCAGCACTATTAGCATCAGCTGCTACTTGCCACCCACTTAAATAAATTGCCTTCAAACCAGCTTTTGCATGTTGAACTGCATGATTACCTGACAAGGATCCTAATGTATTAACATAATTTTCTGTGTTTAATAATTTCCAAAGCTTTGTTGATTGTTGTTTACAAATTGAATATTCGATTTTAATTGAGCCTCTTAGTCTTTCAACTTCTTCAGGAGTATAGTCTCTTTTAATTCCTGCAAATCTTTTTAAATCATAAGAAATCTTTTCTGCACTCATTATTGGCCCTTGTAATGTTCAAGTAATTGAAAATGAATGTTAAGAGTTTGAAAATTAGTTTGAGTCTTTAAGTGTCTCAACTAGATCTTTCATTCCACTTGAACCCCAATCACAATGATCATCTCTCATGTAGATACCCCTGCTATTATGTCTAGCAAGATCTTCATGTCTTATGATTTGAGCCTCATTTTCGTTGTTTTTTAATTTTTCGTCCATGTAAATTTTATAATTTACAAAATTTACAAAATCTATTAAAAAGTATAAAACTGTTGTAAACTTTAGAAAAATCTTGTAAAAATAAATTTACAAAATTTACTAATAGAAAATATGAGTCAATTAAATCTAAAAATTGGACCAAAAATCAAGGCTTTTAGAAGACAGTTAGGGCTTCAAGCTAATAAATTGGCTGAGGATTTAAATATATCTCCTAGTTATCTAAATCTTATTGAGGGTGGAAAAAGAAAAATAGATGGAGATTTACTCCTAAAAATTTGTGAAAAATTGAACATTGAACTTTCTCAATTAACCTCAAAATCAGATATCAATTTAGAAAATACTTTATCAGAAATACTCGATGATAAATTATTTGAAGATTTAGATATTCTTGGTCCGGAAGTAAAAGATCTTGTTGGTAC
>CACHMJ010000017.1 GCA_902580895.1 uncultured Pelagibacteraceae bacterium | reverse complement strand
AATGTATTTTTGTTAATTGATTTGCTCTATTCAATTTATTCTGTTTTTAATCTTAAAACTGGTTCTTCTTTTATTGGTAGATGAATTATTGCTGCAAAAACAGATAAAGCAATTGCTAAATACCACGCATAGTCATATGATCCATAAGTATCGTGAAACAAACCTCCAAGATATGCACCAAAAAACGAACCAATTTGATGACTTAAAAAAACTATTCCATATAACAAGCCCAAATATTTTGTTCCAAAAAGATGAGCAACTATTCCACTGGTGGCTGGTACTGTCGATAACCAGAGGAACCCAAAACTTGCTCCAAATATAAATGCTGCAATATTACTAGCTGGAGTAAATATAAAGAACACTATTGAAACTCCCCGCAAAAAGTAGATTGCACTTAAAATCATTTTTTTACTCATTTTAGCTGAAAGATAGCCACTTAACAAAGAGCCAAAAATATTGAACAACCCAATTAAAGATAAAATAGCTGCAGCAGTCCAATCCTCAAGACCTCTATCTATTACATACTTAGGAACATGAGTTCCAACTAAAGTAATATGAAATCCACAAACAAAAAAACCAGATACAAGTAAAATATAACTTTTTGTTTTGAATGCTTCATTGAGTGCTTCAGAAAACGTTTGGTCTGATGTTTTTTCTGCATTTTCAGTTACAGATGGAGATCTTACGAAGTAAGCAGCTATTAAACCTACAATTAAAAGCATTCCAAAAACGAATAAGGTATAATTCCATCCAAATTCATTTAGAGAGTAACTTGTGAAAATTGGCGACAAAAAGTAACCAAACGATCCAACAGCAGTCACAAAACTCATTGCAATAGTTCTTGTAGATAAAGGAAAGTGTTTTCCAACAATAGACATTGGAATACTTATGGCTGTTCCCCCTAGTCCAATTCCAATTAACAACCCCATGTGTATTTGAAAAAAGATCCCTGTATTAGGTCCTGTATATAAAAAAAATATTCCAGCAGAATAAAAAATAAATGCTGAAATAATTGCTTTATGACCGCCATACTTATCTGCAATAGCACCAAAAATAGGTCCAGTTAATCCCCACATTAACATCTGCATTCCTATTGCAAAACCAAATGCTGTATTACTTATTTTCAAACTTTCATTGAAATCCATAAAAAACAAACCAAATGTTTGTCTTACACCAAGTGAAATTAGAACAACAAAACATGCTGCAAATAATGTTACTATAGCTGTTCTAGAGTGAAAAAATTTTTCTGAACTCATCTCAAATGCCTTAATGCTTGTTTAATATCAGCAATTAAGTCATTTGGATCTTCTAGTCCTATATGAAATCTTACTAAATGTTCATCTGATGCTAAGTTCATGAATTTTCTCTTTCCTGTTTCCCTAAATTCTTGATGTAAAACTAAACTTTCAAAACCTCCCCAGCTATAACCATAGCCAAATAACTTAAGAGAATTTACAAATTTTCTAACGGAATTTATATTCTTTGACTTTATCTTAAGCCCCATTAATCCAGAAGCACCAGAATAATACTTTTTCCACATTGTAAAATTTGTGGAATTTTTCTTAAACGGATAAAGTAGTTTAATTTTTT
The DNA here is from genome assembly GCA_902580895.1 of uncultured Pelagibacteraceae bacterium. Lineage (GTDB taxonomy): Bacteria > Pseudomonadota > Alphaproteobacteria > Pelagibacterales > Pelagibacteraceae > Pelagibacter. The sequence goes on along the minus strand of CACHMJ010000017.1, from coordinate 6,190 downwards.
TATTTTTTGATAAAAAAGCTGCAATTTTTTTTGCATTTTCACTATGCCTATCTAATCTAACATCCAAAGTTCTTAAGCCTCTAGTAATTAAATATGCATCATCAGGGCCTAATCTTAAACCTGTAATTTTCTCAGCTGTTTTAACTTTTTGAAAAACCTTTTTGTTTACTGCTAGACTTCCACCCATAACATCAGAGTGACCAGAATAATATTTTGTTGCAGAAACAATAGACATATCAAAACCAAGTTTTATTGGCTTTAAATAGTAAGGTGTACCCCAAGTATTATCTATAGCAGTTAAAATTTTATATCTCTTTGCAATTGAAATGATTTTTCCAAGATCTTGAAAATCAAAAGTATTACTACCTGGATTTTCAACAAAAATTAATTTTGTTTTTTTTGTTATGCTTTTTTCTAATGTTTTTAAATCATGTGGATTATAAAAAATTGTTTTAATATTAAACTCTTTCAAATAATCTTGTGTCAGGATTCTTGTTGGACTATAAACTGGATCTGCAGCAATTATTTCGTCGCCTGGTCTTACAACACTAAATATAGCTAGAAATACTGAACCGAATCCTGTTGGTGTAGTAAATACATGATAACTATCCTCAAGTTTGGTTAAAATCTTTTGTAAAATATAAGTTGTTGATGTCCCTTGCCTTCCATAATCATAATGACCACCAACTGGATTTTTTTGAGCTTTTTTTTGTGTTTTTCTTATGTGTTTCATTGATTTAAATATTATTGTTGAGGCTCTAACAACTGGTGGATTTACTGACTGATTGTGAAAATCTTTTGCAGTATGTTTAAGAAATGTTTTAAATGATTTAATCATAAAAAAATTGATAACTTTTGAGGACAATGCTATATCCCACCAATAATTTCAATTAAATTATAACTAAAGGAAATAATGGGTTACCCAAAAAAACATCGAGGCCGAAGAAAAATGGGGTCTAAAAAAAGAAGAGCTAGGAAAAAAAATAAAAAGAAATAGTTCTTGATGAATTCAATTGAAAAGGCCAGATCTATAAGTATATGGATATTTATAGTTCCATTTGTAGCTGTAAATGCCTGTCTTTTAATAACAACTCAATTTCATTCTCTAATAGACCCTCAGTACAGAATATTTATGCCATTTCCTTATATTGATGGAGGTGTTTCAATTAGCAGAACAGCAAGATATTTTCCAACTTACTTAATTTTTAAACCTGCAATGTTTTTAACTTCCTATTTGTTAATTGTTTACTGGTTAGCTAACAAAAGAATAATTGAAATTTTTGAATCTAACCACAAACATAAAAAGAAAATTGTATTTTTTGGAGTCGCCTCAGCTATCGCACTTACAATTCATGCAATTTTTTTAGGAGTAAAATTTGACAATGATCTATATAAGCTTTTTAGAAGGGTAATCATGTTTACCTTTATTGTTTTTGAGATTGTTGCTCAAGCTTATTTGGTTGCAACTTTATATTCATTGAAACAAAAATTAAGTGAATATATCAATGATAATATTTTAAAACTAAAATTATTCTTAGTTTCTCTTCTCATAATTGTTGCTGCAATAAGTATACCAATTATAAGTTTGCCAGGTGATAATTTTTTTGGTTTTAATTTAAAATTTTTAAAACACGCGCTTGAATGGGATTATTTTTTAGGGGTGATTACTTTTTATTTACTTACTTTTTTGATGTGGAAAAAAATAAATTAATTTTTAATCCATCCACCGCCTAAAACTTTAAATCCAAATTTATCTTTATTATAAAAAACACATGCTTGACCCGGAGATATCCCATCCTCGAATTCCTCTAAATTAACTAAAGCTGTTTTATCTTTATTAATATTTACTTTTCCTTTAAGAAGTTTACCTGTTGATCTAACTTTAACAAAAATTTTATTATCGAATTCGTCCTCATTTACAAGTAAATTTAAATCATTTAAATTTATAACTTTTTTTCCTAGTTTTTCTCTTGGACCAACAATAATTTCATTTTTTTTTGCATCTATTTTTATTACGTATAATGCATCCTTATCTGAAACTTTTATTCCTTTTCTTTGTCCTATTGTAAAATTAATGATGCCGTTATGAACACCTATTACTTGTCCCTGTAAATCTTTGATATTTCCTTTTTTAAAAGACTCAGGTTTAAATTTTTGAATTACAGAAGCATAGTCACCATTCGGCACAAAACAAATATCTTGGCTATCTGGTTTATCTGCTACATTTAGATTGAGTTTTTTTGCTATAGATCTTGTTTCGTCTTTCAGCATCCCACCTAATGGAAATCTTAAATAGTTTAGTTGTTCTCTAGAAGTGTTAAATAAAAAATAACTTTGATCTCTATTTACATCAATCGCTCGGTACATATTTGTTTGGTTATTAGTAGTAATACTTTTTACATAATGACCAGTAATTAATGCATCTGCTTTTAGATCTTTAGCAACTTCAAATAAATCTTTAAATTTTACGGTTTGATTGCACTGTACACATGGAATGGGTGTTTCACCTTTTAAATAACTATCAACAAAGTTATCAATCACTCCCTGCTTAAATTTGTTTTGATAATAAAGAATTTTATGTTCAATATCTAGTTTTTGCGCAACTCTTTTAGCGTCCATTATATCTTGTCCTGAACAGCATTGTTTTGATACTGCAACCTCTTTCCTATCGTCATAAAGCTTTAAAGTTATGCCAATAACTTTAAAACCTTCTTTTTTCATCATTCCAGCAACAGTGGATGAATCTACGCCTCCTGACATTGCCACAACCACAACTGTATCTGAGGGACTTTTATTTAAGCCAATAGAGTTTAAATTATTATTCATTTAATGGTATTTATACTTATTTCTAATATAAATTAAATTAAATGATTTTTGATTTTGAACCAGGTGACAAAGTTTTCAATCCAGCAAATAAAGATTGGGGAGTAGGACAAGTTCAATCAATAATCAAAGGTAAAGTCACAGTAAATTTTCAAAATGCTGGTAAAAAAGTAATTAACTCTGAAAATATAGAATTAAAAAAAGTAAATGATTCAAAGTGATATAAAAAAAATTGTTGAGGATTTAGTTCAAACTTTTTTGGATGCAGGCAAGATATCTTTAGATCTTAGAAAAAAAGGCCTCACCAAAGAAATAAAATCTGATAACACACCTGTGAGCAATGGTGACTTAGAGGTAAACCAAATTTTAATCAAAAAAATATTAGGTTTAACACCTAATATTCCGATAGTTTCTGAAGAAACATCAGAAAATAAATCACGAGAAAACTTGGAAAATTTTTGGCTAATTGATCCAATTGATGGAACATATGACTATATTAATGATTTAGATGAATTTACAATTAACGCGGGGTTGATAATTCAAAAAAAACCTGCTGCTGGATTAATTTATGCTCCAGCAAAAAATAGAATGTTTTATTCTTACGGAGATGATTTATCTTTTGAGTTAATCAATGGAAAACCGATTAAATTAGATCACTCAAAAAATTTTGATAAAAATGAGATCAAATTTGTATCTTATTCAAATAAAATCAAACCAGAAATAAATGAAATATACAAAAAACTTAATGTTAAAAAATATGTAAAAATGAAAAGTTCTTTAAAATTTTGTGTTATCGCAGCTGGAGAATATGATGGTTATGTTGCAGAACCAAGAGCTTCAGAATGGGATATAGCTGCAGGCCATGCAATTTTAAAACACTCTGGCGGAAGTGTAACTGATTTTAATGGACAAGAAATTTTTTATGGAAAAAAAAATTTTAAGAATCCAAGTTTAATTTTAAAAAGTAAAAATATTCAATAATGGACGAGCAACTTAGAATTATTTTAATCATAATTATTTCGGTTTCAATTTTTGGTTTACTTGTTTTTGTTTTTGTTAGAAATTACATAAAAAATAAAATTGATTTTTTAGTGAAAGAAAATAAAAAAAATAAACTAAAGTAATTTTACTATTTTAATAAAATCATCTTTTTCAATTTCCATCACTTTCTTTGAAGTTTCAAAATCAAAGCCATTTCTTGCTAATAAGGATATATCTTTTTTATAAAAGAGGGACCTATTGTCTTCTGCTCTTGCAGGACCAATTCTTTTTTTTTTACATAATTTAATTGCTGAAAAAAAATCTTGGTCTGAATTGTCATCATTAATTTTATTTATCGTTTCTTTTATATGTTCGCTATTAATACCCTTGCCTATCAAATAATTTCTTATTTTGTTAATTGAGCTGCCTCTTTGAATCATACTTTTAGCTTTGCTTTCCGAATAAAATTTATCATTAATAAACTTATTTTTTTCCAAGTCTGAAAGAACAATATCAATTAAATTACTAACATCTTGTTTTTTGACATTTGGTACCGAGGTTTTTAAGTATTTTTTTAGTAAGTAAGTTTTAAGCTGTTGTTTTGATGGTGCATATTTTTCCACATAAGCAAATGCAAAATTTCTCATCTCCTCAACAGTTACTTTCAATGTTTTTTTTTTATTTCTTATAGGAATCATAGAAAGATTTAATATAATATAATTTAAAATGATCGAACAAATTTATAATTATTTTACGATTGATATGCTCTACTATTGGGTGAATTTAGGTGTTCTTCCATTTTGGTTAATTTTAATTTTTTTTCCAACCTCTAATCTCTGCCGATATTTGGTGACTTCGATATTTCCATTTTTTATATTAGGCGGTGCTTATATATTTTTAATATATAAATCTTATTTAAACTCATATGATTTTGAAGCTAATTTTAGCCTCTATATGGGTATTGATAACACAACAGATTTGTTTTCTAATAAAAATTTTCTTATGATGTTCTGGATACATTTTATATCTATCAATCTATTTACTGGGGGCTGGATTGTAAAAGACTCTCAAAAATTTACGATAAATAAATTTTTATTATCAATACCACTAATTATTACTTATCTAATCGGACCATTGGGTATATTAATTTATTGGTTAATAAGAATTTTCTATGCCAAAAACATAAGTCTATATGACTAAAAAAATTGATTTTTACTTTGATTTTATTAGTCCATATTCATTCTTAGCCCATAAAAAAATTATCAATTCTTATGATAGAAGTAAGTTTAATTATAAAGCAATTCTGCTTGGCGGACTGCATAATTTAAGTGGTATCACTGCCCCAGCATTCAATGAAAGAAAAATGAAAAATATGAAAAATGATTGTAATTTGATTGCTAAAAAAAACAAAATTGACTTTGTGTGGAACGAAAAATTTCCTATTAATTCTTTATATCTCATGAGGGGATATCTTTTAATAAATAATGATAAGAAAGATAAATATTTTGACCTCTGTTTTGATGCCTATTGGAAAAATAATGAAGACATTTCAAAAAAGGAAATTATAGAAAATATATTATCAAAATGTGAAATAAAACCTGATGATTTTGAAAAAGGTATTAAAGATCAGAAGATCAAGGATGAATTAAAAGATTTGACAAATATTGCTTTTAAGAATGATATCTTCGGTGCCCCAACATTTGTCGTAAATAAAAATTTATTTTGGGGTCAAGATAGACTTGAATATGCTTTAGATGAGTTGAAGAATTAAATAATTTTAAATTTACTTTGTTTCAATGCACCAAAACCTCCATCAATATGGGAAACTTTTTTAAATCCCATATCCTTTAAAGATTTTGCTGCTAGAGCTGACCTCATACCTCCAGCACAGAATAAAACCATTTCTTTATTTAAATCTAATTTACCTTGTTTGAAGTATGCGCTTTCTGGATCAAGCCAAAACTCTAACATTCCTCTAGGAATGTGATTTGACTCTTCAATTCTTCCCTCTCTTTCTAATTCTCTTACATCTCTGATATCAATTAGGTTGCACTCATTTTTACTAAATTTATCATAAGCCTCATCTGTAGATATGGTCTTAATCTCTTTTAAAGCCTCTGCTACAAGAGTTTGGGATGATTTAATTGTCATTATATTGTAAATATATTTATATCATAAATAAAAACATATGAAAAAGTTTTTCATTAAAATTTGTAAATTTTTTGGCTTTGAGATAATAGATCAAAATAGATTTACCTCACCTACATTAGATAAAGAATTAAATGAGGATCTTTCAATTTTGAATGAAAAATCAATAGTATTACCTTTAGGAGAAGTTAAAATCACGAGAAAAGTAAATTCAGTCTTAATAATTGTTAGGGTTAAT
>CACHMJ010000016.1 GCA_902580895.1 uncultured Pelagibacteraceae bacterium | reverse complement strand
CTACGTCTTTCATTTGATTGATCTTATTTTCTGTTGAATTTTTTTTAATTTCTGAAGATTTATGAAATTTATCGTTTAATTCAATAATAAGATTGTCACTGTCTTTTTTCGCTTGTGCCAATATTTCCTTACTAACTGATTGAGCTGTATCGAGTTTTTTTTGAGCATTATCCAATAAAGTTTTAGCTTCTGTTCTAAGCTTCTCACTTTCATCAATCTCATTTTTGATATCTAAAATTAATTTGTTTAGTATTTCATTTATTTTTTGTGGAACCTTAAGATATATTAAGCCTCCAAAGAAAATAATAAACGATACAGCTACCCAAAATGTTGCATCAATTGCCATAATATTTATCCCCGTTTCTTTTAGATAAATCATCAACGATTGCGGAAATACTACTATTATTAACTTCCGTACCAATTAATTTCATTAGTAACTCTGAAGTAGTTTCGATTGCAATTTTATTAATTTTCTCTGAAGCACCTTTTCTTAGTAAATTTATCTCTTGTTCAACTCTCTTTATTTCTTCATCAATTTGTTTATCTAAAGTTTCCTTTTTTGAATTTATTTCTTTGAGCACATTTTCTCTAGCTTCTTTAAAAATGTTATTAGCTTCTAATTTACTTTTTGAAATAATATCATCGTACTCTTTAAGCTTGGCTTCACTACTTTCTCTCTGTTTTTCTGCTGCCTCAATATTTTCTTGTATTTGCGATTTTCTTAATTCAAGGTTTGCACTTATCTTGGGTAGTATCAGTTTAGATAATAGAATGTACAAAATACCAAAAGTAAGTGTTAACCAAAAAATTTGTGAAATCCAAAATTCTGGATTTAATTGAGGCATACCTCCACTTTCAGCTGCAAAAACCTCTTTTAAAAAAAAGAGATTAAAAAATATTAACTGAAAAAATATTTTTTTAACCATCTATTTAAAACGCAAAAAGAATGATTAACGCTACAACCAATCCAAACAAACCAGTTGCTTCTGCTAGGGCAAACCCTAAAAGCAAATTAGGAAACTGCTTTTGTGCTGCAGACGGGTTTCTCATTGCACCTGATAAGTAATTACCAAAAATAATACCTATACCAACACCGGCACCAGCTAGGGCAATTGCCGCTAAACCTGCTCCGATCATTTTTGCTGCTTCTAATTCCATTATATCCTCCTCTGTTAATTAATGGTGTAAGTTTAATGCATCATTTAAATAGATGCAGGTTAAAATTGCAAAAACATATGCTTGAAGAAAAGCAACTAATATCTCCAGGCCAGTTAAAGCAACCGAAAAACTCAGTGGAAGCCATCCACCGACTACCCCAAGACTTATCACAAAGCCTCCGAATACTTTCATCATTGTGTGACCCGCCATCATGTTGGCAAAGAGCCTGACGGATAAACTGATAGGTCTACTTAAATATGAGATAATCTCAATAACTACAATTAATGGTAATAGCACTATAGGAACCCCACTCGGTACAAATAATTTAAGATAGCCTATACCATGTTTTATAAAACCAATTATTGTTACACTGATAAAAATAAAAGCTGCCAAAACAAAGGTAACAATAATATGACTTGTGACTGTAAAGGTGTAAGGAATCATGCCAAACATGTTACAAAAAAGCACAAACATAAATAAAGAGAATATAAAAGAAAAATAAGGTTTAGCTTTAGAGCCTGCCGTATCACTAATCATTTTTGAAACAAATGTATAACTTAATTCAGCTAACAACTGAATTTTGTTTGGTAGCAATGAATTTTTTTTTGATCCGAGGTTAAATATAATCAAAATAGCTAGCGAACTTATGACCATAAACAAACTGGCGTTTGTAAATGAAATATCAAAAGCACCTACTTTAATTTCAGGACCAATTCTATAGACTTCGAATTGTGTCATTGGATTTGCAGCCATATATTTTTCGATCTATTTTTGCATTTTTTTTGCAGATTTAATTACATTCATTATTCCTGCGATTACACCTACAAAAAAAAATATTAAAATTAACCAGGGTTTAGTACCAAAGGTCTTGTCTAAAATAAACCCAATAATTGTCCCTACAACTACTGCAGAAACCAGCTCAGTGCTTAGTTTAAAAGCATTACCAATTGGAGAGGGGTTATGTTTTTTCTTATTTTCTTTATTAAAAACCTTTTTTTTTGCAATTTCTAAGCGAGTTTTAAATGGATCTTTGGACATTTGAAATCAGCTTTATTAGGCAACCATACTTTCTGCTTTTTGAAGATCAACAGCTACAAGTTGGCTAATACCTTTCTCGGGCATTGTAACTCCATATAGTCTGTTCATTTTAGACATTGTTAAAGCATGGTGGGTAACAATTATAAATTTCGTGTCAGTAATCTTTGTAAGTTCATCAAGCAAATTACAAAATCTTGTGACATTCGCATCATCAAGAGGTGCATCTACTTCATCCAATACACAAATTGGAGATGGATTAGTTAAGAAAACGGCAAAAATTAATGAAAGCGCAGTAAGCGCTTGTTCTCCACCCGATAATAAAGTTATTGATTGGAGACGCTTACCAGGAGGACTCACCAACATCTCTAGTCCTGCCTCTAGTGGATCATCAGCATCTACTAATTCAAGTTTGGCACTTCCACCATTAAAAAGTTTTGTGTAAACTTCATTAAATTTTCTATCAACTTTATCAAAAGCCTCAATTAATCTTTCTCTTCCTTTTTGATTAAGCTCATTGATACTTTCTTTTAATTTTACTATTGCTGTTACTAAATCGACCCGATCGCTCTCCATTTTCTTAATTTCAGTTTCATACTTATTTGTTTCTTCATCTGCTTTTAAGTTCACCGAACCTAGTTTTTCTCTTTCTTGTTTTTTTTTGTCTAGCAAGTCCTCTTGATTTACAGCATCGGGCAATTCCTCAACTCCAAAAAGATTTGAATTTTCTAAAATATTTTCCTCAGATAAATTTAGTTCGGAATTAATTCTATCAATTAAATCATTTTTTCTCTTTTTTAGTCCCTCAACTGTTGCACCCGAACTTGCTTTTCTCTCTCTAATTTGAATTGATTGCTCTTGGATTTCATTCAATTGTAATCTTAAATTTTCTATTTTCTCATCTGTTGAATTAATAATTTCTTCATTCTCTTTTTTTTCTTCTTCAGAAATTCTTAACCCTTCAGTTATTTGACCTTTTTTTTCTGCCTGTAATTTTGGTTGATTGTCTAATTTACTTAATTGATCATTCAATTTACTTCTTCTTTCGGTAAGCTGGGAAACCATTTTTTCAGAATTTAATAATAGGTTTTTCCAACTTTCTATCTCTGTATCAATTACTTTAATTCTTTCGTTTCTCTTTACAGACTCTTTTTTTATATTTTCATTTTTACTATAACTCCCAGCATATGCTTCGATTAATAGCTTACAATTATCAAGTGCTGAAATAGCTTCTTGATTTTTTTGTGAATTAATAAGTTCTTTTACTTTTTCAATTTCACTTTGTAATTTATCTTTAGAGGTGTTCAAATCACTATCAGACTGTTTTTCAGTATCATAATATTTGGAGTCAATTTCTATTAACTCATTTTTTTCTTCCTTTAATCTTTTTTCATTTGAGTTCGCATCGATTACTATTCCTTTTTCTCTACCGATATCTTCCTCAAATGTTTGAAGTGTTTTTTTTATATTTTCAATTTCATCTTGTATCCTTGTGTTTTCTTCGTCCAGACTTTGTAGCTCAAGATTAAGTCTCTGTATTTTAGATAAGTTTTCAATATTTTTTTCCCTTAATGGTGTGACTTTTTCAGTTTCAGTCTTTATTAAATTTTCAAGATCTGCGATCTTATTATTAAAGTCTGTTACTTCAGTCTCTGCTTCAACATTAATCTCATTTTCTATTTTTATTTCTTTATCAATTTCTAATAATTTTAAATAATATAAGCCTGCCTCTATCTTTTTTATCTCTTCAGACATATTTTTATATCTAGCTGCCTCTTCAGCTTGTTTTTGAAGATTAACAAGTTGCCTTTCTTGTTGGCGCCTTAATTCGTCTGCTCTTTTAAGGTTATTTTCTGCAGCGTTTAGTCGTAATTCAGCTTCATGTCTTCTTACATGTAATCCTGAAATTCCTGCAGCTTCTTCTAAGATTGCCCTTCTATCGGCTGGTTTAGCTGTAACGATTGCACCTATACGACCTTGGCTTATCATTGATGGAGAATGTGCTCCAGTTGATAGATCTGCAAAAAACATTTGAGCATCACGGGCTCTAACTTCTTTATCATTTATATAAAATTTTGAGCCTTTATCTTTTTCTATTTTTCTTCTTACGTTTACTTCATCCAATTCTCTATATTGAATTGGCCCCTCATTTTTTTCATTAGTTACAGTCACAGATACCTCTGCAATATTCTTGGATGCTTTGTTAGATGTTCCAGAAAATATTACATCCTCCATTCCTGATCCTCGCATACTTTTTGCCGATGTTTCTCCCATGACCCATCTTAAGGACTCAACAATATTTGATTTCCCACATCCATTAGGACCAACTATCCCGGTTAAACCATTTTCAATTAAGAAATTAGTTTTATCAGCGAAAGATTTAAATCCGTTCAATTGGATTTTTTTAAACTCCATTAGGAGTTTATATCAGTTTTTCCAGCGATTTTTTTAAATTTTTATAATTAAGGGGTTTCTCAAACTTTTTGTTATTAATAATAATCGTAGGAGTAGCATTAACCTTAAATTTTTTAGTGCCTTCGATTCGATCGTTTAACACATAATCCTCTATTTTTTTATCATTTATACATTTTTCAAAATCTAAATCGAAGCCTTGATTTTTAATGAATGTTTTTAAATTATCATTAATTTCCTCCACATTCCCCCCTTTGACCCATGCTTGTTGATTTGAATAAAGGCTATTTAAAATTTTCAAACTTTCATTACTTTTACATTGAGAAATTTTTGATGCATTAAAAGCGGCCACGTCTAGAGGAAAGTGCCTAAATTCAATTTTGACTAAACCAGTATCGATATAATCTTTTTTGAGTTGAGGATATACGTTTTTGTGAAAATCTGCGCAATGACTACATGTTAAAGATTCATAAGCAATTATTGTAATCTTCGCATCTTTATTTCCTGCTATAATTCTATTTCCCTCAGCATTTAAAATATTTATAGACCCAAAAAATAAGATTAATATTAAAAATATTTTTTTCATTTTGTTTTAAACACCTTTGATAACTTCGTTAAAGATTTCTTTATTTTTTCATTTTTAACACTATTTATCTTTTTTTGAAAATCATGATTTGTCACGTTATAAGAGCTTTCATCATTTGTAGAGGGGTTAATTTTTTCATCATCAAAACTTGTTAGTTTAATTTTTTCAACAACAGAATAACCAAATAAATTATTTAATTTTTCCAATATATCTTTTCTTGAATATTCCAGTTCAACTTCATGCCCCCTTTTAACATTGATTAACAAAGTGCTAACACCTAACTTATTAGAATTTTTAAAAGACTTGGGGTAACAAACTTTAAATAAATTTTCTCCAACAATATATTTCCAATTATTGATAGTTTCGGAGTACACGTGCCCTTTCTTATTGATGACTTTTTTGATATTTTTTGGCAAAGTGTCTTTAAAGGATCTTAAGCCTTGAATGCTATTTCTTTGCTTAGTATATTTTTTGAATTGCATATGAAGGATCAAATAATAACAAAAAAAATTCTTAATTGGTATGATTTAAATAAGAGAACATTACCGTGGCGAAAAAATGTTTCACAATCAAAAAAACATTATTATACATTGGTAAGTGAATTCATGTTGCAGCAGACACAAGTTGTGACTGTAATTCCTTATTTTAATAGATTTATAAATAAAATTCCAAATCTTAAAAAACTTTCAAAAATCCCAGATAGAGAATTGATAAAGCTTTGGGAGGGTCTTGGATATTATTCAAGAGTAAGAAATCTAAAAAAAACTGCTAAAATCATAATTAGTAAATATCATGGAGAAATTCCAAATAATTATGAGGATTTAATATCTTTACCTGGTATCGGCAATTACACTGCTAATGCAATTTTAGCTATTGCCTTTAATAAATCCTATATTCCTTTAGATGGAAACATTGAAAGAGTTTTAAAAAGATATCTTTATTTAAGAAAAGATAAGGAAATACAAAAAGACAATCTAATAGAAAAAAAATCTATTTTTGGAATTTCATTAAGAGCAAGTGATTATGCTCAAGCTTTAATGGAATTAGGAGCGATGATATGCAAACCAAAAAATCCTGAATGTAGTGGGTGTCCAATCTCAAAAAATTGTAAATCTTATAAGAAGAAAGATTTTGATTTAGCTAAAATTACAAAAAAGAACAAAGAAAAATATTTTATTCTTAAAGTTTATAAAAAAAATCAAAAATACTTGTTAGTAAAAAATACAAGATTTAACTTTCTAAAAAATTTAGCAATTTTTCCGATGGAAGAGCTCTCTAATCCAAAAAATTTTAATGAAAATCTTAATTTTAAAATGTCAAATATGAATATGAACATAAAAATTGAATATCTTAAAAATGCAAAAAGATTTCCCTCATCTTATTGGTTTGATAAAAGGAAGTTAGATAATTATATGCTTCCAACATTCACTAAGAAAGTTGTCAAATATTTAGAAAAAAAATAATGAAAAAAGTAGCTGTAATTGGTGCTGGTATTTCAGGGCTATTCATTGCGAATTTATTTAAGAGAAATGAAAAGTATCAAGTAACTATCTTTGAGAGAAATAGCTTAATCGATTTAAAAGAAGGTTACGGAATTCAATTATCTGTCAACAGTATCAAACTTTTAAATAAAATTCAGTTTGATAAATTAGAAAATAATAAAAAATTTAATCCAGACAAAATCAATTTTTACTCAGTTAAAAATTCTAATAAGATATGTGAGTTAAATATATCAGATTTTAACACTGAAAATTGTAAATATACTACTCTTAAAAGATCATCACTTATTGATTTTTTAAAAAAGGATTTAGAGAAAGAAATAAAATTTAACCACACTATTTCAACGATAGAACAACAAGATCAAATCGTTAAAATCGCTTTTGAAAATAATGAAGCTTATGAATTTGATTATTTAATTATTTCAGATGGAGTTTTTTCAAAGAGTAAAAACCTGTTATCAAAAAATCAAATTAAACCTAAATTTAATGATACTTTAGCTATTAGAGGAATAATACCAAGCTCTTCAAATATAGCTGATAAAAAAAACATCTCATTGTTTTTAGGTTCAAATTTTCATTATGTTATTTATCCAGTATCTCCTGATGGAGATTTAAACTTTATAGCTGTAATGAAATATAAACTTTCAGAGGTTGAGCAAAAAGATTACTCGTTGTTTAATGACAATAATTTTATTAAAGATATTTTAGAAAAAGTTCCGGACATAAATAAGAAATTTTTTGACAATGTTAAGGATCTAAAGGTATACCCAGTATTTATCAGCCATGATTTTTTTAAAGCTAAAAACAATAATATTCATTTAATAGGAGATGCTTTTTTTGCTTTTCCACCATCATTTGCTCAAGGTGCATCACAATCAATAGAAGGTGCATATGAATTATTTGAGAATATAGAGAATAATACTAAGAGTAATTTTTTTAGAAATAGAGTTGATAAAATAAAGATGGTAAATAACCGCTCAAAATTTAATCAATTTGCTTTTCATTTATCTAATCCTTTAACTACATTTTTAAGAAATATTTTTTTGAAAAGATTAGTAAAAAACAAAAAGTTTTTAGAGGGCTACCTTGGGAAAATATATAAAAACTAACTATTAGAAATCAACCTTTGTCTCAAATGATCGATAGGAACTGCGTTTCCATTTAAGTTATAATGCCAATAGGTCCATCCATTACAGCTCTCAGCACCTAAAATTGTAGCTGCTACTTTATGGATTGAGCCTTCAGTTTGAGCATGTTTGATACTGCCATCAGCCATAATTTTTGCACTGATTTTCTTTTTATTATCAAAAATAGTGGTGCCTGGTTTAATTATCCCTAATTCAACTAATGAGCCAAAAGGAATTCTTGGCTTGGATCTACCATTTTGTAAAGTATCTAAATAATCGTCTTCTATAGGTTTTGCTTTCTTTAGTCTTTCCTCAGCAGC
>CACHMJ010000015.1 GCA_902580895.1 uncultured Pelagibacteraceae bacterium | reverse complement strand
AAATTAGATAAGAAATTGTTGAGCTTACTAGAATTATATAAAAATAAGATTACGCCAAGTTTGCCTGTTGGAGCTAATTTATTAATTAGTAGATACAAAATACCAGAGGGAAGACAGCTGGGAAGTATGCTGAAATTGATCGAGGAGGAGTGGATCAGGAATGATTTCAAAATTTCTGACAAACAAATCGATAGTATTGTAAAAGGTTAAAGATATTTGACGTCTTTAATTTCAAAGTTTTTTACTCCAGCGGGAGTATTTATTTCCACAAGATCATTTTTATTTTTTCCAATGAGACCTTTACCTATTGGCGATTGAAAATATAACAGTTTTTTTTTTAAATCTGCTTCATCTTTTCCGACTATTTTATAATCTATCTTTTCACCTGTATCTAAATTTTCCAAAAATACTGTGGCACCAAAAATTACTTTGCCGTCATTGTTTATTTTAGTAACATCAATGACGTTTGCTCTTGCAATAATATCATTTATTTCTGTTATCCTACCTTCGTTGTGAGACTGCTCTTCTTTTGCTGCATGATACTCAGCGTTTTCTTTTAAATCTCCGTGTGATCTTGCTTCAGCAATTGCGGCAACTATTTCTGGTCTTTTTTTTTCTTTTAAAAAAATTAATTCTTCTTTCAGTTTATTTAAGCCATTCAAGGTAATTGGTTCTTTATCCATATCATTTCCATTTCGCATGAGGAGGTAATGACATTAATATCCCCTCAACATTACCACCTGTTTGTAATCCAAATTTTGTACCCCTGTCATATAGTAAATTGAATTCTGCATATCTTCCTCTTTTAATATATTGATTTTCTTTATCTTTAGAAGTCCATTTTTTTTTAATTTTTTTATTTATAATTTTTTGAAAAATAGTCTCAAAGGTAATACCTACGTCTCTGACAAATTTGAAATTTTTTTCAAAATTGTTTTTTTTATAATCAAAAAAAATACCACCTATTCCACGGGGCTCTTTTCTATGAGGTAGATAAAAATATTCATCACACCATTTTTTATATTTCTTATAATAATTTTTGTCATGTCGATTGCACATATCTCTAAGAGTTTTGTGAAACTGTTCTTTTTCTTTATTATCTTTTTGGATGGGGTAACATCAATACCTCCACCGAACCAATCAAAAGTCGTACAAATATATCTAGTATTAAAATGCATCGCAGGAATTAAAGGATTTTTCATATGCATTACAACTGATATGCCAGATGCCCAGAACCTAGGATCTTTTTGAGCGCCAGGTATATTTTGTTGAAATTTTTTTGGAAATTTTCCATAAACTTCCGAAAAATTAACACCTACTTTATCAAAAATTTTTCCATCTTTTAGGATTCTATATTCACCACCACCCTCATCTTTTTTTAAATTTCTCTTCCATGAAGTAGACTTAAAACTGATCTTGTTTTTTTCAAAATCACTAATGGTTTGGCAGAACATTTCCTGCAAAGATTTAAACCAATTACTTGTCAATTTTTGTTTTATTTCTAGATCCATTTAAATTAATTTATTTTGTTTTAAACACTCGGCCAATATTATAGCAACAGAAGAAGAAATATTTAAAGAACGCTTATTATTTCGCATCGGAATTTTTAACCTATTATTTATCATTTTATGCACAAATTCAGGCACTCCCGCACTTTCTCTTCCAAATAAAATTGTATCATTTTTTTTAAACTTAAATTCTGTATATGGGCTAGAGGCTTTTGTAGTCATAAGTATAATTCTTTGATTCTGTTTCTCATCAAAAAATTGATCAGAGCTTTTATAATATCTAATCTCTTTTTCATCCATATAATCCATCACAACTCTTTTAAATCTCCTATCGTTTAATAAAAATCCACAAGGCTCTATTATTTCTAATTTCGCCCCCAAACAGGCGCAAGTTCTTATGATCGCAGCAGTATTTTGAGGGATATCAGGTTCAAATAGTGCAATTTTTGGCCCATCATTAATTAGATTATGTGTCATTCTATCAGTAGAAAAATAATACTTTTTTATTATATGTAATCATATATTAACTACCTAAATCAACATATAGAATTATAAGAACCTATAAACAGTGGAAAAGAAAACTAAAAGAAGAGATTTTTTATTTACAGCTACATATGCGGTTGGAGCAGTTGGAGCGGGTGCAGTGATTTGGCCTATGATAGATCAAATGAACCCAGATGCTTCTGTGAAAGCGTTAGCAAGCACTGAGGTTGATGTGAGCGCAGTCAATCCAGGAAAAACCATAACTGTGTTATGGAGAGGAAAGCCAGTTTTTATTAGAAGAAGAACTCAAGAGGAAATAGCTGAAGCCAAATCTGTTAAGTTGGAAGATTTAAAGCATCCTGAAAAAGATGAAGATCGTGCAAAAAATCCAGAGTGGCTTGTTATGCTTGGAGTATGTACGCACTTAGGTTGCGTTCCTTTAGATCAAAAAGGAGATTACAATGGTTGGTTTTGCCCATGTCATGGTTCTCATTATGATACTTCAGGAAGAATTAGAAAAGGTCCAGCCCCAACAAATATGGAAATTCCTGAATATAAGTTTGTTGATGCTAACACAATTAAGATTGGATAATTTTTATGAGTGAACACGAATACACGCCGAAATCAAAAGTTGGAAAATGGTTTAACGATAGGTTGCCCCTTTTGACTTTGGCAAATCATTTAACAGACTATCCAACACCAAAAAATTTAAATTATTGGTGGACTTTTGGTGGAATTCTTACTTTTTGTTTGATTACTCAAATCGTAACCGGATTAGTTTTAGCAATGCACTATATTGCGCATGCTGATATGGCATTCTCAAGTGTCGAACACATAATGAGAGATGTGAACTATGGATGGTTAATAAGATATATACATGCAAACGGAGCTTCAATGTTTTTCTTAGCAGTATACATTCATATATTTAGATCTTTGTTTTACGGCTCATATAAATCACCAAGAGAAATTATATGGATTATCGGAATAATAATTTATCTGCTTATGATGGCAGCAGCTTTCCTAGGCTATGTTTTACCGTGGGGACAAATGAGTTTTTGGGGAGCTACAGTTATTACAAATTTATTTAGTGCAATCCCTTTGGTAGGTGAGGGAATAGTAACATGGTTATGGGGAGGGTATTCGGTTGATAACCCAACACTTACAAGATTTTTTACTCTACACTACTTAATTCCTTTTTTAATTTTAGGTTTAGTTGTTTTACATATTTGGGCTCTTCATGTGCCTGGAAATAATAATCCAATTGGAATTGATATAAAAAAACCTTCAAAAGACACAGTCCCATTTCATCCTTACATAGTTATCAAGGATGGTTTTGCGTTGTTGATGTTTATGATTGTTTTCGCTTTTTTTGTTTTCTATACACCAAATATTTTAGGCCATGCTGATAATTATATTGAAGCAAATCCTCTTGTAACACCAGCTCATATTGTTCCTGAATGGTATCTGTTACCTTTTTATGCAATTCTGAGATCAGTTCCGGATAAACTTCTAGGTGTTATAGCGATGTTGTCTGCTATTTTAATATTAGCTGCACTTCCTTGGTTAGATACTTCAAAAATTAGATCCGCAGTCTTTAGACCTTTATATAAGCAGTTCTATTGGATCTTAGTGGCTGATGTTTTAATTTTAGGATATGTCGGAGCTATGCCAGCTGAGGGTCTTTACTTATTAATTGCTAGGATTGCAACAGCATATTACTTCCTTCATTTTTTAGTTGTATTGCCAGTTTTAGGATTCAAAGAGAGGACCACACCTGTTCCTTTAAGTATTACCGAACCAATTTTGGGTGGATCACCTAATCTTGCAGCGGTGAAAAAAAAGGATAGTTTTAAAGATCAGTGAAAAATTTTTTTAGAATATCGTTTTTAATAGCTTTATTTTTTGGATTTCAATTTAACTCTAATGCAGCTGAGAAAGTTGAATATTTAAAAACTGATTGGAGTTTTAAGGGTCCCTTCGGAAAGTTTGACAGAGCTGCACTTCAAAGGGGATATCAAGTTTATCAAGAAGTTTGTTCTTCTTGCCATTCTATGAAATATCTAAGTTATAGAAATTTAGTGGAAGAGGGTGGGCCTGAATTTTCAGTGGAACAAGCAAAAGCCATTGCAGCATCTTTCGAGGTAAAAGATGGTCCAAATGCAGATGGTGAAATGTTTATGAGACCAGGAAGGTTGTCGGATAAATTTGTGATGCCTTACGAAAATGAAAAAGCTGCTCAAGCTGCAAACGGTGGAGCATACCCTCCCGATATGACTGTTTTAGTAAAAGCGCGAGGCGGTGGAGTTGATTATATCTATTCACTTCTTCAAGGATATGAAGATCCACCAGCTGGAGTGACTTTAGATGATGGTGTTTACTATAATAAATACATGTATGGAAATAAGATCAAAATGTCCAATCAACTTTCTGATGGTTTAGTAGAATACTCAGATGGCACTAATGCTTCTGTAGAACAAATGGCAAAAGATGTTACAACTTTTTTAATGTGGACTGCAGAACCTCATTTAGAAACACGTCATAAAATGGGTTTTAAGGCAATAGTTTATTTAATTATATTAACAGTTTTAGTTTATTTTAGTATGAAGAGAATCTGGTCACGTATTGAAACGAAAGTTTAAAACGTCACCATCTTTAACAATATAGTCTTTACCTTCTAATCTCATCTTTCCGTTTGTTTTAGAATTTACCCATCCATCATTTTCAACAAAATCATTATAAGAAATGGTTTCAGCTCTAATAAATCCTTTTTCAAAATCAGTATGTATTTCACCAGCAGCTTTTGGAGCTAAACAATTTTTCTGAATAGTCCAGGCTCTTGTTTCCTCAGGACCTGAAGTAAAGAAAGTATCTAATTCTAAAATCTTATAACCTTTTTGAATCAACATATCCAAGCCAGTGTCCTTTAAACCAATCATTTCCATATAGTTTTTTCTTTCTTCACTATCTAACTCATTGATTTGATTTTCAATATCAGCCGATACAATCAAAGTGTTTTCTAAACCAAATTTTTCTAAGAATAATTTAGTGTAACCGTTTCCATTTTGGACACTTTTCTCATCAACATTACAAACAAATATTTTGGGCTTCAAAGATAATAAACCACTTAAATTAAGTTGTTTTTTGGTAAATTCTGATTTTAAACTTGCTAAATCTTGGTCATTATTAATCAAGTCTAAACAACTTTGAAGAATTTTAATTTGATCCTCATCAATATTTTTTTTGTTATTTTTCTCAAGTCTTTTTTGAATGGACTCTAAATCTGCAAGCTTCATTTCTGTCTCAATTATTTCAAGATCTCTAACAGGGTCAACTGTAGGATTTACATTTTGAATATCACTAGAGTCAAAACATCTAATCATATGTATTACAGCGTCTACTTCTCTGATATGAGACAAAAATTTATTTCCCAAACCTTCACCTTTAGATGCACCCTTTACAAGGCCAGCTATGTCAACAAAAGAAATAGTGGTTGGTATAATCTTTTTTGATTTTGAAATTTTGGCTAAATTTTCTAATCGATAATCAGGTACGCTGACTACACCAATATTTGGATCAATTGTACAAAATGGAAAATTAGCTGCTTGAGCTTTATTTGAATTGGTTAATGCATTGAAGAGAGTAGATTTACCTACGTTTGGCAAACCAACGATCCCACACTTGAAACTCATTATTTATTATTTACTGTACTAGAAAAAAGATCTAATTTTTTTTCAACAAGAAAAGAAATTGAGTCGTTTATGTGGTTAGATATTTTTTCAATACCTAACGACTCATCTTCGTCAAAATTTTGTAAAACGTAATCTGCAACTTCGATGTTTCCTTTGGGTTTACCAATACCTATTCTCACTCTAGAATAATCTTTGCCAATAAACTTATCAATTGAAGCAATTCCATTGTGCCCCGCACTTGATCCTCCAAACTTAGCTTTGATTTTTCCAAATTCCACATCTAGATCATCATGAAAAACTATTACATCTTGAGCATCAATTTTAAAATATTCAATAAGCTCTCTAATACAAATTCCTGAATTATTCATAAAGGTCAAAGGCTTGATGGCATAAACTTTAACATTTCCTATATTACCAGTAGTTAACAGGCCTTTAAATTTTGGTTTTTGTTTTGATAAACTAAATTTTTTGTTTATTGCGTCTATAATTTTAAACCCAACATTATGTCGATTATTTTCGCTGTCTGGTGTTGGATTACCCAATCCTACAAATAAAAGCATGATCTATTGATTAATTTTCAATTTAGTTGATTATTTTTTTTCTTCAGGAGGTTTTTTGTCAGCAGGTTTTTTATCATCACCCTCTTTTTTATCTCCTTTATCACTCTCAGGAGTAGCTTTATCCCCATCTGCCGCCGCCGTAGTTGCACCCTCTGCACCTTCTTCACCCTCTGCAGCTTCTGCTTCAGCAGGTTTTTCAGGTTCTTTCATAACGGTTGGAGCTGCTAGGGTTGCTATTACAAAATCTCTTCCTTGAATTGTAGGTACAACTTCTGGATCTAGTTCTACGGATGAAATTTTAAAACTTTTTCCAATGTCAACTCCATCAAGATCTAAAGTTAAACTCCCAGGAATTTTTTCACTCGGACATCTTAATTCAACTTTTCTTCTTACGATGTTAAGTACGCCACCTCTTTTTAATCCTGGAGATTTTTCATGATTTATAAAATTTACCGGCACTTCAATTTTAATTTTCACACCTGGTAAGACTCTTAAAAAGTCTACATGGGTAGGTTCATCCGTTAAAATATGATATTTAATTTCTCTAGGTAGTACATTTTGTTTTTTACCCTCAACATTTAATGAAATTATATTTGAAAAAAAATTTTCTCTTTCAATAAAGGTTTTTAATAACTTTTTCGAAATAGATATTTTTTGATTTTGATCTTTTCCACCATAGATTATTGCAGGGACATTTCCACTGCTTCTAATGCTGTTAAGTTGACCTTTTGTCTTGTTATCTCTAATGTTAGCTTCTAGCGAATTCATAAAACAAAGTTTTTTAACCCATGTTTATAAATAATCAAGGAATTTATTTAAATAAGTCTGAAACCGATGTAGAATTTGAAATTCTTTTGATTGCTTCTCCCATGAGCCCTGAAATTGGTAAAACTTCAATATTTTTAACATTTTTAGTTTTTGCTACGTTATCAATCGTATCAGTTATGACTAAATTTTTTATTACTGAATTTTTTATTTTTCTCACTGCGTCTCCACTTAAAACTCCATGAGTGATATAGACATAAACTTCTTTTGCACCTCTTGATTTTAAAGCTTTAGCTGCATTAACAATCGTGCCACCTGAGTCAATTATATCATCAACTATAATACAGGTTTGACCCTTTACGTCACCGATGACATTCATAACTTGTGATTGTCCAGGTTTAGGTCTTCTTTTGTCAACAATGGCTAGTCCTACATTTAGAAGTTTTCCAAGTGCTCTAGCTCTCTCAGTTCCTCCTACATCAGGTGCAACACAAATAATTTTTTTACTTTTAATCTTTTTTCTAGCGTGTCTTGCAAATATTGGAGTAGAAAATAAGTTATCTACGGGAATATCAAAGAAACCTTGAATTTGACCTGCATGCAGATCAACAGTCACCACTCTATCAGCACCAGCTTTAGTAATTAAGTTAGAAACAAGTTTTGCAGATATCGAAGTTCTTGGAACAACTTTTCTATCTTGTCTTGCATATCCAAAATATGGTATTACCGCAGTTATATTTTTTGCTGATGATCTCTTAAGAGCATCAATGCATAATAATAATTCCATTAAATTGTCGTTGGCTGGAGAAGAGATAGATTGAATAATAAAAATACTGTTCCCTCTTATGTTTTCATTTATTTCAATATAAATTTCACCATCAGCAAATTTTCTAATGCTTGAATTTACAAGTTTTGTTTTTAAGTATTTAGCAATATTTTTACTTAAAATTTTATTGCTGTTTCCAGTTAATAATTTCATTGAAAAACCCTAATTAATCATAATTAATGAAATATTTCTACCATAATCATCATGATTCAAATGCAAAGACCGTCTTGCACTAAAAAAATTATTTTTTTTGGGAAAAGTATCAATATTTATCGTATCTAAATTTGTGATTTTCATTAATTTGAGTTGTAATTTAAGATATTTGGATAAATCAAAATAAATTAAGTTTTTTCTTTTTTTAAAAAAAACTTTATTTTTTTTATCTTTCTTTAAGAATTTTCTCTTAAAGTCCTCTTTAACGTTATAACTTTTTTGGGCAATACAGGGACCTATAACCGCAATCATATTCTTTTTTTCGCAGCCCTTTTTAACCATAAAATCTATAACTTTTTTAATAATTCCTTTATACGCACCTTTCCACCCAGCGTGAACAGCAGCTATCATTTTTTTTTGTTTATCATAAATTAATATTGGTGCGCAATCAGCTGTAAGAATTGCAATTGGTAATTTTGGAATATCAGTAATTACTGCATCTGCTATCTTTTTTTTTAGATATTTAGAATACTTATTAATGAAAACAAATTTATTACTATGTATTTGATGTAGTAAAAAAATATTTTTTGATTTTTTATTTATTTTTTTTTTTACAATCCTTAAATTTCTAAAAACTTTTGTTTTGTTATCATTAGAACCTGGTCCACAATTTAAACTTTTATAAATACCTGTCGAGCACCCACCTTTATTATTAAAAAAACCATGACTGATCTCTTTAAATTTAGACAATTTTTTTGAGACT
>CACHMJ010000014.1 GCA_902580895.1 uncultured Pelagibacteraceae bacterium | reverse complement strand
GCCATGAACCATCGCTCCTGCTTGTCCTGTTGGGCCCCCACCTTTTACACTACACTTTACATCAAATTCTGTTGCTTGATTTATAAGTTCAAAGGGTCTCACTATTAGCATTTTATGATTATCATTTGAAAAATAATCACTAAAAAGTTTACCATTTACATAAATTTTACCCGAACCTTTTTTTAACCAAACTTTAGCTATAGAAGTTTTTCTTCTTCCAGTTGCATACTTGCTATCTTTGAAGTCCAGTTTTATTTTTGGGGCTTTAGTTGATGTTTGAGTATTTTCCATTTTAATTTCGTGCAATATTTTTAGAATTTAATTTATCCAACTGTATAACTTGAGGATTTTGAGCTGAATGAGGATGATCATTTCCTACATATATTTTTAACTTAGTAAGTTGTTTTTTTCCCAATACTCCTCCAGGGAGCATTCTTTTAACCGCAAGCTTTAAAGCTTCACCAGGTTTTTTTTCTGACAGTTTTTCTGGTGTAGTTTCTTTTATTCCACCTGGATGACCAGTGTGCCGATAATATTTTTTATTTTGAAATTTATTTCCAGTAAATTTGATTTGTTCGATATTTTTAACTACTACAAAATCTCCGTCGTCCATATGTGGTGTAAAAGTTGTTTTATTTTTACCTCTAATGATTTTTGATATAACAGTGGCTAGTCTACCTACTACAGCATTTTTAGCATCTATTTCATACCAATTAGACGATAATTGATCTTTTTTAAGGAATTTTGTCATTGTGCCAGGATTAATACTATTAATAAAATCAAAGTCAAATTGATATTTATATTGTTTTAAGCCTTTTTTTTGTTATATTGATATTGCCGATTTGTTCCTATTGCGGGCTTACAGCTAAAAAGGAAATCTTCTACAAACTCGGTAGGCATTTGAACTATATTGTGCGCCTTGCATAAAGCTAAAGCACTAAAAAAGGAGTAATATGAGTAAAAAAAGAAATAATCCTGAAACCATTGCCATACATGGTGGTGATTATAGAAGTGATCCAACAACTAATGCTGTTGCTGTTCCAATATATAGAACAACATCATATCAATTTCAAAGCACTGAGCATGCTGCAAATTTATTCGCATTAAAGGAATTCGGTAATATCTACACTAGGATCATGAATCCCACTAATGATGTTTTAGAAAAAAGAGTAGCAGCATTAGAAGGTGGATTATCTTGTGTAACAGTTTCATCTGGACAAACAGCATCAAGTTTTGCAGTTCTAAATGTTGCTCAATCTGGTGATAATATTATAAGTTCTACAGATCTTTATGGCGGAACAGTTTCGTTATTTACACATACGTTGAGTAAACTTGGAATTGAAATAAGGTATGCCGATCCAAGTGATCCTAAAAACTTTGAAAAGGCAATAGACGATAAAACCAGAGCTTTTTATGGTGAAACATTACCTAATCCTTATTTAAGAGTATTCCCTATCAAGGAAGTTTCTGATATTGGAAGAAAATATAATATTCCACTGATTATGGATAATACTGCTGCCCCAGTAATATGTAAACCAATAGAGCATGGAGCGGCTGTTGTAATACATTCATTAACAAAATATATTGGTGGACATGGAACTGCTGTCGCAGGAAGTATAGTTGATAGTGGTAACTTTGACTGGACCGCAGATCCTAAGAGACAACCTTTATTTAATGAGCCTGATGCAAGTTATGGAGGTGTAGTTTGGGGGAAAGCTGTGCCAGAATTAACAGGAGCCAATGTACCCTTTGCAGTCAGAGCAAGAGTTTGTTTACTCAGGGACTTAGGTTCCGCATTAGCACCAGATAATGCTTTTGCAATAATTCAAGGTCTTGAAACAGTAGCTCTAAGAATGAAACAACATTGTGAAAATGCTGAAAAGGTAGTTAATTTCTTAAAGAAACACAAAGAAGTTACTAAAGTTATATATTCAACAGAACATGAAAAAAAAATTGCTGATAGAGCTAAACAATATCTAAAAGGTGGAAATGGACCAATGATTGGTATTGAACTCAAAGGTGGCATTGAGGCTGGGAAAAAATTTATTGAGTCTTTAAAAATGTTCTATCATGTAGCTAATATTGGTGATGCAAGAAGTTTAGCTATACATCCTGCTAGTACTACTCATAGTCAATTAAATGAAAAAGAATTAGCAGCATCAGGTGTGACTCAAAGTTATGTTAGACTTTGTATAGGTATTGAGCACATTGATGATATTATTGATGATTTAGATCAAGCTTTAAACAAATCCTCAAAAGGAAATTTAAAAGCTGTTAGTTAAATTTTGTATTTAAATAAAAAAAATAAATACTTGAGCTAACTAAAAAAATTGAACTTATTTGGTGCATAGATGCAATATAAATTTGTGCACCATATAATACTGTAAAAATACCTAATATAATTTGAAGGATTATAAATGTTCCTAAATAGTTAATAGATTTATATAATTCATGCATCTTGTTTACATAGACCATATATAAGATCAAAACATAAAAGGCTCCAATCAAATAAGCTAAATTACGGTGTATGAATTGTACTAAAGATGGATCACTGAAAGCAGTAACTTCAAAGAGATTAATTAGATTGTTATCATCAGGAAAATATGAGTTACCCATCAGAGGCCAAGAATTAAAGATTTTTCCAGCATCCATACCCGAAACAAAGGCACCAATTGAAATTTGTAAAAAAATTAGAATTAAGAACAATAAAGGAATAAAAGTATTTAGTTTGTTTGTAATGTTTTTTGATACGTTAATCTTAAGATAATTCCAATAAATTAAAGATAAAATAAAAAAAGCAATAAGCAAATGTGCGGATAATCTAAAGTGACTCACGTCTACCCTATCAATCAATCCACTACTAACCATATACCAACCAATGAAACCTTGAAAACATATTAGAAAAAATATGAAATATAGATTTAATAATCGAGTAAACTTTATTTTAAAAGAAAAGTAAATTAGTGGTATCAAATATGCAAGACCAATTAATCTACCAAGAAATCTATGAGCCCATTCCCACCAAAAAATAACTTTAAATTCATTTAAAGTCATATTGTAATTTTGTAATTTAAATTCAGGAATTTGTTTATAAAGATTAAAATAAACAATCCAATCATTATGATTGAGAGGTGGAAAAAAACCAGAAAATAATTCCCACTCAGTTATGGAGAGACCTGAGTCTGTGAGTCTTGTTAAGCCACCAACAATTATCATGAAAGAAACAATCCAAAACATCGATATTAACCAAATGGATAATTGATTGTTAATTTTTGGATTTGTTGTGTACATGTAAGGATAAATATAATAATTTTCTTATAATCCAAATATATAAATGTCGCCTTTAAAAAGAAAAAAACTCGGTAAAATAAGATCTGAATTAGACAAATTAGATAATTCTTTAATCAAACTTATTAAAAAAAGAACTAATCTTGTAAATCAAGTTTTAAAACTAAAGGATAAAAAAAAAGAAATTATAGATAATAAAAGAATTAATATTATTTTAAGAAATATTAGAAAAAAATCTATCGCAAATAAAATAGATCCTAAAATTACCAACCGTATTTGGAAAAATATGATTTGGTCTTACATTGATTACGAAAAAAGAAATTTTAAAAAAAAGTAATTATTTACTGTGAGGAGGAAGTTTCTTTTCAACAAAAACTTCATGTTTTCTAGTGCTTGGATTATATTTGCGCGCTGAAAGTTTTACTTTTGCTTTTTCACCACCAGCTGGTTTTTTCACATAATAAAAAAAAGAACTGTCAGGTTTACTTTCTGGAACTAATCTAACTTTTACGTGTGTTTTTTTGGCCATTATTTATATTTATTCAAATTTTTAACAATTTTAGAAATTTTTAAAACTTTATTTTTAAAATCGTAACCTCTTATAGAATTATTTGAAATTTCGTCAAGATTTAAAGTGTTGTTATTATTTGGATTATTTAAGATTTTTTTGACTCCACTAATAGTCATACCTTGATCTTTAAGAAGAAATTTTATTTTTTTTAAAATATCGATAGTTCTTTTATCATAATACCTTCTATTAGAGTTAAATAATTTTGGTTTAATCTGCTTAAATTGTGTTTCCCAAAAACGAATAGTATGAGTTGAAAAAATTCCATTCTTTTTAGATTTTAATTCTAAAATTTCAGCTACTTCTCCTATTGATTTATAAGCATTATCAGATTTGTCAGTCATTTTTATTATTTATAAATTCTTTAAATTCTTTCGAAGGTTTAAATAAAACCACATCTCTACTTGAAATAACTTTAGGTTCCTTAGTTTTAGGATTTCTGCCAACTCTAGATTGCTTCCTCCTAATGGAAAAAGTTCCAAAACCTGATAATTTAAGTTTTTTTTTCTCTTTTAAGTTTATAATTATTGTTGCAAAAAAATCATTAATAAGATTTTCAGATACTAGTTTTGAAAAACCTAACTGCATATAAATTTGGTTAATTAAATCTTTTTTAGTTAAATTTATTCTCATTTTCTAAATATTGTATTTTATTTTTTCTATCAAATTTCCTTTAACAATTTTATTGCAAACATCTAAAGAATTTGAGAAACCTATAAAATCTGTACCACCATGGCTTTTTACAACTGGAGAATCTAGCCCTAAAAAAATTGCGCCATTATATAGTCTTGGATCTAATCTTTTTTTAAATTTCTTTAAATTATAAAAATTTAATACTGAAGAAATTTTTCCTATAAATGAACCAGTCATTGCTTTTTTTAATTCTTTAACAATAAAATTAGCAGTACCCTCTGCGGTTTTTAAAGCTATATTTCCGGTAAATCCATCTGAAATTATTACATTAATTTTACCATCCATAATTTGGTTACCCTCGATATATCCAGCAAAATTATAATTTTCTGATTTTTTATTAGTTAAAGTTTTATAAGTTTCTTTAATAATTTCGTTTCCTTTAAGTTCTTCTGAACCTATATTAAGTAAACCTATATTTGGTTTTTTATCTGGATATAGAGAGGTGTAAAGAGAAGCACCCATAATTGAAAAATCAAATAAATTTTTTGAGCTACATTCAATATTAGCACCTAAATCCAATACAACACTCATTCCATTTTTATTGGGCCATAAAGCTGATAGTGCTGGCTTATCAATATCTTGTATCATCTTGAGATTTAATTTTGCAATTACTAATAAAGCTCCTGTATTACCTGCAGAAATAACTATATCAGCCTCTTTTTTTTTAACACTTTCTATTGCTAACCACATACTTGTATCTTTGCCCTTTTTAGCTGCCTCTAAAGGACTATCTGTACTTAAAACAAAATTTTCTGTATGAATTATCTCATAATATTGATTGTCAATTTCCTTTTTAAGTAATGAATTAATCTTATTTTTATCACCAAATATTTTAAAAAAATTTGCTTTATTATTTTTGTGATTGTGAATAATGCCATCAATAACTTTTTTAGGAGAATTATCTCCACCCATTGCATCAACTGCAATTTTTATCAAATCAGCCATTACTTAATAATAAATTATTTAATCTTTGGGGTCTATAACTTGACGACCTTTATACATGCCAGTTTTTAAATCTAAATGATGGGACAATCTGTATTCACCTGATTTTTTATCTTCAACAACATTTTTCGCTGAAAATTTCATATTTTTAGCTCTTCTCATTCCAGTCCTTGAAGGAGTTTGTTTGCGTTTTGGAACTGCCATAATTATGGGTTAATTACACTTTTTAAATAAGAATTCAAAGTATTTTTTGATAAATTTAAATAGTAATTATTGAAATAATCAACTAATTCCTCGATATTTTTAAAATTTTCCAAAAATTTAGATACAATTTCTGTCTTTTTTGTATCTTCTAAATCATCCCAAAAATGGATGTCTGAAACAATAGCGTGAAAAACATTAATATAGTCTTTCATTTTTTTATTAATAGATTGATCACCATAGCCAATTTCCCTTATACTTAACTCTAGCTGTCTGAAATTAAAATCATATATTTCTTGTAATTTTTTTTCATTTTCTTCAGATTTGAATACCTTTAAAAAGAACGCAAAATGAAATAAGAAAACTAGCAGCCTATCATTAAAACTATCTTGTTTATCAAGGCTTTTATATAGTGTTTTATTTGTAGTTAATTTGATTAAATTGTTATAAAAATTTATATAATTCATTTCATGAAAATTTTATTAATTATTTTAACTTTATTCCTATCAAATTGTAAGTTAAATAAAATTGTAAACCACCATGGAATCCATAATTTAGAGAACAAAAGTAAAGAATTATCAATTAATGAATCAAATATTAATGATATAAAAAAAATTCTAGGACCACCTTCATCAACAAGTTATTTTAATAACGATATCTTAATCTATCTCGAGCGTAAAACATCTAATTCAAAACTACTAAAGCTTGGAAAAAGAAAATTAATTGCCAACAATGTTCTACTTTTAGAGATTGATAATCGAGGAATGCTTGTAAAAAAGGAATTTTTAAATAAAAATGACATAAATAAACTAAAACTTTCTCAAAAAGAAACTAATATAAGCTCAGAAAAAGAGTCATTTGTTATAAGAGCGTTATCAAATGTAATAAATAAAATGGACGATCCCCTCGGTAAAAAAAGAGGATCGTTAAAAAATTGATCTATCCAGCTATAACAGCTAATAATAATAAAGCGACAATATTTGTAATTTTGATCATTGGGTTTACAGCTGGTCCAGCTGTATCTTTGTAAGGATCACCTACTGTGTCTCCAGTAACTGCCGCTTTGTGAGCCTCTGAGCCTTTACCGCCATGATTTCCATCTTCAATAAATTTTTTTGCATTATCCCAAGCACCTCCACCAGCTGTCATAGATACAGCCACAAAAAGTCCTGTAATGATAACACCTAATAGCATAGCACCTACTGATGCAAGGGCAGCAACTTGACCACCAATCGATAAAATTATGAAATACAAAACGACAGGTGAAAGAACTGGTAATAATGAGGGAATAATCATTTCTTTGATCGCTGCAACAGTCAACAAATCAACTAATTTTGCATAATCAGGTTTTTGTTTTCTTTTCATAATTCCAGGATATTTTTTAAATTGTCTTCTTACTTCAACAACGACTGCTCCGCCTGCTCTACCAACTGCCTGCATACCCATAGATCCAAATAAATATGGTAACATACCTCCGATTAACAAACCTACGACAACATAAGGATTAGATAGATCAAAAGTAACAACTATTCCCTCTAAAGCAGATCCTGCTTCTTTCGAAAAGTGTTTTATGTCCTCTGTATAAGCAGCAAATAAAACTAGAGCCCCCAAACCTGCAGAGCCAATAGCATAACCTTTAGTTACAGCCTTTGTAGTATTTCCAACTGCATCCAATGCATCAGTAGTTTTTCTAACCTTTTTATCAAGATTAGACATTTCAGCAATACCACCTGCATTATCTGTTACTGGTCCATACGCATCTAATGCTACAACCATTCCGGCCAATGCCAACATTGTTGTGACAGCAATAGCAATTCCAAAGAGTCCAGCAATTGAATTGGTAATTAAAATTCCTGCAACGATAATCAAAGCAGGTATTGCAGTCGCTTCCATAGATACAGCTAATCCTTGAATTACATTAGTTCCATGCCCGGTTGTGGATGATAAAGCAACTGATTTAACTGGTCTATAACCAGTTCCAGTATAATATTCAGTGATCCATATTAATAAACCTGTAATTACAAGACCAATCACTCCACAATAATATAAATCTTTCCCATTAAAAGTTTTGTCATTTACTGTATATTCGTTTGAAAAACCAATTACATGATCAGTAACTGGCCAAAGAATTAATAACGAGGCTACTGCAGACACTATAAAACCTTTATATAAAGCATTCATTACATTGTTATTTGTTCCAAGTTTTACGAAGAAAGTTCCAATAATTGATGTAATTAAACATGCAGCACCAATCGTTAAAGGATAAACCATCATATTTAAATCACCGATGAAAAAAATAGATGAAAGAACCATTGTTGCAACAATAGTAACCGCATAAGTTTCAAACAAATCGGCTGCCATCCCAGCACAATCTCCAACATTATCGCCAACATTATCAGCAATTACAGCTGGATTTCTTGGATCATCCTCTGGTATACCCGCCTCTACTTTACCAACTAGATCAGCACCAACATCAGCACCTTTCGTAAAAATTCCACCACCTAATCTTGCAAAAATTGAAATTAGAGATGCACCAAATCCTAAAGCTACAAGTGCATTAACTATTTCTCTCTCATCAACTTCAAATTTTAACAATAAAAAATAATAAACTGCTATTGCTAATAGAGCTAAACCTGCAACTAACATTCCTGTGACAGCTCCAGATTTGAATGCAACAGAAAGGCCTTCTGCCAAACCTTTTCTTGATGCTTCTGCGGTTCTGACATTTGCTTCTACAGAAACTAGCATACCAACATAGCCTGCAATTCCAGATAAAGCAGCACCGATTAAATAACCAAGACCAACTAGTGGACTAAAAGCAATACTAACAATTACTAAAACAACAACTCCTACAATAGCTATAGTTTTATATTGTCTCGCTAGGTAAGCTTTTGCCCCAATTTGAATAGCTGAAGCAATATCTTGCATTTTTGAATTTCCTGCACTTGAATTAAGAATATTTTTTCCAGTTAAGAAACCATAAATAATGGATAATAAACCTGCTGCAATTGTGTATAATAAGATGTTTTCTGCTGTTGCGCTCATATAAACCTTAAGTTGTTGGTTATTAATTTTTTAAGCCCGGACAATACAAAAAAAGATGAAAAAGACAACGATTAACTTTCAGAATTGATGAATATAACCTTTATTTTTAGCCTCAATTTGCTTATTTTTTATACAGATAATCTTAGATCTATTTTGACCAGATATAATCTTACCAATTTTAGTAATCCTAACACCTGTATTTTTTGATATTCTTTTGATGATTCTTGATTTAGT
>CACHMJ010000013.1 GCA_902580895.1 uncultured Pelagibacteraceae bacterium | reverse complement strand
ACTAAAAGCAGGAGAAAAAGCCACCTATATAATGACTTTTTATCTAGACCCTGAAATGATTAATGATCCAAGTGTTAAAAACCTAGAAGATGTAACTATGTCGTATACTTTTTTCTCGACAGATTACTATAAACAATCATAATTCAAAAAAATGTCAGCTGAAAAAAAACATGATTATCACTTAGTTGATCCAAGTCCTTGGCCTATTTACGTTTCGTTCTCTTGCTTAGTATTAGCTATAGGTGCTGTGTATTACATGCATTCAGATGTTTCATGGGGAATGTATCTTGGATTAGCTCTTTTAATTTATGGCGCATATATGTGGTTCAGAGATGTGGTCATTGAAGCAGAACATCAAGGTCATCATACGCCAGTAGTCCAAATTCATCACCGTTATGGAAT
Source organism: uncultured Pelagibacteraceae bacterium (assembly GCA_902580895.1). Lineage (GTDB taxonomy): Bacteria > Pseudomonadota > Alphaproteobacteria > Pelagibacterales > Pelagibacteraceae > Pelagibacter. Next base: position 9,737 of record CACHMJ010000013.1, on the reverse strand, counting down.
GACTTTATTTATCGCATCTGAGGTAATGTTTTTTGTTGCTTGGTTTTGGGCTTACTTTGACGTTAGTCTTTTCCCAAATGATTTTGTAGGAAACGTATGGCCACCTAAAGATATTGTGACTTTTGATCCTTGGGATATACCTTTGATTAACACATTAGTTTTACTATTATCAGGCACAACAGTCACTTGGTCTCACCATTCATTATTAGAAGGTGATAGAAAAGGTTTTATACAAGGATTAGTGCTTACAGTAATTCTTGGAGCATTTTTTACAGCACTTCAAGCATATGAATATCATCATGCTACATTTGCTTTTTCAGATCATATTTATGGCTCTGTTTTTTACATGGCAACAGGCTTTCATGGCTTCCATGTTATAGTTGGAACAATTTTTTTAGCAGTATGTTTATGGAGAGGAAAATTAGGTCATTTTACCAAAGACCATCATTTTGGTTTTGAAGCAGCTGCATGGTATTGGCATTTTGTTGACGTTGTTTGGTTATTTTTGTTTGCTGCAATATATATTTGGGGAAGTTAATTTGATCCTTGAAACATAAGTTTTTATTTTCCGTCTTTATAATTTTCTTTATTTTTGTTTTTATTGGACTAGGTACGTGGCAAATTATCCGTCTAAATTGGAAAAATAATTTAATTTTAGAAATTGAAAATTCATTAAAAAATCCTCCAGTGGAATTAACTCAATCAAACAAAGAAAATTTTCTTAAAATTAAAACTTCAGGGTCTATAGATTTTGATAAGCAAATTTATTTATATAATTTAAATGAGTCTGGTACTCCTGGGTTTGAAGTAATAAATCCAATTATGATTGGGGATGAAAATTTTTTGATAAATAGAGGTTGGATACCATTTGAAAAGAAGGGTACTCAAGAAATAAACGTATTTGATCAAAAAAATATTATTGGAACCCTAAAATTACAAGGTAGAAAAAATATCTTTAAGCCAGATAATGATTTAGATGAAAATTACTGGTTTAGTTTAAATAGAGAAGATATCTTAAAATTTACAGGTAAAAATTTTTCTAGATATATTATTTATTTAGATGGAAATTATCAGTTACCCAGACCAAAAAAAATTACTGCAAATATTTCTAATAATCATCAAAAATACGCTATTACTTGGTTTTCGTTAGCGCTTTCAATTCTTTTGCTATATTTATATTTTAGAAAAAAGAATTATTAAATGAATTACATTAGTACAAGAAATAATCAAAAAAACTTTTCTTTTAAAGATGTTTTCCTCAAAGGATTGGCGGACGATGGAGGACTTTTTGTTCCTAAATCAATTAAACAATTCCAGAAGGAAGAATTAGATAATCTAAAAAATCTTAGTTACAATGATTTAGCTGCTGAAATAATTTATCCATTTATAGGAGATTTCATGTCTAAAGATGATCTAATCTCTATGATTTCAAAATCATATTCAAATTTTAGATCTGATGATGTTGTTAAAATTTCTAATCTTGGAAATCTAAAAGTATTAGAACTATTTCATGGACCCACTCTTGCTTTTAAAGATATCGCAATGCAACTGATTGGTAATTTTTATCAATACCATTTAGACCGTGATCAAAAAAAAATTAATATAATAGTAGCAACCTCAGGTGATACTGGTGCAGCTGCAATCGATGCTTTAAAAGGAAAAAGCAATTTAAATGTTTTTGTATTACACCCAAATAATAAAATTTCACCTGTACAAAGAAGGTTAATGACAATACATGAAGAGAATAACGTATTTAATATTGCAGTAGAGGGCAACTTTGATGATTGTCAAAATCTAGTAAAAGCAATGTTCAATGACGAAAAATTTTCAAAAGCGATTAATATGTCAGGGGTAAATTCAATTAATTGGGCAAGAATTATTGCTCAATCGGTGTATTATTTTTACGCTTTCTTTAAAGTTGGAAATGGTCAGCCTTTATCCTTTTCTGTTCCAACAGGAAACTTTGGTGATATTTATGCTGGATACTTAGCAAAAAAATTAGGCCTTCCAATTGATAAGCTAATCGTAGCTACAAATAAAAATGACATACTTCATAGAGCCATATCAGGCGGCGACTATAGTCAAAAGAAAGTTGAGGAAACAAATACTCCAAGTATGGATATACAAATAGCAAGTAATTTTGAGAGGCTTTTATATGATGTAAAAGATTGTAACTCAGAAGTTACAAAAGGTGTTATGGCAGAAATAAAAAATAATACCTATAAAATTGATAAAAACGATTTAGATAAAATCAAAAAGAATTTTGTATCTGAGATGCTTAATGAAAACGAAACTGTAGAAATGATAAAAACTATCAATGATGAACATCAGATGGTAGTTGATCCGCATACCGCAGTAGGCATTGGTGCTGTTAGAAAATTAGGATTAGAAAAAAATTGCGTTGTATTATCAACTGCACACCCGTGTAAATTTCCAAAGGCAATAGAAGATGCAATATCAACAACTGAAAATTTACCAGAAAGTCTTAAATATGTTTATGACAGAAAAGAAAAATTTGAACTTCTTTCAAATGATATTGAAAAAGTTAAAAAATATGTAATGAATTCGATATGAAAATTAAAATAAAAGATCAACTTCCAGATACAGAGATTTTTCAACTTATTGATGGAGAGCCTCAAAAAAGTAACTTAAGAGAAATCATAGGTAATGGAAAAATTGTTTTGTTTGGTTTGCCTGGAGCATTTACATCAACTTGCTCCAAACTTCACTTACCAGGTTTTGTAGCAAATGCAGATAAAATCAAAGCAAAAGGAATAGAAAATATATTTTGTTTATCAGTCAATGACCCTTATGTAATGAACGGCTGGGGAGAGATTAATAATACTGTAGATAAAATTAAAATGTTATCTGATCCATATTTAGTATTTACGAAAGCAATCGGTGCAGAAGTTGATAGAAATGCAAAAGGAATGGGAATTAGATCAAATCGTTATTTGATGGTTATTGAAAATTTTACAGTTATTAAAATTCATGAAGAAGAAGAGACTAAAGAATGCGGCTTAACTTCTGCAGAAAACTTATTGAACAATCTACTATAAATTTGCAGCATCTCTAGCAAGTAAATCCACTTCGTTATTTAATTTATCTGTTGAATGCGCTTTTACCCAGTTCCAACTTATTTCAAATTCACTATTTAGTTGGTCCAATTCTGTCCAAAGTTCTTTATTACTCACCTCTTTTTTATTTGTAGTTTTCCATCCATTTTTTTTCCAATTGTGTATCCACTCTGTTATTCCAGACTTAACATATTTAGAGTCAGTAAAAATTTGAACTTTGCTTCCTTTTGAAATCTTTTTAAGTGCCTCTATAGGCGCTAATAATTCCATTTGATTATTTGTAGTATCTTTTTTACTTCCTTTTATTTCAGTTTTTTTCCCCTCATCTAATATTATTGCTGCCCATCCACCTTGACCCGGATTGCCAATGCATGAACCATCAGTGTATATTTTAATCATTAATTCAAATAATCTTTATAAGTTCTTAAATTATTGTGTATTACAAGCTTTTGATAATATTCTCTTGGATCTTTTATTTTAATTAATGCTGTCTTAGGAGTATTTGAATAGTCATAAAGTCTAGTCATAAAATATCTAATTGCAGCACCACGACATAAAATATTTAATGATTTCCTTTCTTTAACTGAGATTTTCCTAATTTTTTCATAACCTTTTATTAAATTTTTGACTTTCTTTTTGCTTAAAACAAACTTTGATTTTTTTTTATCAAAACATAGTGCATTTATACAAATTGCGATTTCATACATAAAATAGTCATTAGCTGCAAAATAAAAATCGATTACCCCTGACAATCTATTATTTTTAAAAAAGATATTATCGATAAACAAATCTCCATGAATTACCCCGTTCGGTAAATTTTTAGGCCATTTTGTTTTAATATCTTTAAAATTATTTTTTAAAAATTTTTCTACATTAGTAAATTTTTTTGACTTAAATTTTATACTTTTCAGTAATGGATTAAGATTTCTAACACCCATAGAGTTTTTCCTAGTAAGATTCATTTTTTTTGTAGATTGGTGCATTTCAGCAATCATTTTACCAATGTCATAACAGTTTTTAAAATTAAGTGATTTTTTATCTTTTCCATTGAGAAAGGAAACTATGCATGCAGCTTTATTTTTTAAATTAATCAAATAACCACCATCTTTTTTTGTTTGTGGCTTTGGGCAATTTATTTTTGACTTATTCAATTTATCCATCAAATTCATAAAAAAAGGCAATTCTTTTTTTGATACTCTTTTTTCGAAAATTGTTAGTATAAATTTTTTATTCTTTGATTTTAGTAAATAGTTTGTATTTTCAATCCCTTGTTTTATACCTTTAAATTCTAAAATTTTTTCTATATCAAATTTTCTATTAATATAAGAAATATCTTTTTTACTTATTTTCGTATAAACAGCCATTTTAGTTTAATTTTTTCGGTGCTTTGAAAACAACATTTTCTTTAATTATTTCTACTTCATCTATACTGACTGTAAATTTATTTTTTAGCTCATCTATAAAATTATTGACCAAAATTTCTGGTGCGGAAGCCCCAGAGGAAATTCCAATTATATTTGAGTCTTTAATTAAATCGAATGGTATTTCACTTTGTGAATGAATTAATAGTGAGTTAGAGCAGCCAGATTTTTTTGCAACCTCTACTAATCTAACTGAATTAGATGAATTTCTACTACCAATTACAAAAAATAAATCACATTTTTTTGCAATATTTTTTACAGCCAATTGTCTATTCGTTGTGGCGTAACAAATATCTTCTTTCATTGGTTCTTTTATATTAGGAAATTTATCTTTTAAGATTTGAATTATATCTTTTGTATCATCTACTGATAGCGTTGTTTGGGTTACATATGAAATTTTTTTGTTGTTGTGAGGTTTATATTTTTTGGCCTCATCCTCATTTTGCACAAGATCAATAGATCCTTCTGGTAATTGACCCATGGTACCGATTACTTCAGGGTGATTTTGATGTCCTATCAAAATTAAATGATACCCAGCTTTATGTAAATTTTCTGCTTCTCTATGTACTTTGGATACCAATGGACATGTAGCATCTATATAAGTCATGTTATAGTTTTTAGCATCTTCCGGTATTTTTTTTGGAACACCATGTGCAGAAAAAATAACTGGCCTTGTTTTATCTTCTATCTCCTCGAGCTCCTCAACAAAGATGGCACCCTTATTTTTCAAATCGTCTACAACATATTTATTATGCACAATTTCATGGCGAACATAAACTGGAGCACCAAATTTTTTGATTGATTTTTCTACAATTTCTATAGCTCTCTCAACACCTGCACAAAAACCTCTTGGCGCAGAGAGTAATATTTTCAAATGTTTATTTCTCATTTTTTTCAATCAAATACTCAAGCAATATATGTGGAAAGGTCAAAGACGCCAAACCTATAAATATAATTTTAAGAATTGAACTTTCTAAATTGTAAGTATTATTTAGTAAATAAAGGCCAATTGTGCAAAAAATAGCTGTAATAACTGTTAGTGGTAAAGCCTTTTTTACAAAGATTTTAAATCCATTTCCAAGGTCATCCCTATCTAATTCAGACATTAATGAGATACTATGTCTTACAGAGTGTAAAAAGCAGAAGTAAATTGTAAAAGCTACTAATGGAGAAAAATAATAATTTATTATTATAATTGAAAAATAATCTAAAAATATTGTGAATTTCTTAAGCTCAAAATTTTTTGTAAATAGTAGAATATTTGCTAAAGTTGATAGAATAATACAATATAACAATATCTTTTTCGACTCTATTAAATCTAAAAAATTATAGAAATTTTCATTTTCAATAAACAGCAATTTGAATATTGATATTGTCTCTTCGAAATGGAAATACATTGGTGCAAAAACAATTAAAGAACCTTTTAACAAAAATAAAAATTGATTGTAATAAGAGTTTTCAACTATTAAAAATTGAGTGTCTTCTTTTCCAAAATGAAATGAGGCAACCACTAAAAAAATGATTAAAGAAACATATGGTACGAGTATCCATAAAATTATAACCATGATGGCTATTAAAATATATGCCAAGTAAAAAATATAAAATTTTTTAACTTTAAAGATTTGAAAAAGTTTTTTCCCTTTTAAATTGTCAAGTGATCCATGAGATATACCGATACTTAAAATTAATAACAAACAAAAAAACGGTGAAATTTTCAAAGTGTTAAACTTAAAAGCTATCAATGAAAAAATATTACAAACTAAAAAAAAAATGAAAGAATGATTGTAATTTATTTTTTTTAATCTGTTATTCATTTTAAAATTCTACTAATAAAATAATGCTTTAATAAAAGTCAATTTAGGCATTCTTAAAATAATAGACAAATCCTCGAAAAAATTGCTTTTATTGGATAAAAATTTTATAACAGTCTTTGGTGAAGCCTTAAACATTTTAAAGAATATATCGGACATTCTTTCTGGATGTTTTTCAAGAACTCTTAAAAATATTTCATCTAAAAATTGATATTTGGTGCTTATCTTATATTTTTTAACATTAGCAATATTTTCAATATTTTCTCTAATATATTTACTATGTTCTTGAATATTAAGAAAAGTATAACCTGTGCTTAATCTAGTCATACCACCAGCAGTTCCAATATTAATTTTATTTTTTTCGTTCTTATCGATTGGGTAAAATAAAGGTATTGCCCCTTCCTCTTTATAGATTATCTTGTAATCTTTCAAGTTTAGATGATTTTCAATGTAATCTTTTATCTGTTTATCATAATCTTTTTGAGAATTGTCATTAATTTTAGATAACCAAGTGGTTTCAACTAAAGCAGTATTTTTTGAGTAGGGCAAGGTATAAAAAAAATGAACACTTTCTCTTTGATCACAATCAAAATCCATAAGGTTAAAAATTTCATCATCAAAAAAATTATTTTTAGTTTCGATTTCCACTCCACAAAAATGTTGCCAAAGATTTCGATAATCTTTTTTAATGAATGGTACGCTATTAAAAATAAAAGAATTTTTTAAACTAATTTCACTGACATCTTTAAAGTAGGAAATATTTTTATTTTCACTTAGTTTGTTATTGATTTTTTCATAGAATAAACCACTGTCAATACTTTGATAAGGAGAACTTTTACACTGCAAATAGTTAGTTTTTTTAGGAATATTAATTGAAAAATTTTCCCAATTTTTTTTTACACAATCATCAAAATTGTGAGATGTTACTTTCCAAAAAGACCAAGTTTTGTCTCTTTTGTATTCATCTCTTGGCTCTATGATCGCCAAAGTTTTATCTTTAAGCTTTTCATGAATTTCCAATTCATATGCTAAAGATAAACCAGCACAGCCCCCACCAATAATGACATAGTCAAATTCTCTCATCTAGATTTATTTCCTCATTAATTAAAAAATGATCATGTTGAATCTGATCTTCCTTAATACTACTTAGAGATAACCTTATAAGATCAAAAATCGCAAAAATAGTCTCTATACTCTTTTCAATATTGGATACATAAATTTTTCCAGAATTTTTATAATTTTCAAACGTTTTTTTATTTAGAATATTATAGCCTATTTTTCGGTAAATCCTTCTTGCGACTAAAATTGAAAATCTAAAACTTATTGGAATTTCTTTTATAGAATAAAAGGAATTCTTATAAAAGGTATCTGCAAGATCTATAGTCGATGTAATATCCTCAAAATTTTTATTTATATAAAATCTATTTATTTTTGAATCTTCAATTACATCTCTTGATATATTTGTAAGTTGCATTGCGATACCGAGATCAATAGCTGACTTAAGTGAGCTTTTTTTATTAACTTTTAAAATTTTTGCCATCATTAAACCAACAGTTCCAGCAACTCTGTAAGAATAAATTAAAAGGTCTTTTTTTGAATTTAATATCACCTTATCTTTTATATCTGAATTTATACCATCTAAAAGATCTTCGATAATTTTTACTGAAATTTTAAACTCATCAATAAGGCCCCACATATTTTTAACAATTTGATTATCAAAATTCTTTTGAATAAAATCTTTTTTAAATTGCTTGAATTTAATTTCTTTGACTTCTAATTTTTCTTTATCGTCTGCAATATTGTCGGCAACTCTACAAAAATCATACAACACAGAACATTTTTTATATGTTTTTTTAGGTAAAAAAAAACCCGCCCAATTAAAAGATTTTGCATAAACTGATAAGTAATTTTTATCAGACATCATAAAATCTTTTCTAATACCTTTGCTGATGAAAGCACTCCAGGTACACCTGCTCCAGGATGGGTTCCTGCACCAACAAAATAAAGTCCTTTGTATATCTCAGACTTATTGTGAAATCTAAAATACGCAGATTGAGAAAATTTTGGTTGGATTGAAAAACCTGAACCATATTTTGTATTTAAATCTTTTTCAAAGTAATCTGGGGTTAAATAAAAATCTTCTACAATATTATTTTTGAGATCTGGCATTAAATCGTTTTGCATTTTATCAATAACCAAATTTTTCATTTTTTCTCCCTCAATAGACCAATCGATTTTTGATTGATTATTTGGCACTGGGACTAAAACATAAAAGCAATCGTTACCTTCGGGAGCCATAGTTTTATCGGTTGCAGAGGGTCTGTGGAGATAATAACTAATATCGTCATTCAATTTTTTGTTATTAAAAATATCATCTAGATGTTCTTTATATTTGTTTCCAAACTTAATAGTATGGTGCTCAACATTATCGTATTTTTTTTTGGTACCAAAGTAATAGACAAATAATCCCATTGAATATTCCATTCGGTTTTTTTTCCATCTAAAAAGAAATGAATCACTTGTATTCCCATTTAACATTTTCTCATAAACAGCAGGAGGATCAGCATTACAAATTACATTGCTAGACTCTATTATTGTTTGATCATCTAATTGGATACTGGTAATTTTTTTTTTGTTTGAAATAATTTTAGTAACTTCTTGACCTTTAATTATTTTAATCCCGACTTCATCCATTAATTTTTCAAAACCCTTGATTATATTTCCTGTTCCACCCATTGAGTAATGAATACCCCATTTTTTTTCTAGGTATAAGATTAATCCATAGATTGAAGTTGTAGTAAAAGGATTTCCCCCAACTAATAATGGGTGCATACTAAGCATTCTCCTTAATTTTTCATTTTCTATATATGAGGAGACTAAAGAATAAACAGATTTATAACTTTTTAGTTTTAGTAGTGCTGGCAATTGCTGCATCATTACAAATGGTTTATCAAAGGGTACATCAGCAAGCTCCGTGAAACCTTTATCAAAAATTTTTTTTGTAAAATCGACTAATTTTTCATAACCCTTAACATCTTTTTCATTTATCTCTTTTATTTGTTTTTTCATCTCTAGCTCGTCCCCAGAGTAATTAAATTTTGACATATCCTCGAAAATGAATTGATACCAAACTTTTAGTGGAGTGAGTTTTATATAATCTTCTGGTTTTTTTTGAAATAATTCAAATAATTCATTTATCAAATATGGAGCCGTTATTACTGTTGGTCCACCATCGTAAATGAAGCCATTTTTTTGAAATACTCTAGCTCTTCCTCCAAGATCTCGATGTTTTTCGATTAAAGTAACTTTATGCCCTTTAGCTTTAAGACGTAAAGCTGCAGCTATTCCTCCAAATCCTGAACCTATAACAATGGAATTCATCTATATAATTTATAGTCTTTTTTGTAAAATTGTAAGAGTATTATGAG
>CACHMJ010000012.1 GCA_902580895.1 uncultured Pelagibacteraceae bacterium | reverse complement strand
TCTAATTTTTTTCAAAGAGAAAAGGTTTGTTGGTGATATATAAAATTTTGTGTAATTGGAATTTCCTAAAATTTTATCTTTATGTAAGATTTCCAGGTCTTTTGTATAAAAAAATGGTTTAGGTAACAAACTATAACTAATTTTTTTGTTAAATTTTACTTTAATGTCATATTTTTTAGAAATTTGATCTTTTAGTAATTTTTTAATTTCGTCTTCGTCATAAAAAGACGGTAAAATAAAATAACTTGAGGATAGCAAAAAAATTACAAAAAGAATTAAAATCTTTTTATTTTCAAAAATATTAAATTTATTCTTGTTCTGATTGTATTTTTTGAATTCTTTAAATTTATCAAAAAAACTTTCTATTTTCTGATCTAAACGAACAAAGTTTTTCTTAATAGGTGTGCGCTTAATTTTTGGATATTTTGACCTAGTCAATTCATCAAAAAAACTTCCTAAAATCTTATTTATTGATAATAATAATTTTCGAAATTTTTTTTTATAAATATTTAAATTAAACATAAATTGTTCAAACTTATAATTAAATTATTTAAATGGTAAACTCTGATTATTTAAAAAATCTCAATGAGGCTCAAAAGCAAGCTGTATTATCTTTGAATGGACCATTACTGATAGTTGCTGGAGCTGGTTCTGGAAAAACAAAAGTTCTAACTAGTAGGATCGCCCATATTATTAAGGAAAAGAGAGCTTTTCCAAATCAAATTCTCGCTGTTACATTCACAAATAAAGCTGCAAAAGAAATGCAAAATAGAGTTAGCAAAATTATAGGGTCATCCGCTGTTGGACTATCTTGGCTTGGAACGTTCCACTCTATTTGTGCTAAACTTTTAAGAAAACATGCGTCGGCGGTTAATTTAAATTCAAATTACACAATTGTTGATACTGATGACCAAATCAGACTGATTAAAAATATTTGTAAAGCTGAAAATATTGATATCAAACAGATCTCTCCCAGATATGTTTTAGCTATTTTAGATAAGTGGAAAAATAAAGGATTCTATCCAAGCGAGGTAAAAATTAATCCTAAGGATATATACGAAAAAACAATATTGCCAGTTTATAAAATTTATCAACAAAAACTAACTGAACTAAATGCCTGCGATTTTGGAGATCTTATTTTGCACTCAGTTAAAATTTTAGAAAAAAATGAGGATATTAGAAAAATTTATTCAAAAAACTTTAAATATATTCTTGTAGATGAATATCAAGATACAAATTTTATACAAAGTAGATGGTTAAATTTATTAGCAGAGAAAAATAAAAATATTTGTTGTGTTGGAGACGATGATCAATCAATTTATAGTTGGAGAGGAGCTGAAATAAAAAATTTTTTAGAATTTGATAAAATTTATGAAAACACAAAAGTAATAAGACTGGAAGAAAATTATAGATCCTCAAAAAATATTTTATCTGTTGCTTCATCATTAATTTCTAATAACCAAAATAGAGTTGGAAAAACCTTAAAATCAACAATGGATGAAGGTGATCTGATAAAACTTAATTGTTACAAAAATGGAAAAGATGAGGCTACTGGAGTCTCGGATGAAGTTGAACAAATTAAAAATAAATACTCTTTAAACAATATTGCAATTTTGGTTAGAGCCATTTTTCAAACAAGAGAGTTCGAGGAAAGATTTTTAAAGATTGGTATGCCTTATCGAATTTTGGGTGGAACTAAATTTTATGAAAGAGCCGAAATAAAAGATTGTGTAGCTTACTTAAGATTAATTTATCAAGAAAAAGACGATTTAGCTTTTGAGAGAATAGTAAATAATCCAAAGAGGTCAATTGGTGAAAGTACAATTAAAACAATTTATGAGTATTCAAAAAAAAATAAAATTAGCTTGGAAATATCTGCAAGGAAAATGATTGCACAAAATTTGATAAAGCCTAAAGCTAAAATAGGTTTGTCATTATTTTTAGATTTAATTCTAAAATGGAGGAATGATTTAAAAATCAAAAAATTTAATCATATAAAACTTTTACAAATTGTTCTCGATGAATCTGGATATTCTGCAGTTTTAAAAAATAAAAAAGATCTTGAAAATGAAAATCGTTTAGAAAATATTAAAGAATTGCTTAGCGCAATGAAAGAATTTGATAATTTAGAAAGTTTTTTAGATCATGTATCTCTTGCGACATCTACTGATCAAGATTGGGAAGGTGAAAAAATTAATATGATGACAATGCATGCAGCAAAGGGTTTAGAGTTTGATGTAGTTTTTTTACCTGGATGGGAGGAAGGATTATTTCCACATCAAAAATCAATTGAAGAAAAAGGACAAAATGGTCTAGAGGAAGAAAGACGATTAGCTTATGTAGGCATTACAAGAGCAAAAAAAAATGCCATAATTTCCTTTTCGATGAATAGATTTTATCAAGGTGATTGGATAGATAGTATGGCATCGAGATTTATTGATGAACTTCCAGAAAATAATCTAGAAAAAAATTCATATTTTGACGATAGCAAAGATACATTTGAAGAATTTGAATTTAACCAGGATTTTGAATTAGATGATGATTCTAAAAGAAGTCCAGGTTGGTCTCGATATCAAAAAAGAATTAAATGATTAAAAAGAGGATAAATAAACTTAGAAATCAATTTATACAATATGGAATTGATGGATATGTCATACCAAAAAATGATGAATTTTTCTCTGAATATTCTAATAAAGATAGGCTTAGGTTTATCTCAAATTTCACAGGTTCTGCGGGTTATGCTGTAATTTTAAAAAATAGAAACTACCTTTTTGTTGATGGAAGATATACGATCCAAAGTAGAATTGAGAGTGGCAAAAATTTTGAAATTTTAGATTATTTTAAAATTATAAATACAAATGTTTTTAGAAATTTAAATTTAGGAATCGATCCTTCATTATTTACCTCAAAACAAATTCGGAATTTTTTTTTAAAAAATAACAGAATTACTTTTATAAAAGAAAATCTTATTGATAAAATTTCTAAAATACAGATTAAAAAAAAGCCGTCCTTTTATTCAATTGATAAAACTATAGCCGGTGAAAGCCACCATAAAAAAATTTCAAGAGTTTCATCTTTTTTAAGGAAAAATAAGTACGATTATTTATTCATAACAGCTCCAGAAAATGTTGCATGGCTATTGAATATTAGGGGATACGACAGTCCAACTAGTCCAATACCAAATAGTAATCTCTTACTGACTAAAGAAAAAAAAATTTTTTTAATTGTTGAGAAAAATAAAACTAGAAGACTTTTAAAAAAAAAAAAACTGAAACAAAAACAGATCATTGACCCAAGATATATTTTAGATTTTTTTGAAGAATTAAAAAAAGGAACTATTTTATTAGATGAGAAAACATGTTCTTTACATTTAGAAAAGATAATAAAAAGAAAATTTAAGATAATAAAAGGAGAAGATCCTATCTATATTCTTAAATCCATAAAAAATAATATTGAAATTAAAAATATGATTAATGCCCACATTATCGATGGAGTTGCACTAACAAAATTTATCTACTGGATAAAAAATTTAAAAAAATTGAATATAACTGAGGTTGATGCTCAAAATAAATTAGAGAAATTTAGAAAAATGAACTCAAAATATTTATTTCCAAGTTTTAATACTATTGCAGGAAGTGGAAAAAATGGAGCAATAGTTCATTATAGAGCTACAAAAAATAATACAAAACCCCTGAGAAAAAATGAAATATTCCTTTGTGACTCTGGTGGTCAATATAAATTTGGCACAACAGATGTAACAAGAACTATCTGTTTTGAAAATCAAAAAAAATATATAAAAAATATTTTTACAAATGTTTTAAAAGGACATATTGCTGTTGCTCAAACTGATCTTAATAAAAAAAAAACTGGAAAACTTATTGACAAAGATGCAAGAAAATTTTTAAAAAGAAACAAACTAGATTACAATCATGGTACAGGACATGGGGTTGGTTTTTTTCTTAATGTACATGAAGGTCCCCAGGCTATCTCTAAATCTAATTCAGTAAAAATTCAGAGTGGAATGATACTTAGCAATGAGCCTGGCTATTATAAAAAAAATAATTTTGGAATTCGTATTGAAAACTTAGTATATGTAAAAAAAATCGGAAAAAAGTTAACTTTTGAAAATTTAACTATGGCTCCAATAGAAAAAGAATTGATCAATTTCGATCTTTTAACAAAGCAAGAAAAAAACTATCTTTTTAATTATCATTTAAAAGTTTACTCAAAAATATCTCCATTTTTAAGTAAAAATGAAAAAAAATGGTTAGCAAGTTTTATTTGAGCATCTTTAACCAAGAAGACTGGTCTAAAATTTTAACACCCAAATTTTTTGCTGCATCTACTTTCCTATTAGTTGGTTTTTCACCAATTATAAGGTAATCAAGTTTTTTCGTAACATTGCTAACAATTGATCCCGAATTTTGCTCTATTAAAGATTTTGCCTCAGAGCGGCTCATGTTTGAGAGTTTACCTGTAAACATAAATGTTTTATCATTTAATAAACCACCCGTTATGTATGTTTCTGCATCTCTTACTTCAAGCAATTCATGTAAATTTTTCAAAACCTTTAAATTTGTATCATTCTTAAAAAAATTTTTAATTGAATTAATTTGCGTTTCACCTATTCCATCAATATTCATTAAATCATCAAAATTATTTTTTTTTGAAAGAGATAAAAAATTTTTAACTGATTTTAAGTTCTTAGATATTATTTTAGCATTTTCTAAACCAATATGCCTGATACCCAAGGCATAGATAAATTTTTCAAAAGAAATTTTTTTTCTTAAATTAATTGAATATTTTAAATTAGCAGTGGATTGTTTGCCCCACCCATCCAAACTTTCAATCTTCTTAAAATCAAGTTTAAATATATCTGGTGGAAGTTTGATCAAATTCAAGTTCCAAAAATTCTCAACTATCTTTTTTCCAAAACCTTCGATATTAAAAGCCTCTTTTGAAACAAAATGTTTAATTTTTTCTATAGACATTTTTTTACACTCATATCCTTCACTCGAGCATCTTCTTACTGCATCTTCTTTTTTAGTTGTAAAGTTAAAATCTTTAACAGTTTTTGAACCACAAGATGGACATTTTAGGGGAAAGTTAAATTTTTTTGAGTCTTTTTTCCTCATCTTTAGATCTACAGAAATAACATGTGGTATTACATCGCCAGCTCTTTCAATTAAGACTGTATCATTCACCCTTATGTCTTTTCTGTTAATTTCCTCTTCATTATGTAAAGTTGCATTGGAAACAACTACTCCTCCAATATTTACAGGATTAATCTTTGCTACTGGTGTTAATGCACCAGTTCTTCCAATTTGAATCTCAATATCTTTTATTTTAGAAATTCCACTATTGGCAGAAAATTTGTGAGCGATAGCCCATCTTGGAGCATTAGCGACATTACCTAACCTTTTTTGTAATTTAAAGTTATTTACTTTATAGACAATCCCATCAATATCAAAATCAATATCATCTCTTTTTTTTTCAATTTCATGATAATTGATCATTAAATTTTCTATTTTTTCTAGAGTTTTGTTTAAAGGATTAGTCTTAAAACCCCATTCCTTTAAATTTTTTAGATACTCTTCTTGTGTTGCTGCTCTTAAACCTTTTTCATAACCAAATGTATACGCAATAAATTTTAATGGAATCTTTTTTGTTTCTTTTGGATCTTTTTGTCTAAGGGAGCCAGAAGCAGCGTTTCTTGGGTTGGCAAATTTGTTTTTAAATTTTTCAAAATCACTATTTTGAATAAATACCTCACCTCTTATATCAATTTCATTTGGAAAATTTTTTGACTTAATTAGATTTGGAATATCTTTTATAGTTTTCAAATTTTCTGTTATGTCTTCTCCCTCTTTGCCGTCGCCTCTAGACAAACCATTAATAAATCTCCCATTTTTATAAATTAAAGAGGCTGATATACCATCAATTTTTGGCTCAGCACTGTATAGTATTTTAAAATTCTTATCTTCATTCAAAAAATTTAAAATTTTTTTTTCAAAATTAATCAAATCACTCTCATCAAAAGCATTACTTAAAGAAAGCATAGGAACTGAATGTTTTACTTTTTTGAAAACTTTTGAGGGTTTAAAACCCACTGAATTAGATGGAGAATTAATATTATTTAAATATTTATACTTTTTTTCTAATTTAATTATTTCTAATTTTAATTTATCGAATTCTTGATCGCTTATTAAAGAATCATTCAAATCATAGTAATGTTTATTATATTTTTGAAATAATTTTATCTTCTCTAAGTATCTTTGATTAATTTTATCATCAAACATTTTTAAAAAAGGTTTTTTATTTTACTTAAAATCTTACTTTTCTCTTTCTTTTTTTTAGGGATCGAAACTTTATATTCTCTATTAAAAATTTTATATGTTTCTTTATACCATTCTCCAGTATTATAATTATAACCTAAAAGTGATGCATATTTGAGAGACTCTTCTTCCATGCCTAAAATATAATAAATTTCAACTAATCTATGTATTGCCTCCTCGACATGGTCTGTAGTTTCATAATTATTTAGAACATTTTTAAATCTGTTTAAAGCAGGTATCCATTTCTTTTTTTTAATATAATGTCTACCAATATAAACTTCTTTTGCTGCCAAGATATCATTAATCAAATCAATCTTAAATCTTGCATCATACGCATAATCTGTATCTGGATAGTTTTCTATAATAAAAATAAGTTCCTTCTTTGATAAAATTAAAGGAGCTAAATCTTTTTTTTCTCCCTCGATAGTCTCATAGTAACACATAGCCAATAGATAGTGTGCATAAGCCATATTTTTATCTTTGGGGTAAGTTTTGAAATATCTCTTCAGATTCTCAATTGCTAAAGAATAATAACTTTGAAGAAAGTAGGAGTATGACGCCATTAAAACTGATTTTGGTGCCCATTGAGATTGTGGCAATAAAACTTCCACTTCCAGAAATTTTTTGCTAGCAGCAAAATAATCACCTTGATCTAAAAGACTTACCCCTTTCTTATAAGCTGAAATCATTTCATCATTTTGACTAGATTTTTCTATTAATTTAATTTTCTCAACCTCTTTAGCGCAGGAGTTAAAAAATATAAGAGCTAAGAAGATTACTACTATTTTGATTTTAGGCATGGCAATGATTATATATACTCTAAAAAAAATTTTAAAGATGAATATTCTGTTAAGCTATTGACCTAAGCAAACTTCTGTTGATAAGCGTATGAGGAAGTGTTCTTTCCTGAATTTCAATGATGGAAAAGTTTGTTTTATCCTCAAAAACTTTTCTCAGTAAATTATTTGTAAGATAATGCCCACCTTGAGAACAATGAATACTTGCTATCATTCTATATCCACTCGTAAAAAGATCTCCAATACAATCTAATATTTTGTGATTAACGAATTCTTTAGAGTTTCTTAACCCCTCTGGATTTAAAACGTTTTCACCCTTTACAACTATTGCATTCTCTAAACTTCCACCTTTTGCTAAACCATTTTTCTTAATAGTCTGTATATCCTCATATAAACAAAAAGTTCTGGAATTAAAAATATCTGTAAGATCATCCTCATAGACATTGATTTTATTTTTTTGATTACCAATAATTTTATTATCATACTTGAGTTGAAAATCTATATCCAGACTCAATTTTGAAGGTTCAATGTAAATAAATTTTTCAGCATTTTTGAATTCTACTTTTTTATTTATCTTAATAATTTTAATTGGTTGATTACTTGACTCTAAACCTGCGGATGTGATTTCATTAATAAAAAACTTAGCAGAGCCATCTAAAATTGGCACTTCCTCATTATCAATTTCAATTAGGGCATTATCAACACCCATCCCAAAAAGAGCTCCCATCAAATGTTCAATTGTTGAAACTCTTACTCCATAATCATTGCTTATAGTTGTGTTTAAAGCAGTGTTACTAACATTCATGAAATTTGGGTAAATAAGATTATTTTCTTTTAAATCGACTCTTTTAAATACAATACCAGTGTTTGGATCAGAGGGTTTAACACAAATTTTGACTTGCTTACCACTGTGCAGACCAATTCCACTAAATGAAACTTCTTTTTTTATAGTTTTCTGGTTTAATAATGACACACTGAACTTTTAGAGTGCTGAGAATAAAAAATAAAAACAACAAATATTACGAGAAAATACAGATTAATTGAAAAAATTGAAAAATTTCTCAAAAAAACCATGATTTTTTGGTTTTTTTTTCATTAAAATTACTTCATTTTCATTGAAACCAGTCAGAATTTTTTGTGCAACTAATTCCAAATTATTGCTGCTAATTTTCAAAAAATTATCAAGGTACTCATAGCTAATTGTTCTATAAACAGATATCTGAAATTTATTTAAGACTTTTTCAAAACTATTCAAAAAATTGTTGGGTAAACAGATAAAACTTAGATCTAAAGATAAACTCTTACAGCTTATTTTATCTGGTAAAACTTTATAGTATTCATTGTCAATGTAAAATTGATCAATTTTCATATGAATAATTTCTGCTTTTTTTAAAGTTTCTTCATAATAATTCTTTGCCTCTATTAACAAATTATTAATTATTTTCGTATTTATTTGAGTCTCATTAATTTTATTCTTAATTGAAAGATTAACTGAAAAAATTTCTTCATTTTCAATTATTAAGTAAATAACCTTAATAAATTCACCCAATTCTTTTTCAATTTTAAAAATATTATCATCCAAAAATTCACTAAATAAATCTAAATCAAATTTTTTATTTTGATCTTTGAAAATGGTTTCTTTTTTGTAATTAATCTTATTTGCCTCACTAAGTGATATAATTATAAATTTATTTGAATTAATAAAGATAAACGTTTTATTAACTGAACTACTTTTCATTTAATATAATTTGATTTTTTTGTCGAAAGTCAACTATTGTTTTTTTATCAATTTTTTTTTCATTAGACATTCGAACATATAAATTTAATATTTCCTTGATATCATTTTTTGGAAGTTTTATTAAATTTCCTTTACGAGTTTCAATATCCCACCTCATTGACTTATATTGATACAAGTTTGAAATTTCGCTAAACTCAAAAAGTGAACTATCAATTTTCTTCTTTAATTTAAGAAACTCTGAAATATCTAAATCACCAAATATAAAAGGAAGTTCTGATTTAAAATCTTTATTTTCAATTAGTTTTCCATTTGATCCAATCAAATAATCAAAACCATTTCTTTTTGTTTGTGCAAGTATTTTTGTTTTCTCTATAAAAATTTTTAATGTTGATGGATAATTTTTGAATATTTCAAATTGTTCAATAATATTAATTGAACTAATTTCTTTTTTTAAATATTGCTTATCTAAATGAAATATACTTTTAAAATTAGAATCATAAATAATACTCTCAATTTTCTTTCTTTCATCAAGATTTAAACCACTAATCTCAATCTGATTAATTTTTGGAAAACTGATATTCATTAATGAATTATTGTTTATTGATACAAGAAAACAAAACAATAATAAGTAAATTATAATTTTTTTACTTATTAATAGATGCATCTTTTAAAATTAATTCTATTAGATTTATGAAATTAATTCCAATATAGGCTGATATCTCTGGAACTAAAGATAGTTTTGTCATTCCAGGCTGGGTATTAATTTCTAAAAGGTAAAATTTTCCTTTGAAATATTTAAAATCTGATCTTGTAACTCCTCTACACCCCATCAAATTATGTGCTTTTAAAGTTGTATCCATGAGAATTTTGAGTTTTTTTTTTGGTAAGTCTACAGGAATTATATGTTCTGTTTTGGCATTAGAATTATATTTTGCTTTATAATCATAAAATTTTCTCTTTGGTTTAAGCTCAATTGCTCCAAGCTTCCTCTTTCCAATTATAGCTGACTGAATTTCTCTCCCAGGAATAAATTGTTCTATCAATATTTTTTTATAATCTTTTAACAATTTTATTTTACTCAATAAATTATTCTTAGTACAAATATAAACATTAACACTAGAACCTTCATTTATTGGTTTAATCACAACAGGAAAATTTAACTTTTCTTTTACTAAACTTATAAGTTCTTTATTGGTTTTATTAAAAGTAAAAATGAAATATTTAGGTGTCAAAATTTTATTTTTAATAAAAATTTTTTTAGAAATTTCTTTATCCATTGCTTTAGCAGAGGCAATCACACCTGAATGGGTATAAGGTATACCTATTGTCTCAAGGATTGTTTGTATGTATCCATCTTCACCGAACTGCCCGTGTAAAGCATTAAAAATGAAATGGGGTTTGAAACTTTTTGTTACAGATACTAAATCTTTGTCTGGCTCGCATGTTTTTACTATGTAATTATTTCTTTTTAATTCCTTGGCAACCTGCCTTCCTGTCTCTAAGCTGATAATTCGTTCCTTAGAAATACCACCTGAAATTATCAAAATTTTTTTTTTCAATTTATTCCAATATTTTAATTTCTTTATCTAATTTTATACCAGTTTTTTCTAGAACTTTTTTTGAAACAAAATCAATTAATTTTTTCATGTCATTAAATGTTGCGTTACCCTTATTTATAAAAAAATTTGAATGTTTCTCTGAAATATATGCATCACCAAACTTTGTATCAATTGACACTGATTCTCTTATTAGTTCCCAAACCTTTTTATCTGTTTGATTTATTGGGTTTTTAAAAGTACTTCCACCAGTTTTAATTCTCATTGGTTGATTTTTTTCTTTTAAAGATTTCATTTTTATTACTTCACTATTTACTTTGTTGAAAGTGCTTTTAACTCCTTTGAAAGAAGCGCTTAAAAAAATCAGATCTTCAGATAAATCATTTTTTCTATAATCAAAATTTATTTCTTTTGATGGAATTGTTATTAAATTCCCTTTTTGATCTATAGCTTGAATTGAAAGAAGAATATCTTTAAATTCTTTTCCAAAACATCCAGCATTCATTTTAATTCCTCCACCGATAGATCCTGGAATGCAGGATAAAAACTCAAATCCACTCAAATTATTTTCAGCAGCAAAACTAGATAGGCTATTATCTAAAACGCCACTTCCAGAAATTATTACGTCCTCTCTTAATAAAGATATTCTATTAAAATTTTTACTAAGCTTTATTACGACTCCATCAAAAATATTATCTGATATTAAGGTGTTTGATCCTGCGCCAATGATAAAGATTTTTTCTTTATTATCGAGTAATTTGAGAAATTTAACTAAATCTTTTAAATTTTCTGCCTTATAAAAAACTTTGGACTTTCCTCCAATATTAAACCAACTTTTTTTTTTTAAATCTTGATTGTAAATTACATTTTTATCAAAGTCTTTTAACAAATCTTTAAGTTGATGTATCTGCATTACATTAATTCAGGTAATTTTTTCATCCAATTTGAGATTGAACCAGCACCCATTCCTATGACGATTTTATTTCCATAAATATTTTGTTTAAGAAATTTTGCTAATTCAATATTATTTTTAATCATAAATAGTTTTACTTTTGAATTTTTAATTATTTCTTTTGCAAAATCATTATAATGAAAACCTAATTGAATTTTTTCTCCTGCTGTAAAAATGGGACATAATATAATTGTGTCTGCATCTCTGAAACAGTGAGTAAACTCATTTCTTAAATCTTTTAATCTTGATATTCTATGTGGTTGAAAAACACAGACTTTTTCACACTTATCAAAAACTTTTTTTACTCCCTCTAAAACAGATTTTATCTCAGTTGGATGATGTGCATAATCATCATAAAAATCCACTCCATTAAATGTAAATATCTTATTAAATCTACGCTGGACACCTTTAAAATTTTTCAGACCTTTTTTAATATTAGACACCGGAATTCCTACAGTAAGAGCAACTGCAATTGCAGCTGTAGAGTTTCTTATATTATGTACACCTAATAAAGGGATCTGAAAGTTTTTTAAGATTGTTTTTTTTTTATTTGGTAGATTTATAGATAAATCAAATTTTGAGAAAAGTTTGTTTTGAATTATATTTTTGATAAGAAAATTAGCGTTAGATTTTATTCCATATGTAAAAAAATTTTTATTTTTGATATCTTTACTTAATTCATTGTTAATTTTATCATCAATACAAATAAAAGATTTTCCAAATGATGGAACTTTTTTTATAAAGTGTAGAAAATAATTTTTTAAATCCTTCATTGATTTATAAAAATCCATGTGTTCTCTATCTATGTTTGTAATAATTGAGTATGTTGGAGAAATATGAGTAAAACTTCCATCTGACTCATCTGCCTCTAATATAGACCAGTCACTCTTACCTAATTTTGCAGTGCTCTTTATCGAATTTATTATGCCTCCATTGATTATTGTAGGATCTAACTTTGTATTTTCAAAAATAGAACTTACTAAAGATGTCGTTGTTGTTTTGCCGTGAGATCCAACTACAACAATATTTTTCATTAAAGAAACAAGATTTGCTAACATCTTCCCTCTTTTAATTACTGGTAATTTTTTTCTTTTAGCCTCTAGTAATTCTGGATTACTTTTTTTTATCGCAGAGGAAGTCACTACAATTGTAACATCTTTTATATTTTGTTTTTTTTGACCAATAAAAATTCTAACACCCTGTTTTTTTAATTTTTCGATATTTTTGTTCTTATTAATATCGCTACCTTGAATTTGAAAACCTTTTGCTTTCATAATCAATGCGAGACCACTCATACCTATTCCACCAATACCTATAAAATGGATAATCTCTTTTTTAGCTAATTCAATTTTCATTTATAGTTTCCAGTATTTTTTGGTTTACATCATTCCATGAGTTTTGAAAATTATGTTTTTCTAAATTATTTTTTTTTACATTGTACTCAGACTTATTCATAATTATATGATTTAAAAATTTTTCTAAATTAACCTCATTAAAGTCTTTTTGACTCATAATCCAGCAGCAACCTAAATTTTGATAAAAATTTGCATTTTCAAATTGATGATTGTCTTTTGCTGAAACTAAAGGAATTGTTAGGAATGGTTTATTCATGATTGATAATTCTGCTAAAGTAGATGCACCTGCTCGAGTAATACATAGGTCTGATTGATTTATCAAATCTGCCAAATTTTCCTCAAAATCAAAAATGGTATTTTCAATTTTAGCCTCATCATAAATATTTTTTAATTGATCAGTATTACTTTTATGAGTTTGTTGAATGATTTTAATTTTATTTTTTTTAGACAAATTAATGATTACATTTTTTACCACATTGTCAAAAATCTTTGCTCCTTGACTGCCACCGACAACCAAAAGACAGAATGCTTTATTTTCTGTTTTCATTTCTCTTTTCTCATAAAAATTTTTTTTAACTAGTGGGGTTATTATTTGAATTTTATGTTTAAGTTTTTCAGGAAAGTTTTTTAGGTTTTCTGTATAAGTAAAAATTTTGTTACAAAAACCTAAAAAGAGTCTATTTGCTCTACCTAAAACAATATTGGGTTCAAGTAGGTATATCTTTATTCCTAATAATTTTGCACCAAAACAAACAGGTAATGACATATATCCTCCTGTTGAAAAAACGACATTAATCTTATTTTTTTTTAATAATAAAACTGTTTTAATCACCAAATAAATTACTTGGAATATTTTAAATATAAAAAATATATTAAAATTTAATTTAGGAGTATTTATCAAAATAATATCACTTTTTTCATCATCTAGATATTTCAGCCCCCTTGAGTCAGTAGAAATAAAAACATTAAAATTTGAATGCAAATGTTCACTTAAAATTTTTGCTGGTACTACGTGTCCCCCTGACCCTCCTGTTGAAATTAATATATTTTTCATTCAGTTATTTTTCTTTTTGTTAAATTCAAAATTATACCAGACATTATAGAAATACTTATAATCGACGACCCCCCATAACTTAAAAATGGTAAAGTCATTCCTGTAGTTGGGAATAATCTAATATTTACTCCTATGTGAATCATTGCTTGCATAAGTATTAAGCTAATAGATCCAGTTAGTATTAGTTTGATCTTTTTATCATTTTCTTTGTAAACTTTTTTCAGAACTGAAAATATCAACACTAGGTAGGTTAATAAAATTAACATTATGAAGATTACCCCAAACTCTTCCGAAATTACTGAAATAATGTAATCTGTATGTGCTTCAGGGACTCTGTTTTTTAATGTTCCCTCTCCAATGCCTTTTCCAAAAAAACCTCCGCTTATTATAGCTTCTAATGCTTTATCTGATTGAAAGTTATGAGTACCCATTTCAGGATTAAAAAAAGAAAATAATCTATCTTTTATGTATTTAAATTGTGGAAGGTAACTAATGATAAATGCTATCGTGGCCAGAGAGATAAAAAAAACTAAGCTCAAAAAAAATATACTAATACCAGAAATGAAAATCAAAACTAACCAGCTAAAACCGATTAAAAGAGTTTGACCAATATCTGGTTGAAGTATCAAAAAACTCGATATCAATATAGTTAACAAAAAAGATAAGAAGTATTTCAAATTAAAATTAGTATATTTTTGAGAGCAAATTATCATACTTATTATCACTATTAAAAAAGGCTTTACAAACTCAATAGGTTGTATTCTTGGCAATACCAACAAATCAATCCATCTCTTGGAACCTTTAACCTCCACTCCAATTATAGGAACCAGGAACAACAAAACTAATGATAAACAGAAAAATATTACAGAAATCCTATATATCTCTTTTTCAGATATAAAAGAAAGGAAAAAAATCAAAAAGAAACCAAAAAAAACAAAAACTGTATGTTTAAAAAAAAAGAAATAAGTATTCGTATCTAATTTATCAGATGCAATTAGGGAAGTTGATACTAGTGAGAAGAATAAACCCGCCAAAAATAAAATTAAGATCAATGATAGAATAGGTTTATCAATACTTTTCCACCATTGATAATAAGAAATATAACTAAATAATTTTTCTTTCATTAATATATCTTTTTATCAACTTATTAAAATATGAGCCTCTTTCCTCAAAATTTTTAAAACTATCAAATGATGCAGAGGCTGGACTAAATAAGATTGTATTATTTGAGTATTTATTTTTATGAATATTCTTAAAAATTGCTGATACTGCAAGATTTAAATCTTTAAAACTGTTAAGTTCTGCATTTTTCTTTAAGTCTTTTGAGAATTTTTTAAAGTTTTTACCAAAGACATA
>CACHMJ010000011.1 GCA_902580895.1 uncultured Pelagibacteraceae bacterium | reverse complement strand
AATTTTTTTTGAAGAAAGTTTTATATCTTTATTAAAGGATGATATTTTGAACTTTATCTCTGAGGATAAAAATTTTAGTGGTCAATTAAATTTTAAACCGTTTTATTTTTCTTCTAATTTAAACTTCAATTATATTAGTAGAAAAAAAATATTGAAGAATGATACTTTAATAATTGACTTATTTGACTCTGAGCTACTCAACAACCCAAATTTAAACGCAATTATAAATATTCATATAAATAAAATTGATAAATTTGAGTATTTAACAGACTTTATTTTAGAAATTCAACTAGCTGACGGAAAAATTTTTATGAGCAATTTTGATGTTGATTGGAATGAATCTCTCTCAATTAAATCTAATGACATTGAATTTATAAATGATGAAAATGGAAAAAAATTAATAGGTGAAATTTCATTTGATTTTAGTGATGTAGAAAAATTTTTTAGGTATTTTCAAATAAAGAGAAATTATAGAAACGTTTTTAAAGAGATAAAAGCAGATTTTATTTATGATCTCACAGAGAGTAAGCTGATTTTAAACAATATAAAAATTGATAATTTATCAAATAAAGCGCTTGAAGATTTACTAGATCAATATAACAAGGGGAATAAAAATTTATTAAATAAAGTAATGTTCAGAAATTTTGTCAAAAAGTTTTTTCAAACTTATGCAGGATGAATCATTTTTTTTGGATTAACTATCTTATCATATTCTTTTTCATTTATTAATTTAGATTTTAATGCTTCATGTTTTAAAGTTGTTTTGTTTTTGAGAGCAAGTTTTGCAATTTTTGCTGAATTATCATAACCTATATGTGGTGCTAGTGCTGTTACTAGCATGAGAGAGTTATCTAAATACTCTTTAA
The DNA here is from genome assembly GCA_902580895.1 of uncultured Pelagibacteraceae bacterium. Taxonomy (GTDB): domain Bacteria; phylum Pseudomonadota; class Alphaproteobacteria; order Pelagibacterales; family Pelagibacteraceae; genus Pelagibacter. The sequence continues at coordinate 20,584 of CACHMJ010000011.1, read as the reverse complement.
TTTTATTTTTATCAGCCTTCAGTCCTTTAATACAATAAAGTGAAAAGTTTTTTATACTGTCAGCTAATAAATTAATAGATTGTAAAATATTGTGAGCTATTAGAGGTTTAAATACATTTAGTTCAAAGTGACCATGTGATCCAGCCATAGTAATCCCATTATGATTCCCTATAACCTTAACACAAACCATTGTAACAGCTTCTGACTGTGTGGGATTTACTTTTCCAGGCATTATTGATGAACCTGGTTCATTGGCAGGTAAAATTAATTCTCCGTAACCAGCTCTAGGTCCAGACCCTAAAAATCTAATATCATTTGCAATCTTCATCAAACTTACAGCAGTGGTATTTAATGTTCCTGAAAAGTTTACTATTTCATCATGAGCTGCAAGAGCTGCAAATTTATTTTTTTTTGGTTTGAAAGGCAATTTGGTTATTCTTTTTATCTCTCTTATTATCTTTTGGTCAAAATTTTTTCTGGTATTTATTCCTGTTCCAACAGCAGTACCACCTTGAGCGAGAAAATAAATTTCATCTAAAGCTTTAGTAACCCTTTTAATACAATCTTCAATTTGAGATTGATAACCCGAAAACTCTTGCCCTAAAGAGAGTGGAGTTGCATCCTGTAAATGTGTTCTTCCGACTTTAATTATGTTTTTGAATTTAGATTTCTTTATCTTAAGCTCCTTATTTAATAATATTAGAGAAGGTAGCAATTTTTTTTTTGTTTCTATTGCAATTGCAATATGCATTGCAGTTGGAAATACATCATTCGTAGATTGAGATTTATTAACGTGGTCATTTGGATGAACGGGTTTTTTTGTACCTTTTTTACCACCTAAAATTTCTATAGCTCTATTTGCTATTACTTCATTAACATTCATATTTGTTTGGGTTCCCGATCCAGTTTGCCAAACTTTAAGAGGAAAATGATTATTCAATTTTCCTGCAATTATCTCATTTGATGCAGAAATTATTGCTCTTGAAACTTTAGGGATAATTTGTTTTTCTTTTTGATGCACTATTGCAGCTGCTTTTTTTACGATTGCTATTGATTTGATTAAAATTGGTCTTACCAAAAAATCACCAATATCAAAATATTTCTTTGATCTTTGAGTTGAGGCTCCCCAGTACTTGTCATTAGGAACATTTATTGAACCAATACTGTCAAATTCTTTTCGAAATTTCATTGATAGTTAATTACTATTTATATATTAAAAATCTAACAACTAACAGGAGCAAAATGACAAATTTTGAAAAAGTAGGTAGTTTTATGAAAACTTTTGGTCAGGAGGTTAAATCAAGACCTTCATTAAGTACTGATAAGATAAATAATCTCAGATTGAGTCTTATAAAAGAGGAACTAGAAGAATTAAAAGATGCAATAAAAAAAAAAGATTTACTCGAGATAGCAGATGCGTTGACTGATATTTTATATGTAACCTATGGTGCTGGCCACGCTTTTGGAATAAATTTGGATAAATGTTTTGATGAGGTTCAAAAGTCTAATATGAGCAAACTGGGTGCAGATAGCAAACCTATTTACAATGAAAATGGAAAAGTGATGAAAGGACCAAATTATTTCAAACCTGACTTAAGTAAGTTTATCAAATAATTTTTTTAAAAGCCCATATTTGACCAATTGTCTTTATCACTGTATTTTTTTAGCTCCTTTTTTGAAATAGGTCTAAACAGAATCCAGGCCACTAAAATTACTGAAAAAATAATTATAAAAAATTCCATTAAGAGATGTCTAAATAAATAGTGATTTAAATCACTGCGACTTAAGATCATTTAAAGGGGCGTTCTGTTGCCAGGTGCCCCAAACCCCGTTTACCTAATTAACAAAGTTAATTAAGCAGCAAGTGCGTAACTTTCGTTAGCAATTATAATTAGCCCTTTACGGAGGAACAATTCCGAACGAAAGAATAGCCTTTAGTCACTCGTCGAATCTAGTTCACCCCCATAAGTTGTAAATGGTGGAGGTGGTGGGTACTGCCCCCACGTCCGCAATGGTTATTACGAAATTCGTTTATCGTCATAGTTGGAAATCCAACTTTATTAATATAAAAGGAATTGCTAGAGATTCAATAACATTCATGAAATTAACTAAAGAACAACAAGAAGATATCAAAAATCAACAATCACAAAGTAATTCAACAAAAAGAGTAACTTCACCGGAATTAGAAAAAATTCTTTATGAGGCGTTACCTGCTCTTGATCATGGTTTTGTGCGAGTTGTTGATTACATGGGAGATGATACTTCAATTGTTCAATCAGCTAGAGTTTCGTATGGCAAAGGGACAAAACAAGTTTCTACAGATGCAGGATTAATAAAATATTTAATGCGTCATTGGCATAGTACGCCATTCGAAATGTGTGAAATAAAATACCATATTAAGCTTCCAATTTTTATTGCTCGTCAATGGATTAGACACAGAACAGCAAATGTTAATGAATATTCTGCAAGGTATTCAATTTTAGATAAAGAATTTTATTTACCAACCCAAGAAAATCTTGCGGCCCAATCAACATCCAATAGACAAGGTAGAGGTGACGTTTTAGAGGGTGAGCAGGCTAAAGAAGTTTTAGAACTTTTAAAGAATGATGCTGAAAGAACATATGCAAATTATGAAACAATGCTGAATGAGAGATATGATGGTTCTACGATTGACGAAAATAAAAAAGGGTTAGCAAGAGAACTTGCAAGAATGAACCTAACATTAAATACTTATACTCAATGGTATTGGAAAACAGATTTATTAAATCTTATGAATTTTTTGAGATTAAGAGCAGATCACCATGCACAATATGAAATAAGGGTCTATGCTGACATTATGTTAGACACACTAAAAAAATGGGTTCCAATAACCTACGAGGCTTTTATGGATTATAGAGTTGGAGGAACCGAAGTTTCAGCTAAAGGAAAAGTAATCATTCAAAAACTTATTAAGGGTGAAAATATTTCTATGGAAGACTCTGGGCTATCCAAAAGAGAATGGAATGAATTAATGCAAGCTTTTGATCTTAAAGATAAGTTGATTTAATTTTTTTGGCAAAATCTATATAAATTTTAGATATTTGGTTATTTGGATCTTCTTCAACTATTGGTTTCCCTTTATCACCTGATGTACCAACTTTGGGATTAATTGGAATTTCTCCCAAAAATTCTTTATTAAATTCTTTAGCAGTATTTTTAACTCCGCCTTCTCCAAAAATATTATATCTTTTATTATCATCTCCGATAAAATAAGACATATTATCGACTAAACCTAAAATTTTTACTCCAAGTTTATCAAACATTTTAATTCCTCTTTTTACATCTAAAAGAGCAACTTCCTGTGGAGTTGAAACTATAATTGCTCCATCCATCTTTATCTCTTGAGAAAAAGTAAGTTGAGTATCTCCAGTTCCCGGAGGCATATCAACAATTATAAAATCTAAATCTTTCCAATTGACTTTTTGTGTAAAAGTTCTAATTGCGCTGGTCACCATTGGTCCTCGCCAAATCATAGGTGTTTGTTGATCAGTTAGAAAACCAATAGACATACACTGGATTTCGTACTTATTTATAGGTTCTAATTTTTGTCCATCACTTTTCGGTTTTTCGTCAATACCCAACATTTTTGGTATAGATGGACCATAAATATCCGCATCCAATAAACCAACTTTACATCCAACTCTCTTTAAAGCCAAAGCTAAGTTTGTTGCAAAAGTGGATTTTCCAACACCTCCTTTTGCACTAGAAATAGCAATTGTAAATTTTGTACCTTGAATTGGATTTTTCTCAGGCAATTTTCTACTCATTTTAGCTCTCATTGCGTCACTTAATTCTGGTTTTTCCTTTGGCATATTTCGATCTTAACTTGTTTTTCAATATAAAGACATTATATAGATTGCCATATGTCAGATAATTTTAGACAAAGTGGTGGAAGTCCTTGGGGAACACCTCCAGGAGGAGGCGGAGGCGGAAGTGGTAATGGCTCAGGTCGAGGTCCAACCCCCCCAGATGTTGATAAAATAATTAGAGAGTTTCAAGAAAAAATAAAGAAATTTTTACCTGGCGGAAGTTCTTCAGGTGGTAAACAAGCTGTTTTAGTTTTAATTATTTTGGGTTTCGTTTGGCTGGCAAGTGGACTTTATAGAGTATTACCAGATGAACAAGGAGTAGTTCTAAGATTTGGTAAATTTGTGAAAACAACTCAACCAGGATTAAATTATCATATACCTTTTCCAGTAGAGTCTGTACTTACTCCAAAAGTAACTAAAGTTAATAGAATTGATATTGGTTTTAGATCGGAGAGAGACAGTGGGTTCACCTCTCAAGGTGGTGTAGCTGATGTTCCTCAAGAAAGTTTGATGCTAACAGGGGATGAAAATATTGTTAATATCGATTTTTCAGTTTTTTGGGTTATCAAAGATGCTGGAAATTTTTTATTCAAAATTCAAGATCCTGAGGGAACAGTCAAAGCAGCGGCAGAGACTGCAATGAGAGAAGTTATTGCTAGATCAGATATTCAACCAATTTTAACTGAGGGTAGATCGGTTATAGAAACAGATACACAACTTATTATTCAAAAGATTTTAGATGAATACACTAGTGGTATTCAAATTACACAAGTTCAAACACAAAAAGCGGATCCACCTGATCAAGTAATTGATGCATTTAGAGATGTACAGGCTGCAAGAGCTGATATGGAAAGATCAAAAAATGAAGCTGAAGCTTATGCTAATGATGTTATCCCACGAGCACGAGGGGAAGCCGAAAAAATATTACAAGCAGCTGAAGCTTATAAAAAAGAAGTTGTAGCAAAAGCTGAGGGTGAAGCTAGCAGGTTCTTAGCGATTTATAATGAATACAAAAACGCAAAATCTGTAACGCAAGAAAGAATGTATTTAGAAACAATGGAAAAGGTTTTAGCTGATATTGATAAAGTAATTATAGAAAAAAATGCTGGTTCAGGTGTAGTGCCTTACTTACCTTTACCTGAACTACAAAAAAAGAAGGTGACAAACTAACATGAAGGCTGGAAAAATTATTGCAGGAACTATTGTTGCTTTAGCTGTTGTTGCATTCTTTTCAATTTTTATTGTTAAAGAGGTTAATCAAGCAATTGTTCTTCAATTTGGTGATCCAAAAAGAATAATTTTAAAACCTGGATTAAATTTTAAAATTCCGTTTATCCAAAACGTTGTCTTTTTAGATAAAAGAATACTCAATTTAGATACACCACCAGAGGAAGTAATTGCCTCTGATCAAAAGAGATTAATAGTTGATGCATTTGCAAGATTTCAAATAGTTGATCCTCTTAAGTTTTATATCTCAGTTGGAAATGAGAGAGTGGCAAGATCAAGATTAGCTACTATTATCAATTCAAGAATTAGGAACGTCCTTGGACAACAAGAACTTCAAACTTTACTCTCAGAAGATAGAACTAAACAAATGGCCTTAATTCAAGAAGGTGTAAATAATGAGGCAGAAAATTTTGGAATAAAAATAGTTGATGTTAGAATTAAAAGAGCTGATCTTCCCCAAGCTAACAGTGATGCAATTTTTAGAAGAATGCAAACAGAAAGGGAGAGAGAAGCAAAAGAATTTAGAGCAAGAGGAGCTGAGATGGCAGTTACAATTACATCGACTGCTGATAAAGAAGTAACTGTAATTTTAGCTGAGGCACAGAAAAAATCTGAAATTATGAAAGGTGAAGGAGATGGTAAAAGAAATAATATTTTTGCTGCAGCGTTTGGACAAGATCCAGAATTCTTTGCATTTTATAGAGCTATGCAAGCTTATGAAAAAGCTTTAATAGGCGGAGAAACATCTTTAATTCTATCTCCAGATAGTGAGTTCTTTAAATTTTTTGGAAATATAAAACCACAAACAGAGTAAACTTTAATGAAAGAATTGATCATTGCATTTGGTCTATTCTTTTTTATCGAGGGAATTTTATATGCCTTATTTCCATCAAAAATGAAGAATATGCTTAAAAAGCTTGAGTTAATCAAAGATAGTCAATTACGTACTGGTGGATTAATTTTTGCTTTAATAGGATTTATAATTATTTATTACGCAAAAAGTTAAAATGATGAAAATAAAAGCAATATTTATCTCTTTAATATTAGTATTAAATTTTTCATCAGTATCTAATTCTCAAAATATTCCTAATTCGTTTGCAGACTTAGCTGAGAAATTAATGCCTTCGGTAGTGAATATTTCAACAACCCAAACAGTTGTGACAAGAAGTAACCCTTTCCCAAATTTTCAATTTCCTCCTGGATCACCATTTGGTGATATGTTTAAAGAATTTGGAACACCTCAAGAAAGGCAATCCTCGGCACTTGGCTCAGGATTTATAATTGATGAGGAAGGGATAGTAGTAACTAATAATCATGTAATTGAAGGAGCAGAAGATATTGTTGTTCAAGTCAATGGTGAAAAAAAATTTAACGCAAAAGTAATTGGAGCAGATCCTCTGTCAGATATCGCTGTTTTAAAAATTGAGTCAAAAGAAAAGTTTATAACTGTGAGATTTGGCGACTCAGATAAAGCAAGAATAGGTGATTGGGTTATAGCTATTGGAAATCCGTTTGGGTTAGGCGGAACAGTTACCTCAGGAATAATTTCTGCAAGAAATCGATCAATTGGATTATCAAGATACGAAGATTATATTCAAACAGATGCATCTATAAACTCTGGAAACTCAGGTGGTCCTTTGTTTGATATGAATGGTGATGTGATTGGAATTAATACGGCAATACTTGGAAGAAGTGGAAATGTTGGAATAGGTTTTTCGATACCATCCAATAGTGCAAAGATTGTAATTGATCAATTAATTGAATTTGGAGAAACAAAAAGAGGATGGCTTGGAGTTAGAATTCAAGATGTGACTAAAGAAATTGCAGAAGTTGAAAAACTAGATGAACCAAGAGGAGCTTTAGTAGCAAGTGTTGCACCTAATAGTCCATCTGAAAAAGCTGGAGTTAAAAGTGGAGATATTATTTTGGAATTCAATGGTGAGAAAATAAATCAAATGAAAGAACTACCAATAATTGTTGCAAGAACCGAAGTTGGAAAAAAAGTAAAAGTAAAAATTTGGAGAAATAAAAAAGAAATTATCAAAACGATTACACTTGGAAGACTTGAGACATCTGAGGATTTTAAAATTTCAGAAAAAAAAGAAGAACTGCCAAAAGAAACTTTAATTGAAAACCTTAATATAAAAGTAAGAAAACTTTCCGACCAAGATATTAAATCAAGAAATTTACCTAACCAAACAAATGGTTTAGTGATTACAAGTATTGAAAAAAATAGTCCTTTAACTGGATCGATAGAAGTGAATAGCATTATTCTAGAAGCTCAGAAGAAAAAAATTAGGAATGTTGAGGATTTAAATCAAGCCCTAAAACAAGTTTTAAATAGTAATCAAAAGACTATTTTACTTGTAATCTATAATAGCCAAAATCAGAAGAGATATATAGGTGTTAAATTAGATTAGTTTATGGATTTAAAATCCAAAATTATTTTAATTTATGGACCTACAGCATCAGGAAAATCTAATTTTGCAATTAAATTAGCAAAAAAAATTTCAGGTCAGATTATAAACGCTGATAGCATGCAAGTTTATAAAGAACTAAAGGTTTTAACAGCAAGACCTTTTAAAAAAGATTATCAAAATATCAAACATCATTTATACGGATTTCAAAACGCAAAAAAAAATTTTTCTACAGGAGATTGGCTTAAATTAGCAAACCAAAAAATTTTGCAATGTAAAAAAATAAATAAAACACCAATATTGGTCGGAGGCACTGGTCTGTATTTTAAAGCTTTGACAGAGGGCCTAGTAAATATTCCTAAAATTCCTATCAATTTTAGAAATAAAGTAAGAAATTTACACAAAAAAATAGGACAAAAAAATTTTTTTCAAAAGCTATTACAAATAGATCCTTTAATTAAAGATAGAATTAATTCTCTAGATGTACAAAGATCTTTAAGAGCATATGAAATTAAATCATTTACAAAAAAATCTATGATTAACTGGTTTAAAAACACTAAGTCAAACTACGCTCGTAATGATTTTTTTAAAATTTATATTGATTTTCCAAGAAAAGATTTAATAGAAAAAATAAATAAGAGATCTGAAAATATGATTAAACTAGGAGCAATTTTAGAGGTTAAAAAATTTATCAAATTGAGAGTTCCAAAAAATAAAAGCCTTAGTAAAGCAATTGGAATAAGTGAGATTAAGCAATATCTTCAAAAAAAAATCAAAGCAGAACAATTAATCGAGAAAATATCAATAAAGACTAGGCAATATGCCAAAAGACAGAGCACCTGGGCTCGAGGACATATGAAAGATTGGAATAAAGTTAATCCCGCCGGTTTGGAAAAGCTCTTAAAAAAAATTTAGATATTCTCTACTTAGTCTTGACCAATTAGCACAACTTCAGCTAGATTGCTTGAATGTCTAAATTATATACCGGTGCAGAAATTGTATTTAAATGTCTTGAAGATCAAGAGGTTGAATATATTTTTGGTTATCCAGGTGGAGCAGTTTTACCAATTTATGATGAACTTAAAAATCATTCATCAGTTAAACATATACTTGTTAGACATGAGCAAGGGGCGGGCCATGCAGCAGAGGGTTATGCAAGATCATCAGGTAAGCCAGGAGTAGTTTTAGTAACATCAGGACCAGGTGCAACTAATGTTGTTACTGCATTAACTGATGCTTATATGGACTCAATACCTTTAGTTTGTATTTCTGGACAAGTTCCTACTCATTTAATAGGCACTGATGCATTTCAAGAGTGTGATACCACAGGAATCACGAGGCCTTGCACAAAACATAATTGGTTAGTTAAAGATATTAAAGAATTACCAAAAGTTATGCATGAAGCTTTTAAAGTAGCAACAACTGGAAGACCAGGGCCTGTACTAATTGATATTCCTAAAGATATTCAATTTGCAAAAACTAATTATACAAAATTTAAAAAAGAAAAAAAATTAAATGGAAAAATACATAATAAATTTTCTGAAAATGAAATTAATCAATTAATTGATTTGATTTCAAAAGCAAAAAAACCAGTTGTTTATACTGGAGGTGGAGTAATAAATTCAGGTCCTCAGGCTAGCGAAACTTTAAAAGAGTTTGTTAGATTAATTGGTTTTCCAATCACATCAACTCTACAAGGGTTAGGGGCATTTCCAGGGGATGATAATCAATTTATCGGGATGCTAGGTATGCATGGAACCTATGAAGCTAATAATGCAATGCATGATTGTGATTTGTTAATTAACATTGGTGCAAGATTTGATGATAGAATAACAGGTAAGATCGATGAGTTTTCGCCGAAATCAAAAAAAGTTCATATTGATATTGATCCATCGTCAATCAATAAAATTATAAAAGTAGATCTAGCAATAGTTGGAGACGTTAATGAAGTAATAATGTCAGCTATCAAGAAAATAAATAAAAAACAAAATGGATTAAAAGATTCAAATAAACAAAGAATTTCAAAATGGTGGGAACAAATCCAAAAGTGGAGAACGAAAGACTCACTAGGATTTATCAATAGTGATAAAGAGATCAAGCCTCAACATGCTGTAAAAAGATTATATGAACTAACAAAAAATCAAGATACATTCATCACAACTGAGGTTGGTCAGCATCAGATGTGGGCTGCTCAACACTATAAATTTAATAAACCTAATAGATGGATGACATCAGGAGGTCTTGGAACGATGGGATATGGACTTCCAGCTGCAGTAGGTGTTCAAATTGCTCATCCAGATAAACTTGTGATCGATATTGCAGGTGAAGCATCTGTATTGATGACGATACAAGAGATGTCTACAGCAGTTCAGTACAATTTACCCATAAAAATATTTATTCTAAATAATCAGTACATGGGAATGGTAAGACAATGGCAAGAACTTCTGCACGAAAAAAACTATTCAGAAAGTTATTCCGAAGCTTTACCTGACTTTGTTAAATTAGCTGAAGCTTATGGATGTAAAGGTATAAAGGCAGATAATCCAGATGAATTAGATGATAAAATCAAAGAGATGATTGATCATAAAGGTCCAGTAATATTTGATTGTCATGTAGATCCTAATGAAAATTGTTTTCCAATGATTCCATCCGGAAAGCCTCATAATCAGATGATTTTAGGTCCAAGTGACAAAGAGGAAAATAAAATTACCGGTAAAGGGAAATCATTAGTTTAATGTCATCTCCAAAATCAGCATATAGTATTCCCACTAAAAAAGGAAAATTAGATACACATATATTTGTTGTTTGGGTTGATAATGAGTCTGGTGTATTGGCAAGAGTAGTTGGGTTGTTTTCTGGCAGAGGATATAATATCGAGTCCCTAGCAGTTGCAGAAGTTGATGCAACAAAAAATATTTCAAGAATAACCATCGTAACAACAGGAACACCACAAGTTATTGATCAAATTAAACTTCAGCTAAAAAAACTAGTTCCAGTCCATAAAGTTGCAGATTTTAAAAGAGAAGATAAAAATGTTATTTTTAAAGAGATGGCATTACTTAAAATTGTTGCACAGAAAAAAAAGATAGATAAGTGTCTTAAAGAATGCAAAAAATTTAATCCTGTAATTTTAGACAAAACAAATAAATCAGTGGTTGTACAAATAACTGCTTTAAGAAGAGAAATTGATAAAATGAGTAAAAAATTAAAACCCTATGGTCTTACAAGCACCTCAAGAACTGGGGCAATAGCTATGACCAGAGGTGCTCAAACATTCAAATAAATTTATAAAGGAGAAAAAAAATGAAAATGTTCTATGAAAAAGACGCTGACGTAAACTTAATTAAAGATAAAAAAGTTGCTATTTTTGGGTATGGAAGTCAAGGTCATGCTCATGCTCTTAATTTAAAAGACAGTGGGGTAAAAGAGGTAGTCGTTGCTTTAAGAGATGGTTCAACAAGTAAAGCAAAAGCTGAGTCAAAAGGATTGAAGGTAATGAACTTGTCAGATGCAGCGGAATGGGCTGACGTTTGTATGATTTTAACTCCTGATGAACTTCAAGCAACAATATATAAAAATCATATTGAACAAAGAATCAAAGAGGGCACTAGTTTAGCTTTTGCTCACGGATTAAATATTCATTATGATTTAATCAAAGCGAGAAAAGATCTAGACGTATTTATGGTTGCTCCTAAAGGGCCTGGACATCTTGTAAGAAGTGAATTTGAAAAAGGGGGTGGAGTTCCTTGTTTGATGGCAGTACATCAAGATGGCACAGGTAAAGCAAGAGATTTAGCTCTATCTTATGCATCAGCTATTGGAGGTGGTAGATCCGGAATTATTGAGACTACTTTCAAAGATGAATGTGAAACAGATTTATTTGGTGAACAAACAGTGCTTTGCGGAGGTCTTGTAGAGCTGATTAAAAATGGTTATGAGACATTAGTTGAGGCTGGATATGAACCTGAGATGGCATATTTTGAGTGCTTACATGAAGTAAAATTAATTGTTGATCTTATCTATGAAGGTGGGATTGCAAATATGAATTACTCAATTTCAAATACCGCAGAGTATGGTGAGTATGTTTCAGGACCTAGAATTATCAATAAAGAGGAAACTAAGAAAAGAATGAAAGAAGTTCTAGAAGATATTCAATCTGGAAAGTTTACCAAACAATGGATGGATGAGTGCAAAAATGGTCAGAAAAATTTTCTAAAGACTAGAGAGGAATTAGCAAAACACTCTATAGAAACGGTTGGTACAAAATTAAGAGCTATGATGCCTTGGATTGGCAAGAAGAAATTAGTGGATAGTGATAAGAAGTAAAATATTGATTAAATTGGGTTAAAATAACTATTTTATTTTGCAATCTAAACGATAGGTTGTATATTTCGATCACCTAAAATTTTTATATGGCTGAGAAAGATAAAGTATTTATTTTCGATACAACAATGAGGGATGGTGAACAATCACCAGGCGCCTCTATGAGTGTTGAGGAAAAAATTCAGATTTCAAGAGTTTTTGATGAAATGGGAATCGATATAATTGAAGCTGGTTTTCCAATATCATCACCAGGCGACTTTGAGGCCGTAAGTGCAATCAGTAAAAGCGTAAAAAATTCAATTCCTTGTGGTTTAGCAAGAGCTACAAAAAAGGATATAGACGCTTGTCATGAGTCTTTAAAATTCGCAAAAAGATTTCGTATCCACACATTTATTTCAACAAGTCCAGTTCATATGAAACATAAACTTAATATGACAGACGAACAAGTTTTAGGGGCTATAAAAGAAAGTGTTACTTATGCTAAAAAATTTACAGATGATGTCGAGTGGTCATGTGAGGATGGCACAAGAACAAATTTAGAATTTATGTATAAAACAATAGAACTTGCTATTAAATGTGGTGCAACAACAATAAATATTCCTGATACAGTTGGTTATTCAATACCTGAAGAATTTGCAAAAACTATTACATCAATAAAAAACAATGTACCAAATATTGATAAAGCTATTATTTCTGCGCACTGTCATAATGATTTAGGATTAGCGGTCGCTAATGCTTTATCAGGTTTATCAGCAGGAGTAAGACAAATTGAATGTACTATAAATGGAATAGGTGAAAGAGCTGGTAATGCAGCCCTTGAAGAAATTGTAATGGCTATAAAAACACGAGATGACTTATTACCTTATGAAACAGGAATTAAAACTGAACTAATTAGTAAAGCATCTAAAATTGTATCAAATGCAACAGGTTTTCCTGTTCAATTTAATAAGGCGATCGTTGGAAAGAATGCTTTTGCTCATGAGTCAGGAATTCATCAGGATGGAATGTTAAAAAATAGAGAGACTTATGAAATAATGACACCAGAAAGTGTTGGTGTAAAAAAAACATCTTTAGTGATGGGAAAGCACTCTGGACGTCACGCATTTAAGGATAAATTAAGTGACTTAGGATATGCTGATGTAACAGATGATGTTGTACAAGCAGCTTTTGGAAAATTTAAAATTTTAGCTGATAAGAAAAAACATATTTACGATGAAGACATTGTTGCATTAGTCGATGATAGTTTAATTATTGATAATAAGATAAATGCGATTAACTTAAAATCATTAAAAGTATTTGCTGGAACTGGTGAGCCACAAAGGGCTGACATGACTTTAGATGTTTTTGGAGAAGTTAAGACGACTTCCCAAACTGGTGATGGTCCAGTTGATGCCATATTTAAATGTATTAAAGAACTTTATCCTCATGATGTAAAATTATCTCTTTATCAAGTTCATGCAGTTACAGAAGGAACTGATGCACAAGCTACAGTTAGTGTGAAGATAGAGGAAAACGATAGAACTACAGTGGGTCAGTCAGCTGACACAGATACTTTAGTAGCATCGGCAAATGCTTATTTAAATGCTTTAAACAAAATGTTAATTAAGAGGGAGAAAAAATCTCTATATAAAAACATCGAACCAAAAAAATTGAAGGAGAGTATATAATGGGAATATTTGATAGTGTTAAAAAGATATGGAGCCAAGACATGGCTATTGATCTTGGAACTGCCAACACATTAGTTGTAGTTAAAGGACAAGGTGTAGTTTTAAATGAGCCATCTGTTGTAGCAATCGTTGAGCAAACTGGTAAAAAACAAGTTTTAGCTGTAGGTGATGAGGCAAAAACAATGCTAGGAAGAACACCTGGAAATATTAGTGCAATTCGACCTTTAAGAGACGGTGTTATCGCTGATTTTATAGTTACTGAAGAAATGATCAAACACTTCATCAAAAAAGTTCACAAAGGCAGAACATTTGCAAATCCAAGAATATTGATTTGTGTGCCCACTGGCTCAACTCCAGTAGAAAGAAAAGCAATTCAAGATAGTGCTTTAGCAGCAGGTGCTAGAAGAGTTCAACTAATTGAAGAGCCCATAGCTGCAGCGATAGGTGCAGGTTTACCAATATCAGAAGCAACAGGATCAATGGTTGTTGATATCGGTGGTGGAACAAGTGAGATTGCTGTTATGTCATTAGGAGGTTTAGTTTATTCAAAATCTCTAAGAGTTGCAGGTGATGCTATGGACGGAGCTTTAGTTAACTATATGAGAAAAGAATATAACCTTATGATAGGGGATAGCACAGCTGAAAAAATTAAAAAAGAAATTGGTACTGCCATTCCATCAAATAACAATACTTATGCTGTCAAAGGTAGAGATTTAAGATCGGGAACTCCAAAAGAGGTAAATATCACGGAAGAAGATACTGCTGAAGCTTTAGATGGTATTTTAAGAGAAATGGTTAATGGTATTAAAGATGCCCTTGAGGCTACACCACCAGAATTATCAGCAGACCTTGTTGATATGGGTCTTACTTTGACAGGCGGTGGAGCATTATTGAAAAATATAGATAGAAGATTTTCTAAAGAAACAGGGTTGCCAGTGCACATAGCTGAGGACCCATTATCATGTGTTGCAATTGGAACTGGTAAAGCTTTGGATCAAGAACAAACATTCTCTACGATGCTGACTGAATATTAAGAAAGATGGCCGAAAGCAGAGATGATTTTATAATAGCAATTAGATCTGCTTTTTTAAAAAAAAGCACTAAACAAAAATTTTCTTTATTAACTTTAGTTTTTTTTTCAGTTTTTATAATTGTTTTATCTAATTTGAATTTTAAGGCAATAAGTGTTACTAAATCTATTATAAAAGAAATTGTTTACCGCTCTTCTTTTATAGTTTCAATTCCAGAAAATTTTATTAAATCTTCATATTTAAATTTAACTGAATACACTAATTTTTATAAAGAGTTTAAAATAACTAAAGAGGAGTTAGATAAATTAAAATCTGAAAATATTTCAACAGAAATAATTAAGAGCGAAAATGATGAACTTAAAAGTCTTATTGATGGTTATACTACTACTTCAAATAAGATTTTAGCTAAAGTAATTGTTGACCATGAAAGTCCTTTCTTAAGATCAATTATAATTAATAAAGGAAGCAAGGAAAAAATAAAGATAGGAACAAATATTTATGATCGAAGCTATCTTGTGGGACGGGTCATAGAAGTAAATTATACAAACTCAAGGGTATTGTTATTAACCGATTTAAATTCTAATATACCTGTTTCTATCACACCTGGGAATGTTCAAGCAATTGTTGTTGGTAATGGAGACAAGAAAGGTGAAATTAGATATATCAAAAATGATTTAATAAATAAAATTGAAGATAAAGGAATTGCATATACATCAGGAACAGGTTCAATTTTTAAAAGTGGAATTCCTGTAGGTACAGTTGATTTAAAAGATGAAAATGAAAAAATTCTGATCAACTTTTATAGTGATTTTACGCAATTAAAATATGTTTTTGCAGAGATTGACGAGCTTGTTCCCACATCTGTTGAAACTAAAGAAAATGATCAAACAGAGGTCTCTTCTAATACCGAACAAATAAAATTAGACCTAATAAGTGACGAATTGCAAATTTTAGAGGATAGTAACACTAAATTTTTAGAGGAAAACAAAGAATTAAATACTCTTACTAACGAATTAAATAAACAAATTGAGATATTAAAAGCAGAAAACGATTTTCAAAAAAATGTTATTCAACAACACAATTTAGACCAAGAAGAGTTAGAATTTTTAAGATTAAATTTAATCTATAGCTCTAAGTGTCAATCGAAAAAACTCTTTAGCACTGGTTTTAAAGTAGGTACCCCAGAATATAAAGAATGCATTATGAGAAAAGGGAAGATAAGTGATTAGATTTCAAAAGAAAAATTTATTGTACAAGGTTTATACTTGGTTACCAATTCTTGCTTTATTTATATCCGTATTTAATGAATTTGATTTGAATTATCTAAACATTGATTACTTTTCATTTAATTTTCCATTTATATTAATCTTTTATTTTGCGCTAAAAGCTTACCAAAAGTTTGATTATTTTTTAGTTTTTTTAGCTGGACTATTTAATGACGCTGTTGTTGGTTTACCACTAGGGATAAGTTCTTTGTCCTATATTCTAATTTGTATATTTGCTACTTATCTCAGAAATATAACAATTAGTCCAAATTTAATAAAAGATTGGTTTTATTTTTTGTTTATAATTAGTTTAATAAATTCAATTAATTTTTCTGTTCTATTTTTATTTTTTTCTTACGAGCTGGATATTACACTTTTCATTGTCAATAACTTTTTTACATTTTTATTTTACATAATATTTTCAATCTTTTTTAAGAGGTATTTAAAAAGTTTAGATGATTAATATAAGTGATAGCGCAACTAAATTAAATTCTTTAAATCGAAGAATGTTTATTCTGGCAGCTGCTAAGATTATTATTTTAGGTGGAATAGTTAGTAGATTATTTTTTTTACAAGTTAAAGAGAACAAAAAATATTTAACACTTTCAGATAAAAATAGAATTCGAGAGTGGAAACTACCTCCTATCAGAGGAGAATTTCAAGACTATTTTGGAAACATTATTGCCGGAAATTTTGAGGCCTACCAACTCCATATCATACCGGAAGAGGTAGAAGATTTTCGATATGTAATTTATCGAGTCAAAGAATTATTAAACTTAAGTGAAAAACAATTTAAAAAGATTTTA
Source organism: uncultured Pelagibacteraceae bacterium (assembly GCA_902580895.1). GTDB lineage: Bacteria > Pseudomonadota > Alphaproteobacteria > Pelagibacterales > Pelagibacteraceae > Pelagibacter. The sequence continues at coordinate 4,000 of CACHMJ010000011.1, read as the reverse complement.
AAAAAAAAGAATGAAATAAAGCCTTGGGAAACATTAATTGTGGCAGATAATTTGAATTGGGAAAAATTTTCAAAAATAAATAATCACCTATATGATCTTAATGGAGTTAAACCAGTTATTTCAATATCAAGAGACTATCCATATAAAGAAAATTTTACTCATGTTTTAGGCTATGTAAGTCAGGCAAATGAAAATGATATTTTAACGAATGATAGTGTAAAAGATAAATTTGTACCTGGGTTAAAAGTTGGAAAAACAGGGTTAGAAAGATCATTCGAGAATAGATTAATCGGATCAAATTCTGTCGAGAGATACGAAGTTAACGCTTACGGTAGAAGGATTAGTCAGTTAGCATTCCAAAAAGGAGACCAAGGAGAAACAATCAAACTTACAATTGATACAAAAATTCAAGAACTTACTAACGAATTATTAAGAGAAAAAGCAGGATCTATATGCGTAATGGACATTTACACAGGAGCAATAGTAGCTATGAATTCTTCTCCATCTTTCGACCCTAACTCTTTCGTGTTTGGAATAAGTCAAGATGAATGGCAACTAATAAGAAATAATCCAATGAAACCTTTAGTTAATAAATCATTGTCAGGAAATTACTCCCCAGGGTCAACGATAAAACCTATCGTTGCCTTGTCGGCTTTAGAAAATGAAATTATCAGTCCAGATTTTACAGTCCAATGCAAAGGACATAAAAATCCTTTGGAATTGTACGGTCAAACTTATCATTGTTGGAAGAAAGAGGGACACGGATTTGTAAACTTAAGAGAAGCGATGAAGCAATCTTGTGATACATATTTTTATGAAGTCGCAAGACGATTAGGTGTAGATCGATTAAGCGTTACTGCAAAAAAATTTGGATTGGGAAAGAAAGTTTTTAAAGATATATTCGATAATGAAAAGAGTGGTTTAGTTCCTAATACAGAATGGAAAAAAAATGCATTAGGAAGAAATTGGGTGCTTGGTGAAACAATAATTACTGGTATTGGCCAAGGATTTATTCAAACAACTCCAATACAATTATGTTTGATGACTGCTCAAATAGCTAATGGTGGATACAAAATTTATCCTAAAATAGTGGCAAATGATGATAATCAATATGCAGATAAGTTTATGCAATTATATAAAAAGTCTCGAAACATTAAAATTGTTCAAGATGCCATGTTTAGTTCAACAAACGAAGTGAGAGGAACTTCTTATAGATCTCGTTTGGATGATCCTAAATATCGATTTGCTGGAAAAACCGGAACCTCACAGGTCAAGAAAATAACTGAACGAGATCGTGAGTTAGATCTTAAAACATTTGAAATTCCTTATGAAGAGAGAGATCATGCTTTATATGTAGCCTTTGGGCCTTACAATAATCCAAGATATGCACTTAGTATAATTATAGAACACGGTGGTTCTGGTGGTACTGTTGCAGCTCCTTTAGCGAAAGAATTATTTAAAATGATAATTGATAGGCATGAAATAAGAAAAAATTACGACAACAAAAAATATTTGGATATCTAATGTATCAATACACAAGATTTAACAACAAAAATAGTTTTTTTCAAAAATTTGGAAATTTAGATTATATACTTTTATCATGTCTTCTTATTCTTGGATTTATTAGTCTTGCAACAATGTATTCTACTGACGGGGGTGAAGTTTTATTTCATACCAGAAGTCACTTCATAAAATTTGTTGTTTTCTTTGCAATGATGCTTGTGATTTCATTTATTAATATAAAATTTTGGTTTTCTCTTGGGTATTTATCCTATGCAGTTATTTTAGGAATGTTAATTTGGACTATAAATTTTGGTATTACTGCATCAGGATCAAAAAGGTGGATTGATCTATATTTTTTAAATCTCCAGCCATCTGAATTAATGAAAATTTTCATCATTTTATGTCTTGCAAAATATTTTCATAGAATGAAGTCACAACATGTCAATTCATTTTACGCAATTTGCTTCTCCTTAATAATCATTTTTGTTCCAATGAGTTTAGTGATTATACAACCAGATTTGGGAACATCATTATTGATTGCAGTCAGCGGTATTGTGGTATTATGGTTTGCTGGGTTAAATCATAAATATTTTTTTTACTCTTGCTTATTATCAATAATTTCATTACCAATAATTATTTCCTTTTTAAAACCCTATCAAAAACTTAGAGTATTAACTTTTCTTAATCCAGATAGAGATCCTTTAGGAGCAGGTTATCAGATTATTCAATCTAAAATAGCTGTTGGATCGGGAGGTATCACCGGCAAAGGTTTTTTAAAAGGAACGCAAAGTTATCTAGAATTTCTTCCTGAAAAACACACAGATTTTATATTTACACTATATTCAGAAGAATTTGGTTTTATAGGATCGGTTTTGTTACTTTTAATTTATAGTATTATAATTTACCGAGTTATAAGAATAGGTGCGCTCTCCAGAAGTTATTTTGCAAAACTTTTTTGTTACAGTTTTGGGACATCAATTTTTATTTATATTGTAATCAATATGAGCATGGTTTTAGGTTTACTGCCTATTGTAGGCTCACCTTTACCAATAATGTCATACGGTGGTTCTTCAATGTTAGCTACTATGATAGGTTTTGGAATTGTTCTGAGTGCTAAAACTCATAGTCAACAATCCATTGCATAAGTATAATTTGTCACCTAATCTGAATTAAAATTTCAATGTATAACCATTATATGAATAGTAAACTAAAAATAGGTATAGTTGGTGCAGGTATTCAGGGGATTTCCAACGCTCTATTTTTGCAAAAAAAAGGTTATGAAGTTACTATTTTTGATAAAGATAATCCCGGCAGCCCGGCAGCATCCTATGGAAATGCTGGTCATTTTTCACCTTACGCTTCATTGTCTTTAAATAGAACTGATATTTTACTAGATGTTCCAGCAATGTTAATGAGCACTACCGGACCTCTGGCTCTTAAATGGAACTATGTACCCAAGATGATCCCTTGGTTTATAAAATTTATATTAAATACTTCAAAAAATAAAATGATGCATACTGCAAAAAATATGCACCAGATTTTAGATCTAGCATTACCTGCTTATGATGAATTATTTGATGAAATTGATATTGAGGGTTTAGTTGAAAGTAAAGGAATTTTATATATTTGGAATGATCAAGATTTAAAAAGTAGAGAATTAGAAATTAACGTTAGGAAAGAATTAGGAGTTCAGCAACAACTCGTAAATAAAAAAGAAATTCATGATCTTGAGCCCAATATAAAACCTTTTTATCATGCTGGCGTTTATTATCCTTACGCAAGACATGCAAGAAACCCAAAAAAAATCTTATTAAAATTTTTTGATTTGTTTCTTAAAAAAGGTGGGGAATTCAAAAAAACTGACGTTAAGAGTATAGATTTTCAAGATGAACAACCGATATTAAAAACAGATACAGATAAATTTTCATTTGATAGAGTCGTGGTAGCCTGTGGAGCCTTTTCGAAAAAGTTAACTGATAATTTAGATGAAAAAATACCTTTAGATACTGAGCGTGGTTATCATGTTCATTTTAAAAATTGTGATCATCTTTTGCAAAGACCAGTTATTTTTTCAAATAGAGGATTTGGAATTACTCCAATGGAACAAGGTTTAAGAGTTGTAGGCACAGTAGAGTTTGGTGGATTGAAAAATCCTTTATCAAAATCTCGTATAAAAAATTTAATTAACAACGCTAAGTACATGTTGGGAGATTTACCGGATCATGAAGATGAATGGTTAGGATTTAGACCGACATTACCTGATTTTTTGCCAGTTATGGGTCCATCGAAAAATCATAAAAATGTATTCTATTGTTTCGGTCATCATCATTTAGGATGGACATTAGGACCAATATCTGGAAAGATTGTTTCTGGAATGATAGCTAAAGAAAATACCAATTTAAATTTAGCCCCTTATAGCTCAACAAGATTTAGTTAATAAAATGCAAAATACCAAAGCATATATAATGCTGGTATGCGCTACTTTATTCTGGGCTGG
>CACHMJ010000010.1 GCA_902580895.1 uncultured Pelagibacteraceae bacterium | reverse complement strand
CGTCTTTAAATTCTCCAATGTAATCCCAAGGATTGTCTGTTAATTTTTTACCAAAAGTTTTGGACTCAAAATTTATATCAGTAGCAGATAAATACATATAACCATGACCATGGGGAATTTGTTTTTCAGCACTTTTTATAGCACCCTTATATGTTCTGCCATCAGGATAATTTAGTGTAGCTCTCAAAACTAAGTTATCTGCATGCTTTTTTATACTTGGATATCGACTTTTAAGAATTAATATCTCATCTTTAAGATCTTGATACTCTTCCTCACTAACTGGAAATTTTTTATGTTTTGCCTTAAATAAATCGTATTGAGCGAGTAAATTTATTTTCTTATCAAACTCTTTTTTAATTTTTTTGTTTCTCATAAATCAGATAACCATTTTGGCCAAGATCTCGATCTTAAGTCTCTGTTAAGATTAAACTCCATTATTATCTTTCTTAAAATTTCTGATTTTTGAAAGCCTTCTTTATAGAGTTGTTTGGCTCTTGTAATTTTAGCTTTTTTTAACTTTTGAACCTCTGAATTAAATTGAACAAGGTTTGATAAATCACCTCCTGAATTACCTATGGCTCTATTATTTCCTATCATAGATTTTGCTCTTTTTTCTTCAAGAATTTTTGTCAACTGCTTCCTTTTTTTAAGAGCCTCTTCTGCTTGCGATTTGGTATTAAAAATTTGTAATCCCCTGAACTCCATAGGTATATTACTTTTCTTCGATTGGGGTGATGAAAATAAAATTTTGTATTTACCGTTTGGATTATTTTTATCTAAAGGCCTAATTTTGTTATGGTTACTCATGATTAATTATAACATAAATTTATCTCTCTAGATCCGAGAATGATCCGAGAATCTGAAAATTAATTATTCATATTTTCCAATAAAAATAATCTAATGATTTTAAAAGTTATGGGATTATAAGGGATTAAGACTATTAGAGACTATTAGGGACTTTGAAATTCCTCAATTCAAACTATTTTAAGTCCTTTGTGTCTACCAATTTCACCACGAGGGCATTAATGAATTTCATGAGTGTTTATTATAATATTTATAATTGAACAAGCTGAATAAGTAAATTTTTTTTATTCTTTAACACTACCTGCGGTTAAACCACTGACTAAGTATTTTTCAAAATATATGAAAATAAAAAGAACAGGTAAAGTAACTATCACAGAACCTGCCATTAAATATTGGCGAGGTGTTTCCGCATCTCCACTTAAATATTGGATAGCTCTAGATAAAGTAAATGATTTAGGACTGTCTAAAAACATCAATGAAAAAAGGAATTCATTCCAAGCTATCATAAAAACATAAAGTGCAACGGATGCGATAGCTGGCAAACTTAAAGGAATAATAATCTTTAAAATTATACCAAACCAATTCTGACCATCCATAATGCCTGCATCTTCAATTTCTTTTGGAATGCTTTTGAAATATCCTTGCAACATATAAATAGCAACTGGCAAGGTTGTAGCTGTGTAAACAATCAATAGACCAAAGATTGAATTTCTTAAGCCAAGCTGACTAAACACAGTATATAAAGGGATAACTAAAACTATAGCTGGAAACATATAGATAATTAAAATTGATGTTGATAAAAAGTTTTTGCCAAAGAAATTTAATCTAGCAACAGCGTAAGCTGCAGGGATTGCAAATAATAATGTGACAATAACAGTTCCAATTGAAACAGCTGAGCTTATTAAGATGTATCTGCCAAAATTATAAGTTTCAAAGATTACAAAATAAGATTTAAACAACTCAGTTAAGCTTTTTGTAATATCTAAACTAAAATCTAAAGGATTTACCAATAAAGCGATCTGTGTTTTAAAACTAGTAACCAGCATAATGTAAAATGGAAATAAAATTACAAATGCAAAGAAAACAATGCCAAAAAAGGTGATAAAATCAAAAATAACTTTTTCAGAAATGAAATCTTCCTTTAAAGATTGCATACTATATTTTTTGAGTTTGTTCGTAAAAAATAAAGAGATTAAGAAAACTCCAAATATATACCAGTATGGAGAGGCCTCATTAGAGTAAAAATATAAAATCGAAAATATAAAAGATAATAAAAAAATCTTAATTAAGTGATTAATTTTATTACCAATCAAGACAAATGCTAAAGATAACAAGATACCAATTAAGAAAATAGTTGTGATGTTTAAATTATTAAAACTTAAACCTTGTAGTGTAGCCATGATCTTCCAAATTGACAAAATACATGTCAGAAAAAAAGACGATATGATTAAAAATATTGCAAGAGATTTAAACTTCATTAGCCCTCTTTCCAATTAATCTAAAATAAATAACCATAAAACTAAGAAGTAACATGACAATGACTATTGAAACTGCAGAGCCCATCCCAATATCTGATACAGCAAACCCTTGCTGATAAACATTAATGGGTAAAGTTCTTGTACCTGATGCCCCACCTGTTAATAAAAAGATATCTTCAAATTTATTAAAGTTCCAAATAAACCTAATCATAAATAAAATCGAAATGATGGCTGTAATTTGTGGCAATGTAATATGGATAAATTTTTGGATTGGACTTGCTCCATCAACCTCCGCAGCTTCATACAAACTCTGTGGTATCGCTTGTAATCTTGCTAAAACAAAAAGGAAAACGAGTGGAAAATAGCGCCAAATTTCAAAAAATATAACCGTTGTTAAAGCCAACCTTAACTTAAATTCAAATCCTAAAATACTCATAGTTATATATTTTTGGCCTAATAAATTTATTGGTTGTTCTATGATATTAAAATTAACTAATAATGCATTTAAAGTTCCACTATTAGGATCTAACAATAAAGTCCAAGTATATGCTAAAGCAACCACAGGACCCACATACGGAAAGAGTAAAATACCACGCATATATGTTCGACCTTGCATATTTTGATTGACTAATTGTGCTGCTAAAATTCCGAAAATGATTGCACCTACTGTACCAAAAAAAGTGAAGTAAAATGTCGTTAAAAGTAATTCAACAAAATTATTTTCATAAAATACTTTTTTAAAATTTTCTAAAGTGAAATTTGTAGTCAATAATGGATTATCTGCTTTCCCACTTAAAATTGGTTTTTGGGATTTGATTATTTTTTTGTCAATTATTTCACCATTGTTATTCTGTATAGTTATCTCAAAATTTTCTCTAAATTTTGCCTGCCAATTTCCAAAATTGCAAACAACTTTTTTAGATTGAAAATTGCATCTTGGGTCTAAATTGATCGGTGAAACATTTGTTGGAAATTTATCTTGAAATTGAACATTTCTTATTTCTTGAATTAAAGAACTATTTCGTAATTTATAAATAATTTTTAATTCTGATTGATTTTCTGAAATTGATTTAACAATTTTCTTTGCCCTTGGTTCAGGAATTCTAATATCTTTTAATTCAATGTCCTTAAAACTGATCCAAACATTTGCAAATATAGGAAATAATACGATAGCAAAAACTAATAGAACTGCAGGTAAAACTAAAGTGTAGGCAGTTCTTTTTTCTAATTTTGATAATGAATCACTCATAAATAAAAAGCGGATAATAAAATATTATCCGCTCTTTATAAATTTATTATTTAAAACTTAGCCAATTCAGCGTTTATCTTAGCTACCGCTTCATCAACTGAGATTTGATCATCAATATATTCTCTAGTGATTCTGTTTAAGAATTGAGAATTAATGATTTTTGATGCTCGAGATAGTTCACCCTCTTTAACACCCCATCTGTTTGCAGTATCTAAACCTGCAACGATGTTATCAATAACATCCGCAGAATAAAGATCTGTTAAAGGAGCTTTTCTGTCAACACCTACTGGTAATTTACTCCACGCTTTAGTATAAGCACTAGGATCACTCTTATTTCCTCTTCTTACTGGAAATTTTCCTTCTGGAGCAATTCCTAATGTAGCTGTATACCCTTCACTCATAGAGTACTCTATGAATTTTTTAGCTTCATCAGTATCTGCATCCGCAGTAATACCAAAATATCTTACATCAGCCCAAGCAGCGCCTTTTCTATTGTTCGGTCCACTAAAATTTGTAATGAAACCAGTTTTAGAGGCTAATTCTGGAGATGTTGGATCGCTATTTATTGTTGGCGGAGCAGAGTCTCTTAAGCCTGCTAACTCGTCCATAATAAATGGTGACCAAATTATCATTGGCGTTTTTCCAGCAAAATACAAAGCTCTAGATTGTTTCCAGAATAATTCTCCTGGAGGACTTGCTTTAGCAATTACTTTATAAAATTCTAAAGAATTCTTTAAAGCTTTACCTTGTTTTTTAGTTCCACCTTTTTTAACAAAATTCACTCCATTAGCTAAAAGTACATGTTCAAGTACTTGACTCATAAAGTTTTCATCTGTTTTAGTGGCAGCTACAAAGCCAAACATGTCATTGCTAGATAATGTATTAACTGCTTTAACTATGTTTGCATATGAAGTTGGAGGCTCTAAACCAGCTGCAGCGAAAAGATCTTTTCTATAAACAACCATTTGCGTCCAGCCATCAACTGGAACTGCTGCAATTTTTGTACCCTTCTTAGCCATATTTAATGCACCTGGTGCAAATGTTTTTTTGCCTAACGACTTAACTACAGCGTTATTTGCATCAACATCTAATATGCCTGCCTCAGCCCATGGTAAAACATATTGCAGAGTATGATAAATTACATCTGGAAGATCTCCTGCTGCTGCTGCTGCAGTAGCTCTTGTTCCAAGATCTTTTTCTTCAATTGGTATAACTTCAACTTTGATACCTGTTTTAGCTTCAAAAGCTTTAGCCATCTCCTCTTGCTTTGCCATTCTTGCAGGCTGGACCTCTGTAGTCCAAAATTTAATATCTGCAAAACTAGTATTTGAAATTAAAAATACTAGAACAGATATTTTTATTATTATTTTTTTAAACATATTCCCCTCTTTCTTTTCTATAACTCAAAATATCCCTCTATATCTCAGTTTATTATTGCTATAAATTTAGCAGTGTAATAAATTTTTCTCAACAATTAATGAGTAGTTAAAATCCTCTAAAATTGCAAATGTCGAAAATTGTTATTAAAAATCTGGAAAAATCTTTTGGTGATAATAAAGTTATTAACAAATTTAACATAAATATAAAGGATGGTGAATTTATAGTTTTGGTAGGCCCTTCAGGCTGTGGAAAATCAACTTTATTAAGAATGGTTTCAGGATTAGAAAGTATCGATCAAGGAGAAATATTTTTAGATACAAAATTAATTAATAATTTAATTCCTTCTAAGCGTGAAATTGCAATGGTCTTTCAATCTTATGCTTTATATCCGCATATGAATGTTTTTGAAAATATGTCATTTGGTTTAAAAATGGAGAAAATTCCAAAAAATGAAATTAAAGAAAAAGTTTATAATGCAGCTGCTATACTTCAAATTGAGGATTTACTAAATAGAAAACCTAAACAACTTTCAGGTGGACAAAGACAAAGAGTTGCAATTGGTAGGGCAATTACAAGAAATCCAAAAGTATTTTTGTTTGATGAACCATTATCTAATTTAGATGCAGCTTTAAGATCTGAAATGAGAGTTGAAATTTCAAAATTACACAGAAAATTAAAATCAAATATAATTTACGTAACACACGATCAAATAGAGGCGATGACACTAGCTGATAGGATTGTGGTTCTAAATAAAGGAATTATTGAACAGTTTGGAACACCGAATGAAATTTATAATGATCCCAATAACATTTTTGTTGCGGAATTTATTGGTTCCCCAAAAATGAATATTATTAAAATTAATAAAGAGCAGATTATTAATTCAAATACAATAAATTTATTTAAAAATAAAATTACTTTTGAGAATTTTAATTTTAAAGATGAGATTTATCTTGGTATCAGGCCTGAAGATATAAGTATTAACAAAAATCATGAAGTCCAATTAGAGGTAAAAATAGAACATACAGAGAATTTAGGATTTGAAAAAATTATTCATACCAAACTATCTGACGCTAATATTATAATTAAATCTTCAGAAAATATGAAAAATGGATCACTGAAGATTTCTTTTGCCAAAAATAAAGTGTTATTTTTTGACAAATCTAAAAATAGGATGAGATAGATCAATTGAAAAAAAAATTTACAGTTGTAATTTTTACTGATTTAGACGGATCTCTTTTGCATAGAGATACCTTTAAATTCGATACTATTAAAGATTATATAAAAAGTCTTGTAAGTAAGGGGGTAATCATTATTCCAAACTCTAGCAAAACAGAAAAAGAAATTGAAAAATTTAATGAGGAGCTTGGAGTAGATCTTCCTTTTATATCAGAAAATGGATCATCTATTCATGGATTAAATTTAATTACCTCTAATTTTCCGGATAAACTTGTTCTCAGTAGAGAAAAAGAAGAGCTAATTGAGATTTTTGAAAATAAAGTTCCTGAAAAGATAAAAGAAAAATGTTTTCAAATTTCAAAAATTAGTAAAAAAGAGCAAGAGAATATATTGGGTCAAAAAGATATAAAACTCAAAGATGCTTTAAATAGAAAGTATACTTTACCTTTTTTATTTAAAGGAAACAAAGGTGAGAAAAATAAATTATTAAAAGTTTTAAATTCCAATTCATTAACGCTTCAAGAAGGTGGCCGTGTTTTAAACCTTTGTGATAATATTAACAAAGTTAAATCAATGAATAGAGTTATAAAAATTTTAAATAAAACTGAGGAAAAAATTAAGACAATTGCAGTTGGCGACAATTACAACGATCTAGATATGTTAAAAAATTGTGACATCCCTTGTTTAGTATTCAATGATCAATTTATTCAAGACCAAATAAACATTGATAATCTTATATTTTCAAACAAGCCATCACCTGAAGGCTGGGCTGATGTGATCAAAACGGCACTACTTAAATTGAACTATTAGGATAAAAACCCGCCATGGGTGACTTTTCACAAAATGGAATAATCTCAACTTTACATGACTTTGGAACTAAATCCACATCAGTCATAGAAAGTGAATTGTCAAAATTTTCCGAACAAAGAAAAATGGAATTGATTTTACCATGTCTTTATTCTGAATTGGAGGGAGAAGCTTTACCAAAAATTGTTGATGAAATAAGTAAAACCAAATATTTAGATCATATAATTATTGGTTTAGATAAAGCAAATGAAGTTCAAGCAAAAAAAGCTTGGAAATTTTTTAAAAAATTAAAAACCCCCTTTTCCATACTTTGGAATGATGGTCCAGCTTTAAAAAAACTTGATCAAGAATTAAAAAAAAATAATCTTGCTCCTAGTGAACTAGGTAAAGGAAGAAATGTTTGGTATTGCATAGGCATGTGTATTGCAAGAGACAGTGCTCGTTCTGTTGCTTTGCATGACTGTGATATAAAGACTTATGATAGAAGAATGCTTGCAAAACTTTTTTATCCGGTTGTAAATCCTCTTTTCAACTTTGAGTTTTGTAAGGGGTACTATCCAAGGGTGGCCAATAACAAAATGAATGGTAGAGTTGCAAGATTACTTGTTTTTCCATTATTAACAGCTTTAGAGAAAACGATTGGTAAAAGTGATTACTTAAACTTTATGAAATCATTTAAATACCCTTTAGCTGGAGAGTTTTCATTTAGAAGAAATGTTTTACCAGAGTTAAGAATTTCATCTGATTGGGGAATTGAAGTAGGAATTTTATCTGAAATGCAAAGAAGTTTCTCGCCCCAAAATATTTGCCAGGTTGATTTAGCTGATACCTACGATCATAAACATCAAGTTTTATCTTTAGATGATGAAACTAAAGGACTATCCAGAATGTCTATAGATATAATTAAAACATTCATTAAGAAATTAGCTACTCAAGGTAATACCTTTAGTAGAGAAAAATTTAGATCATTGAAAGCGACATATTATAGATCTGCCTTAGATCTAATTGATATTTATAGAAGTGATGCAGCAATGAATGGTCTAGAATTGGACTCACACACAGAGGAAAAAGCTGTTGAATTATTTGCAATAAATATAATGAAAGCTGGAGAAGCATTTATCCAAAATCCAATGGATACACCTTTTATACCTACATGGAGCAGAGTGAAAAGTGCAATACCAGATTTTCTTGGAAGACTTGAAAAAGTAGTTAATGATGATAATAAAAAACATTCTTAATGCTATTTCAAAAAAACCAAAAAAAAATTAGTTCTATACTAAGGACTATTTACAAACCCTCTTTAAATGAAAGAGATATTGATCATTTAAAAGATCAAATAATACAAATAATCAAAAAATTTAATCAAAATAATTCAAAAAAAAAACTTACTATCTCAGAAAAAACTTCATTAGTAATATGTTATGGCGATAACATAAATTCAAATCAAAAAAGTTCTATTCAAGTTTTTCAAAATTTTTTTAAAAAAAATTTAAATAAATACTTTAATGCTATTCATTTTTTACCTTTCTATCCTTCCAGTAGTGATAGTGGTTTTGCTGTAAAAGATCATTATAAGATTGAAAGAAGAATAGGTAGTTGGTCCGATATAAAAAAAATTTCAAAATCTAATCATGTGATGGCCGATATTGTAATTAATCACTCATCAGCTAGAGGTTTGTGGTTTAAAAATTTTCTTAAAAAAAAAAGACCTGGCAAAGATTATTTTTTAACTGTTAATTCTAAATTTAATACATCAAAAGTGGTAAGACCAAGAGATCATAAACTATTAAAAAAAATAGATATCTTTAGAAAATCCGATTATTTATGGCGAACTTTTAGTGCTGATCAAATAGACTTGGATTTTAAGAATCCATCAGTGCTTCTTAGATTTATTAAAATCATGGTTCACCTCGTTAGTAATGGTGTCACGATTTTTAGATTAGATGCAATTGCTTATCTTTGGAAAAAAAATGGTACCAACTGTATAAATTTAAAACAAACTCATGAAATAGTAAAACTACTTAGACTTATTAGTAATCTATTGAACGTTGAAACTATAATCATTACAGAAACAAATTTGCCAGAAAAAGAAAATTTAAGTTATTTTGGTAAAAACGATGAAGCTAACTGGATTTATAATTTTTCTCTTCCACCCTTATTAATCCATGCTTTTTTATTTGAAAATAGTTCTTATCTCAAAAAATGGAGTAAAAAACTCCCCAATACTAAATTCAAGAATAGTTATTTAAATTTCATTGCATCACATGATGGTATTGGCATGAGGCCAACGGAGGGAATACTGAACGAAAGATCATTAAATAATTTTCTTAAAAGATTAAAAAAAAATGGATCAAAATTTTCATATAGAAAAGTTCAAAATAAATCTAGAAAAGTTTATGAAGCTAATATCACTGTTTTTGATGCATTAAAAAAATCAGATACTGATCCTAATGGGAAATTTTTTTTAGAGCGGTATATTTCAGCTCATGCAATAATGATTTCTTTTGAGGGTATTCCAGCTATTTATTTCAATTCTTTATTTGGCAAGTCTAATGATGAAGCTAAATATGTAATCACTGGAAATAATAGAGACATTAATAGATATAAATGGAGTTATGAAAATATTACAAAAAAATTAAAAGATAAAAACTCTAAACAAAGTATTTTTTATCAAAATCTTGGAAAATTATTAGAAATTAAAAGAAAACAAAAAGCATTTCACCCAAATGCTAAAAGAATGAATATAAATCTTGGACAAAAAATATTTGGTTTTAAAAGAGAAAGTATAGATAAAAAACAGTCAATCATTTGTATCTCGAATTTGTCTTCAAAAAATCAAACTATAAAAATAAGTAAAAATATTGTTAAATTCAAAGATCTAATAGATCCTAAAACAAAATTTAAAGATAAAAACTTTTTGACTTTAAGACCATTTCAGACAGTGTGGTTAAGAAATAATTAATTTTTCTCAAAATCAAATTTAATATCTGGTGATCTTTTTGAATTAGGAAAATCTAAGTTTTTAATAGGATATTCTCTTACATCATTAAGGTCTAAATTATTTAGATTAATACTTGATATAGACAATTCTAATGCTTGTGGAAATTGATTAGAATCTTTAGTTGAATAATTATTTGCATGAATATGAACTAAATTTAAATTATCTTTAATTTTTTTAAGAAAATTTTCAATTATGTCTAAATTTTTACTTACGTTATGAAATTCAATTATAAGGCCTTGAATTTTATCTTGAATAGAAATGATTTGATCTAAAATTTCATACTCTGAACCCTCAATATCAATTTTCAAAAAAATTTTTTCATTTTCATTAATGTGGTTAGATACGATTTCCTTAATACTTATACATTCATTGGTGACTCCAATCTTTTTTAAAAAAAATTGATTTTTTTTCTTAAATCGAAAAAAAAATAAAAAATCAATATATTGAAACATTTTATAAAGTTTCTTTGGTTTAAAAATTTTTAATTTCAAAAATTTTATCAAGTCTTTTTTAAACTTTAAAATCCAAAAATTTGAATCTATAGAATGATCATATGCAAGAATTTTTGCATTAGACATCTTAGAAAAATCTTTTTCGAAATCCCAATTATCACTAATTCCCATTGATATTAATGCATCAGAATTTTTAACATCATTTATAGGTAAGACATAACCACCGTCATCAATTGAACCAAGTCTAATTAGTTCCTCTTTTTTAAGAAAAAAAGGTTTCAAAAATTTTGGAAACAATATCATAAACTTTTATTTTTCATTTAAAGCCTTAAGGAGATAGCTTATATCAAGTTTACAATCTTTATATCCACGTTTAACTACGTTTAAATATCTTTCTGTAGGAAATCTAAAAATTGATTTATTGACCATAGTGTAAGTCATCACTTTTTTTCCATAGTAAAAAAAATAATATTTTTTATATAAAATAGGATAATCCTCATATATATCTAATTTTTTTTCATCACTTTTTGATATTTCAAACAATCCACCTGGTACGATTGAATTTTTTTTTGGTTCTATATCTGCTGCTCTATACTTGCTTCTAAAAGTTAATCTAAAATCCTTAAGATTTATTTTCTTTATAAAAATACTGTCTTTACATCTTCTTTTCATTTGAAAATGATGAAGATTACTTCCATAAGCAAAGTAAAGCATTTATCGATCTACAATTTCAATTTTTTTTTCTTTTATAAATTCAAGTATCTGCGAGTTACAGAGATCTATCTTTGATTGATTTTCTGAGCGAAGCACTATTGAAACTCCAAGTTTGCCAGCATGGAAAAATGGATAGCTTCCTATCTCAACATCTTGGTTTTGCTCTTGTACTTTAGTTAGTGAGTTTGCAATTTCACTTTCTACTGTTTTTAAACTTATAGTGTGACTTAAAATAGGGTCACCCCCAACAATCTTGTTTTTTAATCCACCCAACATTGATTTCATAATTGATGGAACTCCTGGTAAACAAAAAACATTATCCACACTAAAACCGGGAGCTCCACTTGTTGGATTAAGAATAAGATTAGCATTTTCAGGCATCCAAATCATTTTTTGTCTTCCTTCATTAAACTCACCTGGCTGATAATAGGCCTCTAATATTTTATATCCTTCTTTATGGAGTTCGTATCTAAGATTAAAAGCTTTTGCTACTGATTGAGCAGTTATATCATCGTGTGTCGGGCCTATACCACCAGTTGTGAAAACATAGTTATTAGATTTTCTCAAAACGTTTAGTGTCTCTATAATTATATCTTCTTGATCTGGAATTATTCTTACTTCATTTACTTTTACACCAATTGAATTTAACCATGTTGCTAAAGTGCTTGTATTAGTGTCTTGAGTTCGTCCAGAAAGAATTTCGTTACCGATGATTAATATCGCAGCATTTACTTTTGTGTTTTTACTCATTTTATATGTATAATTCGAATATGGAATTTACCAAGTCTTTATTAAAAGGCAAATTAATCAAAAGATATAAGCGTTTTTTTGTTGATGTAAATCTAAATAAAGAAATTGTTACTGCACACTGTCCAAATACTGGATCTATGAAAGGTTTGCTAGATGAAGGTAATGAAGTGCATTTACTCAAGCATGATGATCCAAAAAGAAAATTAAAATATGGTCTAGAAATTATTAAGGCCAAAAAAAACTTTGTCGGAATTAATACTCATAGAGCAAATAAAATTGTACAACATGGATTGAGTAATAATCTCATAAGGGAATTAAGAAATAACGATAAGATTAATTCAGAAGTTTTTTTTAATAAAGAGACTAGATTTGATTTTTTAATTGAAAAAAAAGGTAAAAAAAGTTTCATAGAAGTAAAGAATGTCACTCTTTTTAGAGATAGAAAAACAGCCGAGTTTCCTGATGCTATTACTGCTAGAGGATCAAAACATTTACTTACCCTTATTGATGCCATAAAGAAAGGTTATAAGTCTTACTTAATATTTTTAGTTCAAATACAAAATATGGAATACTTTAAAATAGCAAAGGATATTGATAGTAAGTACTATGAAAATTATTTAATAGCTAAAAAAGCAGGGGTAAATTTTTTGGCTTATAGATGTAACATTAGTTCTAAAAAAATTTATATAGATAAAAAAATAAAAATTATTGATGAGTAATTATACTGAAAAATTTGAAAAAATGAGAATAGCTGGAAAGTTAGCTGCACAAACTTTAGACATGTTAACGGAAAATATTAAAGAAGGTGTTTCAACAGCTTACATAGATAAACTTGGGTATGAATTTATAAGAGATAATGGTGGCCACTCTGCCCCACTTTACTATCGTGGTTTCACTAAATCTTTATGTACATCTCTTAATCATGTTGTGTGTCATGGTGTGCCCTCAGAGGATAGAGTTTTAGTTGAAGGAGATGCACTTAATGTAGATGTAACTGCTATCATTAATGAACATTACGGAGATACAAGTAGAATGTTTTGTATTGGAAAAACCTCCATAAAATTAAATAATCTAATTGATGCTACTTATCAATCAATGATGAAAGCAATTAACATCTTAAAGCCTGGTATTAAACTCGGAGATATAGGACATGAAATACAATCTTATATTGAAGAGAAGGGATTTTCTGTAGTTAAGGATTTTTGTGGTCATGGGATAGGTACATCATTTCACGAACCACCAAACATTTTACATTATGGAACAAAGAATACAGGTATGGAATTAAAACCTGGGATGACATTTACAATAGAACCAATGATTAATGCTGGTAAATTTAATGTAAAAATGCTTAATGATGGTTGGACTGCAGTTACAAAAGACAAATCTTTATCTGCACAATTTGAGCATACTGTTGGAATTACTGAAAATGGTTATGAAATATTTACAGAATCTGCTAAAGGTTATTCAAAGCCTCCATATTTATAATTAATGATTAAAAGATACTCTCGAAAAGAATTAACAGATATTTGGTCTGAAGAAAATAAATACAAAATTTGGCTAGATGTTGAAATTGCTGCAGCTCAAGCAATGGAAAAACTTGGTCAAATTCCAAAAGGCGTTTCATCGATAGTTAAGAAAAAAGCTAAAATAAATGTAAAAAGAATCCATCAAATTGAAAGTAAAGTCAAACACGATGTAATTGCTTTTTTAACTTCCATCACAGAAAAGGCAGGAATTAAAGCTAGATACCTTCATCTTGGCATGACTTCATCTGATGTAGTAGATACAAGTTTTAATATTCAATTAGTTCAATCAGGAAAAATTATCTTAAAAGACATTGATCAAATTTTAAAAGTATTAAAAAAACAAGCTAGAAAATATAAATTTACTCCTTGTATAGGTCGTAGTCATGGAATTCATGCTGAACCAATAACATTTGGATTAAAATTAGCTTCCTTTTATGAAGAGTTTAAAAGAAATAGAGAAAGATTAGTTTATGCTATAGATCAAATATCAACTTGTGCAATTTCTGGAGCTGTTGGAACATTTGCAAATGTAAACCCTAATGTTGAAAAACATGTTGCAAAAAAACTTGGACTAAAGGTTGAACCAATCTCTACTCAAATAATCCCAAGAGATCGACATGCATTTTATTTTTCAGTATTAGGAATTATTGCAGGAAGTATAGAAAGAGTTGCTTTAGAAATAAGACATTTACAAAGATCGGAAGTTTATGAATTGCAAGAATACTTTTCTAAAAGTCAAAAGGGTTCATCTGCTATGCCCCATAAAAAAAATCCAATTTTAAGTGAAAATTTAACTGGACTGGCAAGAATGATAAGAAGTTATGTTGTTCCAGCACTTGAAAATATTGCACTTTGGCATGAAAGAGATATTTCACATTCAAGTGTAGAGAGAAATATTGGGCCTGATGCAAATATTACTTTAGATTTTGCTCTCGTAAGATTAGCAAGTGTTTTAGATAATATGATTGTTTACCCAAAAAAAATGCTAGAAAATCTTAATCTGACTAAAGGGCTAATTTTTTCACAAGAAGTGATGCTAGAACTGACAAAAAATGGTATTACAAGAGAAAAATCCTATAAGTTAGTACAAGGATATGCGAAGAAATGTTTTTCTGAAAATTTAGATTTGTTTAATGTAATTCAGACTGACAAGTTAATAATGAGTAAAATATCATTCAAAAAGTTGAGGTCTATTTTTAATTATTCAAAACACTTTAAAAATATAAATCTAATTTTTAGGCGGGTTTTCAAATAATGAAAAAAGGTAAAAAACTTTACGAGGGAAAAGCCAAGATAATTTATTCAACCTCAGATAAAAATTTAGTAATCCAATACTTTAAAGATGATGCTACAGCTTTCAATAATGAAAAAAGAACTACTATCGAGGGTAAAGGAGTTTTAAATAACAGAATTTCTGAACATATACTTACAAATTTATCTCAAATTGGCATTGAAAATCATTTAGTCAAACGACTAAACATGAGAGAGCAATTAATTAAATTTGTAGAGATAATACCGATTGAATTTATTATTCGGAATGTTGCAACAGGATCCTTAACTAAAAGACTTGGAATAGAAGATGGGACTGTATTAAAAGAGCCTTTAATTGAATATTGTTTAAAAGACGACAAGCTTGGTGATCCTTTGATTTCAGAAGATCATATTTATGCATTTGATTGGGCAAATAAAAAAGAAATTGAAAAGATAAAAAAAACTATTTTTAGAATAAATGATTTTATGATTGGAATGTTTAGAGGTGTGGGAATAAAATTAATTGATTTTAAACTAGAGTTTGGACGAACCAAAATTGATGGAAGAAAAGATATAATTCTTGCTGATGAAATTAGCCCTGATACTTGTAGATTGTGGGACTCTTCAACTGACAAAAAACTTGATAAAGATAGATTTAGAAAAGATTTAGGAGATTTATTACCTGCGTATACAGAAGTTGCTAAAAGACTTGGAATTCTACATGAGCAATCGAATGTTTCTGCGATCAATGTGACTAAACTATCCTCAATTAAAAAGAAGCGAAAATGAAAGTTTCTGCAGTAATAACTTTAAAAAAGGATGTTTTAGATCCACAAGGCAAAGTAATTCATGAAACATTAGATGGTATGGGCTTTAATTCTGTAAATGAGGTTAGACAAGGAAAATATTTTGAAATTGATGTTAAAGAAAATGATCCAAAAAAAGCTAAAGATCTTGTAGAAAGCATGTGTAAAAAACTTTTAGCTAATCTTGTAATTGAAAACTACAAAATTATTGAAACACAATAATTAATGAAATCATCAGTTATAACCTTCCCTGGTTCAAATTGTGATAGAGACATGGATGTGGCTCTTTCTAAATTTGGATTTAAAAATAAAATGGTTTGGCATAATGATCAAGAATTACCTAAAAGTGATTTAATTGTTTTACCTGGAGGTTTTTCTTATGGTGATTATTTACGTTGTGGAAGTATGGCTTCTAAGTCAAAAATTATGCATTCAGTGATTAACTTTGCAAAATCGGGTGGCTTGGTTATGGGAATTTGTAATGGTTTTCAAATTTTGGTTGAGTCTGGATTAGTCCCAGGAGTATTATTAAGAAACAAATATCTTCAGTTTATATGTAAAAATGTTCACGTAAAAGTAGATAATGAGGAAAACTCTTTTTTTAAAAATCTTGATAAAAAAGTTTTGGAATTTCATATAGCTCATAATGAGGGTAATTATTTTTGTACCAGCGATCAACTCAAAGAAATTGAAGATAATAATCAAATAGCAATTTATTATTGTGATAAAAATGGAAATACAAATGATCAAACAAATCCTAATGGCTCAATTAAAAATATTGCGGGCATTTTTAATAAAGAAAAGAACGTTTTAGGCATGATGCCTCATCCTGAAAGAATGATAGATGAAAGTTTGTCTGGAGAAGATGGATCAATCTTTTTTAAAAATCTTTTAAATAACATTAAATAATGCTTGTTAACGAAAAAATTGCAATCGAACATGGTTTAAAATCAGATGAGTATAAAAAAATTTGTAAATTATTGAAGAGAACACCCAATATTACCGAGTTGGGAATATTTTCTGCAATGTGGAATGAACATTGTTCATACAAATCTTCAAGAATACACTTAAAAAAATTACCAACAAAAGGTAAAAAAGTAATTCAAGGTCCTGGTGAAAATGCAGGTGTCATTGATATTGAAGATAGTGATGCGATAGTTTTTAAAATTGAAAGTCATAATCATCCTTCATTTATTGAGCCTTATCAAGGGGCAGCGACCGGTGTTGGTGGGATCATGAGAGATGTTTTTACAATGGGAGCAAGACCCATCGCTAATTTAAATTCTATTCACTTTGGTTCACCACAAAATAAAAAAACAAAAAATCTTCTTAGGGGTGTTGTCCATGGGATTGGTGGTTATGGTAACTGTATGGGTGTGCCAACTGTTGGTGGTCAAACATCATTTGATAGTTCTTATAATGGAAATATTTTAGTAAATGCCATGACGTTAGGTCTAGTGAAAAAAAATAAAATATTTTACTCAAAAGCAGCAGGATTGAACAAACCTGTTATTTATGTTGGATCAAAAACAGGTCGTGATGGAATACATGGGGCCAGTATGGCCTCTGCAAGTTTTGATGATAAAATCGAAGAAAAAAAACCAACAGTTCAAGTTGGTGATCCTTTCACGGAAAAACTACTTTTAGAGGCTTGTTTAGAATTAATGGCGGGCGACTCTATAATAGCAATACAAGATATGGGTGCTGCAGGCCTTACATCATCTAGTATCGAAATGGCTTCAAAAGGAAATTTAGGAATAGAAATTGATTTAAGTAAAGTTCCTTGTAGAGAGTCAAATATGACACCCTACGAAATAATGCTCTCTGAAAGTCAAGAAAGAATGCTAATCATTCTTGAAAATGGAAAGGAAGATCTTGCAAAAAAAATATTTGATAAGTGGAATTTAGATTTTGCTGTAATTGGAAAAACTACAAATACAAAAAATATTGAGTTATTTTTTGACCAAAAACAAGTGGCAAAAATTCCCGTTAATACTTTGGTTGAAAATTCTCCAATGTATGACCGAAAATGGAAAAAATCAAAACTCCCAAAAAAGATTAAACATGATCGATCAAAATTAAAAAATCTTAAGATAAAAGAAACATTGAAAAAAATTTTATCTAGCCCCAATATTTGTAGCAAAGAATGGATTTGGGAACAATATGATCATACTGTAATGGGAGACACAATACAGAAACCTGGTGGTGACTCAGGGGTTATAAGAATCCATGGAACTGATAAAGCCGTGGCAGCCACAGTAGACTCATCTGCAACTTATTGTTGGGCACATCCCCTCACAGGTGGTAAACAAGTTGTGTGTGAAACTTGGAGAAACTTAATTTCTGTTGGCGCAAAACCAATTGCGATTACAAATTGCTTAAATTTTGGAAGTCCAGAAAAAGAGGAAAACATGGGTGAGTTCGTAGAATGTGTTCAAGGTATTGGTGAAGCTTGTAAATATTTAGAATATCCTGTCGTTTCCGGGAATGTATCTTTTTATAATCAAACAAAAGAAATAGGAATTAAACCTACTCCTGCAATAGGTGGCGTAGGTTTAATCAAAGATTATAAAAAAATGATAACAATGAATTTTAAAGGAACTGGTAATCAAATTTTGGTAATAGGCAAAACAGAGGGTCACATAGATCAAAGTTTATTTGCTAGAGTGATATTAAATGAAAAAAATGGACCTCCTCCAGAAGTTAATTTGTTTAATGAAAAAAATAATGGTGAGACATTGTTAAATCTCATAGATAAAAATTATGTTAAAAGTGCTCATGATGTTTCACTAGGTGGTATTATTACAGCAATTAGTAAAATGTGTATTAAAGGGAATAAAGGTGTTGAGCTCAAAATCCCTAAATTTTTAATTAATGAAATTGAGTATTTTTTTGCTGAAGATCAAGGCAGATACATAATTGAGGTAAGTTTAGAAGATTTAAAAAACGTTACTAAAATTCTCGATAAAAACTCTGTTCATTATGATGAGATTGGTAAAATTATTGATAAAGACTTGATTATTAATCAAAAGACGAAAGTAACAATTGACGAATTAAAATCTTATAATACTAATTGGCTTAAAGAATACATGAATTGATTTTATGGCGATGAATTTAAAAGAAATAGAGCAACATATAAAAGAGGCATTACCTGATGCTAGAATTGAAATACAAGATCTAGCAGGTGATGGCAATCATTACTCCGCAACTATAATATCTTCTCACTTTGCTGGTAAAAATAAAATAGAACAACATAAGATGGTTTATAACTCATTAAAAGGGAAAATGGGAAATGAACTTCATGCTCTAGCTATTAAAACAAAGGAACAATAATGGATGATCAAACAAAAAATATAATTAAAAATCATATCGATAACAATGATGTATGTTTATTTATGAAGGGAACACCAGAAGAACCACAATGTGGATTTTCAATGGCAGTTTCAAATATGCTTAAAATTCTGGAAGTAAAATTCAATGGTGTAAACGTTTTAGCAGATCAATCAATACGTGAGGGAATTAAAGTTTATAGCGACTGGCCTACAATTCCACAGCTATATATAAAAAAAGAGTTTGTTGGTGGTTGTGATATAGTTAAAGAAATGTATGAAAATGGTGAATTAAAAAAGATACTAGAAAACAAAGGTATAAGTTATAAAAAAGATTAACTAAAAATAGATCTTATTTTTTTTGAAAAGAATTTTCTAAACAATCCAATTAAACTTAATTTTTCAAACTTTAGATCAATTTCAATAAAATCATAATCAATTTTATTTTCCCAATAAAGTTCTAAAATTAAACTACTTTTAAAATTTTTTCTAAATTTCTGTAACATTGATACAGTTAAAATAGGTTCTATAATTTGCAATTTTTTTGAAATTAATAACCTTGAATTATCATCATCGAAATCCATTTGCCAAAGGTGATTTTTTTTGTTTTCAAAAACTAGATTATCTTCTAACTTAGTTGGTAACTCTATGTAACCTTTGTTTGAAACTCTCTCTAGCTCATTAATAAAGAATTTGTAATCTTCAACATGTTCTAATACATGGCTTGCAATTACAAAATCAAAATGATTGTCTTCAAAAGGTAATCTCTTGCCATCTAATTTGACGAAGTTTTTATCTTTATAAAAATGTGATAAATCTTGAACATCACAAATTGTTGTTGCGTATTTATTTGCTGTGTAACCACAACCAATATCTAAAACTTTCCATTCACTATTTTTTGAAAGAATTGATTCTATATAATTTTTGGAAGATCTTTTAATCAATTTATCTTGAATAGTATTCAATTACTAAATTAGGTTCCATCACAACTGGATAAGGCACTTCCTCAAATTTTGGAACTCTAATGAATTTAAATTTCTTATTTTTTTGATCTAATTGAATATATTCTGGTGTATCTCTTTCTTTACTTGCTAAAGCAATATCAATTATTGCCAACTGTTTAGATTTATCTCTTATTTCTATTGAATCTTCCTCTTTTACTAAATAACTTGAAATATTAACTTTCTTACCATTTACTTTAACGTGACCGTGATTGATTAATTGTCTTGCTGAAAATATTGTTGTTGCAAATTTTGCTCTATAAATTACAGCATCTAATCTTCTCTCTAATAAACCAATGAGATTTTCACTAGTATCGCCTTTAAGCATTGAAGCTTTTTTGTAAATATTTCTAAATTGTCTCTCATTAATATTTCCATAATATGCTTTGAGTTTTTGTTTAGCTTGAAGCTGAATTCCATAATCAGAGGGTTTTGCAGGTTTTGTTTGACCATGTTGACCTGGGCCATAAGCTCTTTTATTAAAAGGACTCTTAGGTCTGCCCCATAGGTTAACTTTTAATCTTCTATCAACTTTATGTTTGGAGTTAATTCTTTTTGTCATTTGATATTGGGTCTTATAAACTTACTCTTTTGTTTGTCAATCAACGTTTTTTACCTAAACTTGCGAATACACCTGATAATATACGTGTTTCTTTATCTGATAAGTCCATTTTATAAAAAATATTTCTTAGGTTTTCGAGCATTTTAGGTCTCTTCTCTTTTGGTCTAAAAAAATTTATTTCATCTAAATTTTTGACACAAAGACTTAACATTGATTGAATTTCTTTTTTACTAGCAGATTTAATTTTTTTTGATTTCTTGAATGAAACATCTTTAAGTTTAATAAGACCTGCCACATATTGGGCAATAATGATTAGACTGTGGGATAAATTCAATGATCTAAAATCAGGGTTAGTAGGTATTTGCAAAGTATAATTTGCATAACTTATTTCATCGTTTGATAAACCGGAAGCTTCTGAACCAAATAAAAAACCAATTTTCTTTTTTAAATTAATCTTTTTTAATCCATTTAAATTAATATGTTTGACATTTTTATTTCTAAATCTCGCAGAAGTAGCGATAACAATATCAATTTTGCTTATTGCATCCTCTAAATTATTATAATTTTTACTTTGTTTGATAATATCTTTAGCTCCAACCGATGTCGCTAGAATTTTATCATTTGGAAAAATAGGTTTTGGATTAATTAAAATCAATTTCTTGAAATTAAAGTTTTTAATTGCTCTTGCACAAGCACCAATATTTTCTGATAATTGAGGTTTATGAAGAATAAATGAGATATTATTTTTACTCATTTATTTACTTGCAGGTGCATTATCTTTAAATAATTTGTAATCTAAACTATCAATTAACGCTTTAAATGAAGCGTCGATAATGTTTGTTGAAACACCAATGGTAAACCAATTTTTTCCTTGAGAGTCTGTACTTTCAATTGATACCCTTGTTACAGCCTCTGTTCCTGTATTTAAGATTCTAACTTTATAATCTACCAGCTTTAAATCTTTTAAATATTTTGAGTATTTTGCCAGTCTGTCAACGTTTTGTCTGATGGCATTATCCAAAGCATTTACTGGACCATTCCCCTCTCCTTCACACATAATTTTTTCTCCATCAACTTCCAATTGAGCTTTAGCTGAGGAAATTATTTCGCCAGATTTATTTTTTTTTACTGAAACATCATATTCGTTAATTGAAATATATCTTGGTATTTCTCCAATAATTCTTCTGGCTAACAATTCAAATGATGCGTCTGCTCCATCATAACTATAACCAATGAATTCTCTGTCTTTCACTTCGTCTAAGAGTTTTTTAATTTTTGGATCATTTTCCTCAATTTCAATTTTAATACTTTTTAATCTTGAGATTATATTTGATTTTCCTGACTGATCAGAGACAACAATATTTCTTGTGTTACCAACTTCCTCTGGATTGATATGTTCATATGTTTTTGGATCTTTTTGTACAGCAGATACATGTAATCCCCCTTTGTGTGAAAAAGCTGCAGCACCTACATAGGGTAAATGTTGATTAGGTTTTCTATTTAAAATTTCATCTAAAAGTCTTGAACAATCGGTTAAATTTTTAATATTTTTTGATTTTATTCCAATTTCAAACAGAGACGAAAAATCTTTTTTTAAAAAAAATGTTGGAATTAATGACATTAAATTTGCATTTCCACATCTTTCACCTAATCCATTTATTGTACCTTGGATTTGTCGAACACCAGACAATACTGCTGCTAATGAATTTGCAACCGCATTACCAGTGTCATTATGTGCGTGAATTCCCAAGTTTTTTCCTGGTACTACTTTTGTAACTTCACTAATTATCTGTGTAACTTCGTGTGGAAGTGTGCCTCCATTTGTATCACATAATATCACCCACCTTGCACCTTGGTCATAAGCAGCTTTAATACATGAGAGTGCATATTTTGGATTTGCTTTATAACCATCAAAAAAATGTTCTGCATCAAACATAAACTCTTTTTTTGCTTTAACAAAATGTTTTGCACTCTCAGAAATATTATCTAAATTTTCTTCATTTGTTATTCCTAAGGCTACATCAACGTGAAAGTCCCAAGACTTACCAACTAAACATACCGCAGAGGTATTGGAGTTCATGAGTGCAGATAAACCGGTATCATTTTCTGCACTTCGTCCAGTCCTTTTTGTCATTCCAAAAGATGTTAGTTTTGAATTTTTAAAATCATGTTTCTTTTGAAAAAATTCTGTATCGGTTGGATTAGCTCCAGGCCATCCTGCTTCAATATAATCCACGCCCAAATTGTCCAAAGCTAAAGCAATTTTTTCTTTGTCTTCCAAAGAAAAATCGACTCCTTGCGTTTGAGCTCCATCTCTTAAAGTTGTATCAAATATGTATAATCTTTCTTTGCTCATTTAAATTTCCAGAGTGTTTTACCATCTTTATCCTCTATTAAAACACCTTTGTCCAAAAGCTCATCTCTAATTCTATCAGCTTCTTTATAGTTCTTATTTTCTCTAGCTTTGTCTCTTAAGCCAAGCATATTTTCAATTTCAGACTCGGTTACAGATACTCTTTTCTTTTTAAATTCATTCCATTGCTCACTAGTTTCATTCATCAAACCAATAAATTTACATGCCGAAACAAATAAGTCTGTATTTTCACCTTTGTTGGCTTTTTCGAATAACTTATGAAGGTTGGCAATATATCCAGGTGTATTCAAATCCTCATAAAGTGGTTTTAAAATTTCATCTGAAACTTTGACAGTATTAAGATTAGATGAATATACTTTATACCATTTATCTAAAGTGCTTTCACAATCACTTAATAATTTGTCGTTCCAATCTAATGGTTGCTTATAGTGTGCACTCATTAAAGCCAATCTGATTATTTGGCCACTAATCTTATCTCTAAAATCTTTTATTTTTAAAATGTTACCTTGTGACTTAGCCATTTTCTCATTAGACATAGTAATAAAAGCATTGTGTACCCAATAATTTGCAAAAACTTTTGTATCATTGGCACATCTAGATTGGGCTATTTCATTTTCATGATGAGGAAAAATAAGATCTATACCTCCACCATGAATATCAAATTCATTACCTAAGAATTTTTTTGACATAGCTGAACACTCTAAATGCCATCCTGGTCTACCTTTGCCCCAGGGTGATTCCCAAGCAGGTTCATCATTATTTGATGGTTTCCACAGAACAAAGTCCTCAGAATTTTTTTTATTTTCACTGATTTCTACTCTAGATCCAGCAATTAAATCATTTAAATTTTTATTTGATAATTTTCCATACTCAGGAAATTTTTTAACCTCAAAATAAACATGCTTATTATTTTCATAAGCAAATCCTTTTTTAATTAAATCGTTTATCATTTCAATCATTAGATCGATGTGTTCTGTTGCTTTTGGCTGATGAGTAGGATTTTCACAATTTAAAAACTCACAATCTTTAAAAAAACTTGAAGTTACTTTTTCTGTGAGTTCTTTCGTAGAAATTTTTTGTTCTTTTGAGGATTTGATTATTTTATCATCAATATCAGTTATATTTCTCACATATGTTACTGAGGGAAATTCGTTTTTTAATAATTTAAATAAAATATCAAAAATTACTAAAGGTCTTGCGTTTCCTATGTGAGGATCATCATAAACTGTGGGTCCACAAACGTACATTCCAACATTTTTTTTTTCTTTTGGAACAAAGTGTTCTTTTTTATTATTTAAATTATTTGTTAAATAAATATCCATATCAGCTGATTAAGAAATATACCTTATTTAATGATTTGTTAATCTAATTGATTAACTGGGAATCTTGCAAACTGGAATTGGCTCCATTTTATGCAAGTTTTGATTTCGAATTTTTTCGTATTGTTCTCTGTGAGGCGAATTTGGGTTGCCCATTGCGTCTTCAAGTTCTGAATAATTGAATCCTAATTGACCTTCATCTGTTCTTCCATCATCCCATAATCCATCGGTTGGTGGAGCATCAATAATTTCTTTTAATATACCTAACTCTTTGCCTAATTCCCATACTTCGGTTTTATTACAATCTGCTATAGGAGATATATCAACACCACCATCTCCATATTTTGTGTAAAAACCTACTCCAAAATCCTCAACTTTATTTCCTGTTCCAACTACAATACCTTTATTCGCTGCTGCAACTTGGTAAAGAGTAGTCATTCTAAGTCTAGCTCTAGAGTTAGCGAATCCGTGTTCATTATCAAATTTATTTAGGGTTGTTGAAAATGTTTCAAAAAGTTTATCTAAACTTAAAGTATGTGCTTCAACATTTTTAAAATTTTTTACCAGCCATTGTTGGTGTTTCAAACTAAGATCATGTTGATTTTCTTTTTGTTTAATCGGCATGGTTAAAACAATAGTTTTAATCCCTGTCATCGCACTCAGAGTGCTTGAAACAGATGAATCTATACCACCAGATATTCCAATGACTAATGATTGTGCCTTGTTTGGCATTTGATCAACATATTTTTTGATCCAATTTGAAATAAATTTTACTTTTTCCGATGGTTTCATAACAAATATCTAACTATCTTAAATTTTTATGCAATAGCTTAAGATGCCGCTTGAATAGCATTTTTAGAATAGCTGCTATTCTTTTTAATCTCATCAGAAATTAAAAAGGCTAATTCTAAAGCCTGGTCTGAATTCAATCTTGGGTCACAATGAGTGTGATATCTACTCGATAAATCAGCATCAGATATTTTTCTAGCTCCACCTGTACACTCTGTCACATCTTGGCCAGTCATTTCAACATGTAAGCCACCTGCGTATGATCCCTCAGACTGATGGACACCAAAAACATTTTTGACCTCATTAACTACATTGTTAAATGGTCTCGTTTTAAAACCGGTAGTTGATACAATTGTATTCCCATGCATTGGATCACATGACCAAATAACATTTAGACCTTCTTTTTTAATTCGTCTTATTAACTTTGGTAAAAACTTTTCTACATTTTGATGACCAAATCTTGAGATTAAAGTTATTTTACCTTTTTCATTTTTTGGATTTAATACTTCACAAATTTTTGCAATCTCCTCAGGTTTAGAAGTAGGACCACACTTTATTCCAATAGGATTTTCTATTCCTCTACAAAATTCAACATGTCCACCATCTAACTGTCTTGTTCTATCACCAATCCAGACAAAATGAGCAGATGTATCGTGATACTCACCGGTAGTAGAGTCTACTCTAGTCATACTTTCCTCAAAGGGTAAGTGCAAAGCTTCATGTGATGTCCAGAAATTTACAGTGTATAATCTGTTATTAAAGTCTGAAGTTATTCCACATGCCTCCATAAAAGCTAGTGCATCTGCGATTTTGTCCTCCAAGTCTTTAAATTTTTTCGCTTGAGGACTTTTTTTAATGTAATCTAAATTCCATAAATGAACTTTGTTCAAATCTGCAAAACCACCTTTTGAAAATGCTCTAAGTAAATTAAGCGTTGAAGCTGATTGAGAATAAGCTTT
>CACHMJ010000009.1 GCA_902580895.1 uncultured Pelagibacteraceae bacterium | reverse complement strand
TTAAAAATATTCCAGATATGAAACCAGGATTTTTAGCTGAAGAACTTCTTCGAAAAAATATCAATATAAAAAATAATAACAGTCCCTCAAAAAAAGCTTCATAAAGTTGAGATGGATGACGATATATTTCATCAATTTTTTCGAATTTAACTCCCCATGGCAAGGTAGTTTCTTTACCATAAAGCTCTGAATTTATAAAATTTGCAACACGCCCAAAAAGAATTCCTATTGGAGCGACTGATGAGACGATATCAAGATAAATATAAGAATTATCTCCATGTTTTTTTGCAAACCATATGCTCATTACAATTACCCCTAACAACCCACCATGGAATGACATTCCTCCATTCCAAATTTTAAAAATTTCAAAAATGTTTTCTAAATAGTAATCTAAATTATAAAATATTACGTAACCTAGTCTTCCACCAATTATAATACCTAAAATTATATATGTGATATAGTCATCAAATTTATCTTTTAAACTATCCTCTTTTATAAAAATTCTTTTTGCCAAAACCCACCCAGCGAGAATTCCAAATATATATGACAAAGAATACCATCTAAAGTCCAATGAAAACAAACTAAATGCAACTGGGTCAAAATTATTAATGAACATTTTAAATTATAATAATAGATTAAAGATATAATAACTTATTAAATAAATATATGAAAAATTCAAAATTTGTTTTTGATAAATTAACTAAACTTTTGGAACAAGGATTAGTCTCATCTAGAGACTTAAAAAATGAGATAGTAAACATTTTAAAATCAAAAAGAGATGAAATCGTATTTAAAATGAAATTAACGAGTAAGGATGAATTTGAGATCCTAGCTAAAAGAGTTGAAAATTTGGAGAAAGAACTTGAAAAGAAAAAGGTTTTTAAAAAAAAGATTAAACGGGTAAAAAAATCTTAACTTCAAGTCCGTTTAAATTAGATTTATTTAGTTTTATATTACCACCGTGAGAACGTACAATGTCAGAAGCTATCGACAGACCTAGTCCAACACTTGATTTTGAGTCTGCTCTCCCTTTGTCTATTTTATAGAAAGGTTTAAATACATTATCATATTCGCTTTCTGGTATTCCTGGACCATCATCTTCAACTTTTATTACTAAGTTTGCCTTTTTTTTCTGAAGTTCAATATTAATCTTATTCGCATATTTAATTGAATTTTCTAATAGATTATTAAGACATCTTTTGATCAAATTTTTTCTACCATTCAAGTATACTTTTGGTGATATATCTTTTGTAATATTTTCATTATTATATTTAACTATAATTTCGTCAATTAAATCACTTAAATTAAAAAGTTCATCCTTTTCAATAAATGAGGAGCTTGTAAACTGCAAATATTCGTTAAGCATTTTCTCCATTTCATTTATATCTTCAGTTAATTTATCTGCCAGCGATTTATCTTTTATAAATGCTGTTTGTAATTTCATTCTTGTTAATGGGGTCCTTAAATCATGACTAATACCCGATAACATCTCTGATCTCTGATTAAGATGTCTTATTATCCTTTTTCTCATTCTATCAAATTCATAACCAGCTTGACGAATCTCTGCTGCACCAGAGGGTTTAAATTCATCCACGTTTTCACCTCTTCCAAATTTTTGTGCAGCCTTTGCTAAGGCTGTAATTGGTCTTGTTTGGTTTTTAAGAAAAATCAGAGAGATTATAACAACTATAAATGCTGGCACTGTAATCCACAATCCAAACAATCTTGCTGAGGTACTTGTAAGTCTATCTTTGGGTACTATGAATTTAAAATATCCATTTTGATATTTAATTCTCAAATCTACTAACTCTTTGTAGTTAGTAGTATTGAACCAAAAAATTTCAGATCCAAATTTAGATTTTAGTTCCCTTCTTAACGTTCTATCAATTGGACTGAACCATCTTTCATTGAAAAAAAAATTGAAATTTTCATCCTCAACAAATTCAATATTAAGATCTTGATATATAGAAAAGATATTAGTGATTTCTCTTTTTTCGTATAAATCATCTTTGTAAACCTCAATAAAAGTTTGTATTTCACTAACCAAAGCCCTTGTCATACCTTTATTTGTTTTAATCCAGAGACTATCAAAAAAAACTATTGTGATTATCAATTGTATTAAAATTACTGGAATGGCAACAATTAAAAGTGCTCGATAAAATAATCTTTTTGGTAATAAATTTTTAACAAATTTATTCAATCCATAAAACATAGCCTGATCCTCTTATTGTTTGTAGAAATTTTGGATTTTTAGGGTTGATCTCAATTTTTTTTCGTAATCTTGTGATTATTACATCAATTGATCTTTCTTTATCTAAATCAATTAATTTACCAATCTCCTCTCTTGCAAATATTTTTCCAGGATTATTTATCATCTCTTCTAATATTATTTTTTCAGTATTATTTATTCTAGACTCTAAATTATTTTGAAAAATTATTTGTTTATTTAAATCAATTTTTACATTTTGAAATTGAATTATTCTTTTAATATTATTTTTTTTGGTTTTATTGATTATATTATTAATTCTTAAAATAAGTTCTTTAGGCTCAAATGGTTTTGGTAAATAATCATCTGCACCCATTTCCAAGCCTTCAATTCTTTCATTGGGCTCACCTTTAGCAGTTAATAAAATCACGGGTGTATTAATGTTCTTTTTATATTCATTTAAAAAATCGAGCCCACTTTTACCAGGCATCATTATATCTAAAATGATTAAATCAAATTTTATAATCTTTATTTTTTCTGATGCGTCTTCGGCACTACTAGCAGTAGTAACCAAATAATTTTTTTCATTCAAAAATTTTTTAACTAATAATCTAATACCCTCGTCATCGTCTACTACCAAAATATGTGCAACAAATTTATCCATTTATAATTCTATTTAAGACCTCATCAAAGCTGAGCACTTCCTTTGAGCTTGAGCTAAGAAGGGCGTTATAAATTCTTTTTTTTTGTACTTCAAAAATTTCGTTAAATATTTTTTTTCCTTTTTCATTTAAAAAAATATGCTTTATCCTAGTGTCATTCTTATCTTTACTAAAAATTATCATATCGAGTTTAATAAGATCTTTTAAAACTCTATTTAAACTTTGCTTAGTAACTTTAAGTTTTCCAATAAGCTCTGATATAGAAATTCCTTGATACATCGATATTAGGTGGATTGTTTTTTGATGGGCTAAGCCAATTTTATATTTACTGAGGACTTTTTTAGAGTCTGCAAAAGTTTCTCTATAACCTATAAATAATTTTTCAATTAAGTGTTTTAATTGTTCATCTTTTAAATATAAAAGCTCTTTCATCACAGGTAAGTTATATTGACATATTATATATACACAGATATTTTTCAGTAATAATTTTATATTTCATACATGATACCTTACGATAAAAGATCTGGTAAAATATGGTACAACGGCGAATTAGTTGATTGGTCAAATGTTAAAGTGCATGTTTTAAGCCATGGATTACACTACGCTAGTTGTGTTTTTGAGGGAGAGAGAGTTTATGATGGTTCAATCTTCAAATTAGAGGAACATACTTCAAGATTTTTTCATTCAGCAAGACGAATGGGTTTTGAGATTCCTTACACTGAGGTGGAAATAAATAATGCTTCAAACACAATAATTAAAAACCAAAAAGTTGAAAATGGTTATGTTAGACCAGTTGCTTGGAGGGGAAGTGAGATGATGGCAATCTCAGCTCAACAAACCAAAATTCATGTTGCAATAGCAACATGGGAATGGGGGTCCTATTTTGATCCAAAATTAAAAGTTGAAGGGATTAGATTAAACATTTCTAATTGGAGAAGACCAGCCCCTAATACAATACCATGGGACACAAAAGCTTCAGGTCTTTATATGATATGCACTCTTTCAAAACATGAGGCAGAAAAAAATGGTTATACAGACTCTTTAATGCTAGATCATGAAGGTAATATTGCTGAAGCTACTGGTGCAAATATTTTTTTTAAAGATTCAAATGGTGAGTTACACACGCCGTTACCAGACTCTTTTCTAGATGGAATTACAAGAAGAACAGTAATTGAAATTGCAAAATCAAAAAATATTAAAGTTTATGAAAGAAAAATAAGCCCCTCAGAGTTGAAGAATTTTGTTGGATGTTTTTTAACTGGAACTGCAGCAGAGGTAACTCCAGTATCTTGTATCGCTGAAAATGAATTTAAAGTTTGTGATTTAATTATTGGTCTTAACGAGAGTTATCAGAAACTTGTTAGAAAGAAGAAAGCAGCTTAATCTTTATTATCTTCTGAGATCGCGTGGTCAATACCTCTTCGCATATATTCATATCCTGTAAAAAGAGTTAAAGCGGCTGAAAGCCACAAAAGAATTATTCCAATAGTTTGAGCATTATAATCTTGAAAATTGATAATTTTATTTCCAGTTTCACCTGAAAGTAAAAGTGCAATAGCAACCATTTGCAATACAGTTTTTAATTTTGCTAGATTTGAAACTGGTAGTTTTATTTTTCCCTTTGCCAAAAATTCTCTTAATCCAGATATCAAAATTTCTCGAGTTAATATAATAATTGCTGCTATTACCTCATAATTTCTTATAGTTCCGTCCATTACCAAAAGTATTAAAGCAGTTGCAACGATAATTTTATCTGCAATAGGATCAAGTAATTCTCCAAGTTTAGACTCTTCGCCAAGAAATCTTGCTAGCATCC
This sequence comes from uncultured Pelagibacteraceae bacterium, assembly GCA_902580895.1. Classification (GTDB taxonomy): domain Bacteria; phylum Pseudomonadota; class Alphaproteobacteria; order Pelagibacterales; family Pelagibacteraceae; genus Pelagibacter. Next base: position 25,754 of record CACHMJ010000009.1, on the reverse strand, counting down.
CGTCTAAAAAATCTGTGAAAGATGCAACTATGAATAAAATTAACGCTGTCAAATCTCCATAAAAACCTGGCAAGTAAAATGCCAACACAAAAAAAGGAACAATTAAAATTCTTCCTATAGTTAAAATATTTGGTATTTTTTTAAGCATAATTTTTTATTCATGGAAAAAGTTATATATTTTTTTTGCAACCTTTTCTTCAACTCCTTCTACAGATTTAATTTCATCTAGACTTGCAGACTCAACTGCTCTAGCTGATCCAAAATGGTTTAATAAGGCTCTTTTTCTTATTGAACCTATTCCGTCAATTTGGTCTAACAGCGATTTACTAATACCTTTTTTCCTTTTTGCTCTGTGAGCACTAATTGCAAAACGATGAGACTCATCTCTTATTCTCTGAAGAAAGAATAAAGTAGGATCATTTTTAATGAATTTAAATTCCTTTCCATTATGAAAGAAAGTCTCATTTCCACTATTTCTATATTTACCTTTAGCAATCGCAATTATAGGAATATCATGAAGTCCAAGTTCATTTAGAGTTTCTCTAGCTACTGAATATTGTCCTTTTCCTCCATCTACCATTACTAAATCAGGAAAAGTTAAATAGTTTTCTTTTTCTTGTATTGCTCTTTTAAATCTTCTATTCAAAACTTCTTTCATCATTCCATAATCATCTTGTTCATTCTTTTTTAGCTTGATGTTAAATTTTCTATATCTTTTTTTAATAAATCCATCATCACCATAAGCTATCAATGCACCTACACTGTTTGTTCCCTGTATATGACTGTTATCATAAACTTCAATCAGATTAATATTGGTCTCTAGATCAAATTTACTTGCCACAGCTTCAAATAATTCCTTATTATTTTGACTTTCATAAAGCTTTCTATTTAAACTCTCTTTAGCGTTTTTTATTGCTAGGTTAATTACTTTTAATTTTGAGCCTTTTTTTGCGATAGATATAGTAACTTGTTTTTTTTCTTTAAGGGAAAGTGTTTTTTCAATTAAAACTTTTTCTTTAATCTCTTCAGATAATATTATTGAGGAGGGGACACTTTTATTTTCATAAAATTGTGTGACAAAAGAATTAATTATATTGCTCAAATTTTCATCTGGATCATGTTTTGGAAAAAAAGATTGATTACCCCAGTTTTGTTTTGATCTATAAAAAAAAACTTGAATACATGCCTTGCCGGACTCTTTATAGCCTGCGATTACATCAGCCTCTATAAGATTAGCTTCATTAATTCTTTGTGATGATTGAATAATATTTAATGACTTTATTCGATCTCTTAAAATTACCGCTTTTTCAAAATCTAAATTTTCGCTAGCTTTTTCCATTTGCTCTGAGAGGCTTTTTTGTATCTTCCTTGATTTGCCAGAAACAAACTCAATCGCATCATCAACAGTCCTCTTATATTCCTCACTTCCTATGTAACCAACGCAAGGACCAGAGCACCTTTTAATTTGGTATAAAATACACGGTCGTTCTCTATTTTTAAACACAGTATCATCACAAACTCTAAGATGAAATATTTTTTGTATCATTTTAATTGTCCAGTTAGCTGATCCAGCAGATGCAAAAGGTCCAAAATAAAAACCTTCGGTAGTTTTTTTTCCTCTGTGTCTTTTTATTTGTGGCCATTTGTCTTTGTTGCCAATGAATATAAAAGGAAAAGATTTATCATCTCTAAGTAAAATATTAAATTTTGGTTTATATTTTTTGATTAAATTTGCCTCTAGAAGTAAAGCTTCACTTTCATTAGAAGTAGTTGTTATCTCCAATTTTCTAGTTTGTGACAACATTCTTTCGGTTCTAATAATGTGGTTTTTTTCAGCCACGTAACTTTTAAGTCTATTTGGTAAATTTTTAGCTTTGCCAACATAAAGAATTTCTTCTTTTTCATTTAACATCCTATAAACACCAGGAAGTTTTGGAATTAAGGGGAGTTCTTTTTTTATTATTTCTTTTCCAATATCAGAACTTATCATGACTTCTCTTTTTGGTAATTTGAATACCAACAGATGAGCATTCTTTTAAAATTTCTAATTTTTCAATTTTGAGCATTATCTTAGCAATTCTTTTATCTTTAAATAATTCGTCAAAGACAGCCTCTGCAAGAGTTTCTAAAAAGTTATAATGTTTTTTCTTAACCAGTTTTCTTATTAGTTTTACGATTGTTCCATAATTAACTATTGATTTTAAATCTTTATCATTTGACGGTTTTTTATCTTGATAATCTATTTCAAGGCTAAATTTTACTTTTTGAGCATTTTCTCTTTCAAAATCATAATATCCGAGTTTTAAATCCAGTATTAACTCGTTTATAAGAATCTTTTTTTCGTAATTGAAAAGAGATTTTTCTTTATCAATTTTAATAACTTTTAAATTATTTTTTTTCATTCCTTACCTAGAACATCTGGTGTTTGCCAATTTAAACTTTGGCCACTATCAATTGCCAACACTTGACCAGTAATAGATCTGCTTTTTATAAAAAAGTCAACAGCATTACAAATTTCATTAACATCAACCTGCTTTTTTAAAGGAGTGGCAAGGTATTGTTTTTTAAAATGTTTTTCAGTTTGTCTTTGATTTTTAATAGTAGGTCCTGGGGCAATACCATTTACCCTTATTTTGGGAGCAAGACTCATAGCACTCGTTTTTGTCAAAGTATAAAGACCAGATTTACTAATAGTGTAAGAAAAGAAATATGGCGTTAGTTTAAAAATTCTTTGATCAATAATATTAATAATATTGTTATTATTTCCTCTTATATTTTTGGAAAATTCTTTAGTCAAAAGCGCAGGCGCTTTTAAATTGGTTGATATATGCTTCTCCCAACTTTTATAATTAAAATTTGCTAATTTATCGTTTTCAAACAATGAGGCATTATTAATAAGACAGTCAAAATATTTCAATTTTGATTTTGCTAATTTGATAATTTTGATAATATCTTTTTCTTTACTTAAATCACCTTTGGCTAAATAAACTTTAGTTCCATAAACCTCTAATTTTTTTTTGAGAATTTCTGCTTTAGATTTCGATTTATTAAAATGAACAACCATCTCTTTATTTGGACCTGATAGTTTTTTTGCAATTGCTGCACCTATTCTTGTTGCTCCACCTGTAATTATTATTTTGTATGCTTCCATTTTTTATCTCTTTTTTTTGTAACTTTGGTGCCAGGCATACCCATAGTGGATCTTCCTTTTGGATAAAGTTTATTCTTAACATCATATTGTCTTATTTTTGGATTTAATGTTATTTCTAATTCAGTACTCTCTAATTTTCTTATTTCATCTCTGATTTTTGCTGCTTCTTCAAACTCAAGATTGGAGGCTGCTTCTTTCATCTTTTTATCTAAAGCCTTTAAATGTTTTTTTAAATTTCCACCAACATTTGAACCCTCACTGATTTTAACGTAATCTTTCTCATAAACACTCTCCAGAATATCGTTAATTTCTTTTTTTACAGTTTTTGCATCAATTTTATTTTTTTTATTATAAGCTAATTGAATTTTTCTTCTTCTTTCTGTTTCTTGTATAGCCTTTTTGATACTTTTTGTTTCTTTATCAGCATACAGAATTACTTTGCCATCAACATTTCTTGCAGCCCTTCCAATAGTTTGTATTAAAGATGTTTCGGATCTTAGAAATCCTTCTTTGTCTGCATCTAAAATTCCAACTAAAGCACATTCTGGAATATCTAAGCCCTCTCTTAATAAATTTATACCTACAAGCACATCAAAAACACCCATCCTTAAGTCCCTCATAATTTCTATTCTTTCAAGAGTGTCAATATCGGAATGAAGATATCTAACTTTCACTCCATTTTCATGAAGGTACTCAGTTAAATCCTCTGCCATTTTTTTAGTAAGTGTTGTAACTAGAACTCTATGATTTTTTTCTATTACTTTTTTACATTCATGCATTAAGTCATCTACTTGATTTTTGGCGGGTCTTATTTCCACTGGTGGATCAATTAATCCGGTTGGCCTTATAACTTGATCGATAAACTTTCCTTTTGTTTGTTCTAATTCCCAAGGTCCTGGTGTTGCTGAAACAAATACCGTTTGTGTTCGCATTAAATCCCATTCCTCAAATTTTAATGGTCTATTATCCATACAAGATGGAAGTCTAAATCCGTATTCAGCTAAAGTGCTTTTTCTTGATCTATCACCTTTGTACATTCCATTAAGTTGGGGAACTGTTACATGACACTCATCAACAAAAATTAAAGTATTATCTGGAAAGTATTCAAATAAAGTAGGAGGTGGTTCGCCTGGTTTTCTACCTGACAAAAATCTTGAGTAGTTTTCAATTCCAGCACAAGATCCAGTTGCCTCAATCATTTCAAGATCAAATTTAGTTCTCTCCTCAAGTCTTTGAGCTTCAAGCAATTTATTTTCTGCTTTATGTTTTTTAAGAGTAATTTCTAATTCTTTTCTTATGTTTAAAATTGCTTGCTCAATAGTTGGTTTAGGAGTTATGTAATGACTATTTGCATAAATTTTAACTAAACTTAATTCTCTAACTTGGTCACCTGTAAGAGGGTCAAACTCCTCAATTTTCTCTAGTTTATCACCAAACAAGTTTAACCGCCAAGCTCTATCTTCTAAATGAGATGGAAAGATTTCTAAATATTCACCACGAGCTCTGAAAGTACCTCTATAAAAATTCTGATCATTTCTTTTGTATTGTAACGCAACTAGAGACCTTATTATTTGTTCTCTATTATAATCATAGTTTTTTTGGAGTGTTAGAGTCATTTTGCTATAAGCCTCAACCGAGCCTAAACCATAAATACATGATACACTGGCTACAATTAAAACATCATCTCTCTCCAAAAGTGATCTTGTTGCAGAATGTCTCATTCTATCTATTTGTTCATTGATTGATGCTTCTTTTTCAATGTATGTGTCAGATCTTGGGACATAAGCTTCTGGTGTATAATAATCATAATAAGACACGAAATACTCAACAGCATTATCAGGAAAAAATGTCTTCATCTCTCCATAAAGTTGAGCAGCGAGAGTTTTGTTAGGAGCAAGAATTAAGGCTGGCCTATTAGTTGCCTCTATTACCTTTGCCATTGTAAAAGTTTTTCCAGACCCAGTAACACCGAGCAAAACTTGATTAAATTCCTCTTTATTTGCACCGTTTACTAATTTTTTAATAGCCTCTGGTTGATCACCTGCTGGTTTAAAATCAGATTTGATTTTAAATTTTTTGCCACCTTCAAGTTTTCCACTGATTTTTGGGTTTTTACTCTGAATATCAGTAATTAAATCTTGATATGTATTTTCCATATATTAAAGAACGTAGTAGAATTAATTTATATTTCAATGAGCATAATATCAGACAGTTTAAAAAGAATTAAGCCATCGCCAACTATCGCAGTTACTCAGAAAGCTAGAGAATTAAGAGCAGCTGGTAAAGATGTAATTGGTTTAGGAGCTGGAGAGCCAGATTTTGACACTCCGGAAAATATAAAAAAGGCTGCAATCAAAGCTATAAAAAGAGGAGACACAAAATACACTGCTGTTGATGGTACACCTGAACTTAAAAAAGCTATAATTAAGAAATTTAAAAGAGAAAATAAACTAAACTACTCTTTAGATCAAATCACTGTTGGCACAGGAGGAAAACAGGTTCTTTATAATGCTTTTATGGCAACTCTTAATAAAGGCGATGAAGTAATTATACCAGCACCTTTTTGGGTATCATATCCAGACATGGTTTTGTTAGCCGGAGGAAAACCAAAAATAATCAAATGTACTGAACAGGAAGGTTTTAAACTTACTCCAAAAAAATTAAAAAAAGCAATATCTAAAAAAACTAAATGGATTATTCTTAATTCTCCATCAAATCCGACAGGAGCAGGTTATTCAAAAAAAGAAATTAAGGATTTAGCAAAAATTTTAATTGGAAATAAAAAAATTTTTATTCTAAGTGATGATATTTATGAACATGTTAGGTACGATAACTTTAATTTTTTTACAATTGCTCAAATTACTAAACTAAAAGATAGGACACTTACAATGAATGGAGTAAGTAAATCATACGCTATGACTGGTTGGAGAATAGGTTATGCTGCTGGTCCAAAAGAAATAATAAAAGCTATTGGAAAAATACAATCACAATCAACTTCAAATCCATCCTCAATAAGTCAAGCTGCAGCTGTTGAGGCATTAAATGGAAAACAAGGATTTATAAAAACTAGAGCTAAAGCGTTTAAAGATAGAAGAAACTTTGTTGTAAAAAGCCTAAATAGTATAAAAGGAATAAGTTGTTTAACCCCAAATGGTGCATTTTATGTATTTCCAAGCTGTAAAGGATTATTAAATAAAAGAACAAAATTAAAAACTGATACTAATTTTGTTCAAAGATTACTTGAAAAAGAAAATGTTGCTGTTGTTCAAGGTTCTGCTTTTGGTTTAGATGGCTATTTTAGAATTTCTTATGCTACATCCATGAAAAATTTAAAAAAAGCAATGTCGAGAATTAAATCTTTCTGCGAAGCAATAAATAAATAATTACTTTTGATTTAAAATCTTTTTTGCTGGAATTGTTTTTTTTATCCAATTATTTGGAATAGAATTTATACCTCTTAAAGCCGCAAAATATGCTCCAGTAAAATTTGCTCTTGAACAATTGCATCCACCTGCCTTTATTGTTTTTAAAATAGCATCTTTATAATTTTTTGAATTAATAATTGTATATATTGAGCTGTTAAAAGTTCCTGGATAGCTACAAGCCATGCCTAGTTTTTTTATCGCAGTAGGATCGAACTTTGATCCAAATTTTTTTATTTTTTTAATGTCATTAACAATTTCTTTAAAAAAAGAATTTTTGTTGAATCTTTTAATGAATTCTTTGATTGGGTCTTTAGTTCCTTTTAACGCAAAATCTATTAAATAAAATTTTGCCATAGCATATTTAAAACTTATTTTTGAAACTGTTACAATTTTGAAAATTTTTTCTAAACTTTTAAAATCACAGCCATAGAGAAAATATGGAAGAGTAGCACAAAAACCATCTGATTCATTTACTTTTATACCACCAGAGATCTTTTTTTTTAGTTTAATATTTTTTACAGTTTCAATAATATTTTGATGTATCCATGGTCCTTTGACCATACCGCGCCAGTCTTTGACTTTTTTATATTTAGATCTCAGTTTTAAATTTTTCCAATATTTACTTCCAGGACCAAAGTTTTGAAGGATTTTTTTTTTGAAACGTTTCTCTAAATTTTCGTGTCCCTCCAGTAGCGTGTTAAACATCACTTGCCCAATTTCATTGTAACCAGAGACTTTTCCAGTTTTTATATTATAGAAAGGACTTCTGTTTTTTCTTAAAAAAGAAAAATCCCTTTTTCCTTTAATATAAATACTTAATTTTTTTTGATTATATACCCAATGTAATGGCCTTGCTGCTGCATCTGCAACTGTGGCACCCAAGAAAACATGGAGATTATTTTTCACTTCAATGAGATAAAAACTTTTCAGCCTCGAGTGCTGCCATACATCCCATACCAGCAGCAGTTACCGCTTGCCTAAATGTTTTATCCTTAACATCTCCAGCTGCATAAACACCTGGTACATTAGTTTCTGTTGAATCTGGCTTTGTTATCAAATAGCCCTCATTATCCATGCTAAGTTGATCTTTAAATAATTGCGTTGCAGGGTCATGACCAATAGCAATGAAAACACCGTCTAATTTTATTTCATCAATCTTATTTGTTTTAACATTTTTGACTTTTATTCCTTTTACATTCTTTGGATCTTTATCTCCTATTACATCCTCAACAACTGTATCCCAGATAATTTCAATTTTTTTATTTTCCATAAGTTTTTTTTGAAGCATTTTTTCAGCTCTCAAACTATCTCTTCTATGAATTAATTTTACTTTTGACGCAAATTTTGTAAGAAACATTGCTTCCTCGACAGCTGCATTACCTCCACCTACAACGGCAACCTCTTTATCTTTAAAGAAAAAACCATCACATGTTGCACATGCCGATACACCAAATCCTCTAAACTCTTGCTCAGATTTAATATTTAACCATCTTGCTTGAGCACCTGTGGAAATTATTATGCTGTCAGCAGTATATTTTTGACCAGTGTCACCCACAGCCTCGAAAGGTGTTTTTTTTAAATTTACTGAACTTATATGATCTTCAATCATTTCTGTCCCAACTGCTTTTGCTTGCTCTTTCATTTGATCCATAAGCCATGGACCTTGAATAACATCAGCAAATCCAGGAAAGTTTTCAACATCTGTTGTTGTAGTTAATTGGCCTCCTGGCTCAGACCCATAAACCAAAATTGGATTTAACATTGCTCTTGCAGCATAAACTGCAGCAGTGTATCCAGCAGGACCAGACCCAATTATTAACACTTTTGTGTGTTTAGTTGGATTTTGACTCATATGAAAGCTATATAGTGATTAATGACTAAATTAAAAGGTTTATTATTGACCGAGGGTATGCATGGCATGATTAGCCAAGTCGAAGGCCTTGCTAAAGCTCTCAATCTTGAATTTATACACGAAAAAATTGAACTAAATAATTTTTGGAAAATGATTCCTCCAAAATTAACACCTGTAAAAGATTTTGTTTTCAAAAATAATATATCAAAAAAATTTAATGTAGTAATTTCATGTGGAAGGAAAAGTGTAGTTCCATCCATCTTTTTAAAGAAAAAATTTGGAAGTAAAATAATGAACATTCATATACAGGATCCAAAAGTATCATTAAAAAATTTTGATTTTGTTATTGCACCAGAGCACGATGGTCTTGAAGGTATAAATGTTCTTAAAACTCAAGGAGCAATTCATTATCTTACTGAAAAAGAGTTAGATGAAAATGTTAATTATTTAAAACCTCGAATTAAAAAAGAAAAAGTATTAGTGTTTATTGCCGGGGGTCCAAATAAGTATTACGATTTTAATGATGCTATAATCGATAAAATTTTTGTTAAAACTAAAAAAAATTTTATTGACCAAGGTTATCAACTAATTTTTATACCCTCAATGCGGACACCACAAAGAATAATATATAAAGCACAAAATTTTTTTGATGATAACCAGATTATAATTCAAGATATTGACAAGAAAGCTTATTTGTCATCACTTAAGCTGGCTAACCATATTGTTGTAACTTGTGACTCTACGTCTATGATATCTGAAGCAGCTATGACAGGTAGACCTATATATGTTGCTCAAATGCCAGCTATAAAAAAAAATAGCCGTTTTAAAAAATTTTTTGAGCTTTTTACATCCCTAGAAATAATTAAAAACTTAGAAGACACAGTTGAAGAATGGAATTATAAAAAACTTAATGAAACTCATAGAATATCGGGATATATAGAGAAACAATTTAAAGATTATGACTTTTCTTAATTCTATATTAAAAAACTCAAAAAAATACGAATTTCCATTTAATCATTGGGAATATAGTAATGTTTTAAGTGAAGAGGCAATCAAAGAAATAGAAGGGGCGGATATTCCAGATGTTAGCAAACATAATCTCAGTTATGACGGTACAAGAGCAATTGATGGTGGTGCTGCTGAGTTCAGAGAAGGTATAGCCTCAGGTGGTAAGGCAATAAAATTTAGATGTTTTGTTACTAAGGAAAATGCCTCTCAATTTCCAAATTTAGTCAAATTTATTAATGAACTTCAATCTAAAGAAACATGTGATACAATTTCAAAAATGATTAATAAAGACTTGTCCGGTTCATATGTAAGACTTGAGATTATATGTGATCGTGAAGGTTTTTGGTTGAAGCCACATTGTGATATTAAAGAAAAATTAATGTCGGGACTTATTTTTGTAAATAACGCAAATGAGTCAAAAGAACTAGGTACCGATTTTTATAATGAAAAATTAGAAAAAGTTAAAACAGTTCCCTATAAACATAATTATGGTTATTTATTTACAAGTGGTCCTAATACATGGCACGGTATGGAAAAGAAAAAAATTGTAAAAGAAAGAAGATGTATTCAAGTTAATTACGTTACATTTAAAACTGATTGGAAAGTTGATTAAATATTTTGTAGAGACGTCACTTCTAATTTTCTCGTTTTAAGTGACTTAATACCCTCTATACATGCAAGAGCAGTCGACATATTTGTACAGTATGGAACTTTATTTTTTAGCGTTGCTCTTCTTAAAGCAATAGCGTCGTTCAATCTATGTTCAGTATTACCTCCACCAGTATTGATTACTAAAACTATTTTCTTTGAATCTAGAACATCAACGATATGAGGTGATCCACTACTTACTTTATTTATGATTTTACATTTCATACCATGTTTTTGAATGTATTCAGCAGTTCCTTTTGTTGCACACAAATTGAATTTTAATTTGATAAGTTCTTTTGCAAGTCCTATTCCTTCATCTTTATGAGAGTTTTTTAATGATAAAAAAGCTAATCCTTCAGTGGGCAGTGAATTAGAAGATGCTATTTGGCTTTTGGCGTATGCCATCCCAAAATTTTTGTCAAATCCCATAACTTCTCCAGTTGATTTCATCTCTGGGCCTAATAATAAATCACTGTTTGGAAATTTATTAAATGGAAAAACTGCTTCTTTAACTGCAAACATACCTTTTGATTTATCCTTTAAATCAAATTTTGATAATTTCTCACCAGCCATAACTCTTGAGGCTATTTTTGCTAAAGGTAATCCTTTTGCTTTTGATACAAAAGGAACAGTCCTGCTTGCTCTTGGATTGACTTCAATTACAAAAATTTCGTCTTTTTTAATTGCAAATTGAACATTCATAAAACCTTTTACTTTGAGTGCTAGCGCTAAACTTTTTGTTTGTTTCTCAATTTCTTTTAGTAAAAAAGGCTTTATGGAAACAGGAGGCAAGCTACAAGCCGAGTCTCCTGAATGAATTCCTGCTTCCTCAATATGTTGCATAATGCCAGCTACATGCACTTCTTTACCATCAGATATAGCATCAACATCAACTTCCATTGCATGATCAATAAATTTATCTATAAGGATTGGATTTTTTTCAGCTGCTTTAAAAGCTTCTTCTACAAAATTTTTGAGCTGACTTTTTTCATAAACAATTTCCATTGCTCTTCCTCCTAGAACATAAGATGGTCTAACCATCAAAGGCAAACCAATTTTTTCAGATATTTCAATTGCTTGTTTAAAATTTTTTGCAATTCCACTTTCAGCTTGATTTAAATTTAATTTTTCTAAAAGTTTTCTAAATCTGTCCCTATCTTCTGCTAGATCAATAGATGAGTATTGAGTTCCTAAAATTGGGAGATTATTATCATGTAAAAATTTTGCTAATTTAATTGGAGTTTGACCACCAAATTGCGTAATGATACCGACTAAATTCCCTTTATCCTTTTCTCTCTTTATAATATTGAAAACATATTCTTCCTTTAAAGGCTCAAAATATAATCTATCGCTAGTGTCATAATCTGTTGAGACAGTTTCTGGATTACAATTAACCATTACAGTCTCAAAACTAGCAGCCTTTAAGGCAAAACTGGCTTGACAACAGCAATAATCAAATTCTATTCCTTGTCCTATTCTGTTAGGCCCTCCACCCAATATTATAATTTTTTTTTTAACAGATGGATCAGCCTCACACTCAGAATTTATTGAGAAATTTCTTTGATATGTTGAGTACATGTATGGTGTAAAAGATTTGAATTCTGCAGCACAAGTATCAACTTTTTTAAATACTGGTAAAATTTTAAGTGCAGTTCTTTTTTTTCTCACAATATCCTCAGATAAATTTGACAGTTCAGAAAGTTTTTTATCAGAAAAACCTATTGATTTTATAAGGTTAAAATCATCAAAATTTTTAGGTAATCCATTTTTTTTGATCTTAATTTCATTATCTATTATTTCTTTAATTTGGTTTAAGAACCATAGGTCGATTTTTGATAAATTATAAATTCTTTTAAGCTTGATTTTTTTTCTCATTGCTTCAGCAACAAGTAAGATTTTATTTGGAATATTTTCTTTTAGTTTTTTTTCAATTTGCCTTTTATTTAGATTAAATATTCTATCTAACCCTGAAAAACCAGTCTCAAGAGAAACCAATGCTTTTTGAAGAGACTCTTTGAAGTTTCTTCCAATTGCCATCGCTTCCCCAACTGATTTCATTGATGTGCCTAAAATAGCTGGAGAAGTTGAAAACTTTTCAAAAGTAAATCTTGGAATTTTGGTTACTACATAATCTATACTCGGTTCAAATGATGCTGGAGTAACTTTGGTAATTTCATTTTTTAATTCATCCAACGTATAGCCTACTGCAAGTTTTGCAGCAACTTTAGCTATGGGAAACCCAGTTGCTTTTGATGCAAGGGCTGATGATCTTGATACTCTAGGGTTCATCTCAATTATTACCATTCGCCCATTTTTAGGATTTATTGCAAATTGAACGTTTGAACCACCTGTCTCAACTCCAATTTTTCTTAAACATGCAATAGAAGCATTTCGCATTATCTGATATTCTTTGTCAGTTAATGTCAATGCAGGAGCTACTGTAACTGAGTCTCCTGTATGTATTCCCATTGGATCTACATTTTCTATTGAACAAATAATTATACAATTATCTTTTTTATCTCTTACAACCTCCATTTCAAATTCTTTCCAACCTTCTAAGCACTCTTCTACAAGTACTTGGCTCACCGGAGACTCCTGTAAACCATTTTTGATAATTTTTAGGTAATCCTTTTTGTTTTTTGCTATTCCTCCCCCTAAACCGCCAAGTGTAAAAGCTGGCCTAATTATCGCTGGCAGACCAATTTTATTCAAAACTTTCGATGCTTGATTTATATTGTTTACGATCTCAGATTTTGGAAGATCTAAACCAATATCAATCATGTTTTTTCTAAATTTTTTTCTATCTTCCGCATTGGAAATAGCTTTTGAATTTGCACCAATTAATTCGATTTTATATTTTTTTAAAATTCCTTTTTTTTCTGCCTCCATTGCAAGGTTAAGAGCAGTTTGGCCACCCATGGTTGGAAGAATTGCATCTGGTTTTTCTTTTTTGAGAATTTTTTCTAAAACCTCTAAAGTAATAGGCTCAATATAAGTTTTTTCTGCAACATCTGGATCAGTCATAATTGTTGCTGGATTTGAATTAATTAAAATAACTTTATAACCTTCATCTTTTAATGCCTTACAAGCCTGGGTTCCTGAATAATCAAATTCACAAGCTTGGCCAATTATAATTGGTCCAGCACCTACAACTAAAATTTTTTTAAGATCTTTTCTTTTTGGCATTTTTTTTCATGTTGTTAATAAATTCCTGGAATAAATAGACACTATCTTGTGGTCCTGGGTTTGACTCTGGGTGATATTGAACTGAGAATACTGGATTATTCTTTAATCTTATTCCCTCGATACTATTATCGAATAAAGATTTATGCGTGATCTGAATATTTTTTGGTAAATTTTCTCCTACAACTTCAAAGCCATGATTTTGGCTAGTAATTTCTACATTGTCATTAATCAAATTTTTTACAGGATGATTTGCTCCTCTGTGACCTAATTTCATTTTTTTTGTTTTACCACCTAATGCAAGTGCGAGTATCTGATGTCCAAGACAGATACCAAATAATGGCATTTTATTTTTTATAAGATTTTGAATTATTTGAATTGCATATTTTCCTGTTGCAGCTGGATCTCCAGGTCCATTAGACAAGAAGACACCATTGGGTTTAAGAGATAAAATTTTTTCTGCAGATGTTTTACAAGAAACTACAGTAACTTTACAATTAAAATCAGAAAAATATCTCAAAATATTTTTCTTTATTCCATAATCGATGGCCACCACATGAAATGAATTTTGATTATTTTTTATATAGCCATGTTCTTTTCTCCAAGTTTTAAATCCTTTCCAAATGTAGTTTTTTTGCGTAGTAACTTTTTCTGCAAGATCTAAATTCTTTAGCCCACTCCATTTAATCGTAGAATTAATAAGTTTGTTAATATGAAATCTATTTTTCTTTGAGTAAGCAATGGTTCCTTTTGGAGCACCTTTATCTCTAATAAAATTTGTTAAACTTCTTGTATCAAGTCCAGTAATTCCAACTATTTTATTTTTTTTTAACCAAACATCTAAATGTTGAAAAGATCTATAATTTGATGGTGATGTTATCTCAGAATTAAAAATAACTCCTTTAGTCCATATTTTATCAGATTCAAAATCTTCTTTATTTGTCCCTACGTTTCCAATGTGAGGAAAGGTAAAGTTTATTATTTGTCCAGCATATGATGGATCTGATATTATTTCTTGGTATCCTGTTAACGAGGTATTAAAGCAAACCTCACCAGTTGCTTCTCCCTGATACCCGATACCGATCCCTCTAAAAATTTTTTTATTTTCTAAAACTAAAATACCAGTATTTTTTTGAGAATTTTTTAAGCGAGTTTTTTTTACTTTTTTGATCAATTACAACTCATAAGTTAAAGGTTAATACAATAATTGATTTATTATCGCAACAGAGATGTATTATAAAATTGTAAAAAAACAATTTTTCTTTTGAAGAATTTTTTCTTTAAAGTAGATTAAAAAATTATGTCGTTAAAAGAAACAATTGAGACAGAATATAAAAATGCCTTAAAATCTAAAGATAAGATTAAAATCTCAACTTACAGGTTAATTTTATCATCAATTAAGGATCTCGATATTTCAAATAGGTCTGGCCCTAACAAAAAAGAGACAGATGATGAAGATATTAAAAAATTATTAAAAAAAATGATGAAGCAAAGAACCGAATCAATCGATATTTATAAAAAAAATAATCGTTCTGATCTTCTAGAAATTGAGCAAAACGAATTTAATATTTTATCAAGTTTTCTTCCTAAACAATTGAATGATGAAGACACAAAAAAAATATGTGAGGAAATCATTTCTAAATTAAGTGCAAACTCTATAAAAGACATGGGAAAAGTAATGGGTGAATTAAAAAAAAAGCATGCTGATGAAATTGATTTTTCAAAAGCTGGTGCCTTGTTGAAAAAATTATTAAATAAATAATGAAATATCCAAAAGAATATCTAGATGAAATTAAAACTCGTCTCAAAGTTTCTAGTGTTGTTTCAAAAGTTGTAGCTCTAAAAAAAAGAGGGAAAGAGTTTGTTGGACTATCACCGTTTAAAAATGAGAAGACACCTTCATTTACAGTAAATGATGAAAAAGAATTTTATCATTGCTTCGCAACCTCAGAGCATGGAAATATTTTTGATTTTGTTATGAAAACTCAAAACCTAAGGTTTGGTGAAGCAGTAAAATATCTTGCTAATATTGCAGGAATGCAACCATATCTATTTACAAAACAAGATGAGGAGAGAGAAAAAATTTGGAAAGAGTATATATCAATTTATAGCAGGTATGTTGAATATTATCATGATCAGCTATTAAAAAATGAAAAATTTTCAAATGCTAGAGATTATTTAAAGAATAGATCACTAGGCAAAGATGATGTTAAAAAATTTAAGATTGGTTTTGTTGAAAAAAATCCGAGTTTTCTTGATGAACTTAAAAAAGAATTTAGTGAAAAAACTTTATTAGAAAGTGGTTTATTTTATTTTGATGAAAAGAAAAAAAATTACGTAGAAAGATTTAAAGGAAGATTGATATTTCCAATAAACAATATTTCAGGACAGCCAATAGCTTTGGGTGGTAGAATAATAGAAAATTTAGATTATTTAGCAAAATATATTAATTCGCCAGAAACAAATTTTTTTAAAAAAGGTTCGAATCTTTATAATTTAGACCTAGCAAGAAAATTATCTAATAAGTTAGATCATATTTTTTTAGTTGAAGGTTATATGGATGTAGTTGGTTTAAATAAAAATGGAGTTGAGAACGTTGTTGCAAACCTTGGTACATCTTTAACTGATAAACAAACTTTAACATTAAATCAGTTCTTTGATGATATCATAATCTGTTTTGACGGAGATGAAAGTGGTTATAAAGCTGCTTTAAGAGCAGCAGAAAATTCTATAAAAGATTTGAAACCTGAAAAACAGATATCTTTTTTATTTTTACCAGATAAAGAAGACCCTGATAGTTTTGTAAATAAAAATGGTAAGAACTATTTTTTAGATTTTACAAAACAGAACAAATTACCAATTCATCAATTTATTTTCAGTCATTATAAAAAACAAACCAAAAATAATCCATCTTCCATGGCAATATTTGAGAAAAAACTGAGATCTATAGCAAGCACAATTAAAGATAATTTTATTAAAAAGTATGTTCTTGAATTTTTTTTAGAGAAAATCGCAGAATTAACACCACACTCTAGTCAAAATAAAAATAAATTCTTTGTAAGAAGAACAAAATCACTTGACTCAACAAAGAAAATTTTTAGTGAAAGCCAAGCAATTACTGGTGTTGAATTAAAAGAGTTTTCTTTATTATATTTACTTTTAAATAATTTATCCTTATTTCAGGCTAATATTCATTTAATTGAAAATATCAAAATATTTACTGAAATAAATAAGCAAATATTTGGCACTATCATCTCAAAATTAAAGTCCGATGATCAAATAATTATTGAAGATCTTAATTTGGATGAACAATTACTTGATAAGATTAATAAGTTTGCACCAATTAAACATATTATTAAAAATAAACCTAAAAATGACAATCAAGTTATAGAATTGCTTGATGACATCTCTAAAGATCTTTTCAATCATGATTTAGAATTGAGAATTCAAGAATTAGAATCGAAGTTCTCAAAAGATATGAGTGAAACAACCTTTAATGAGCTAAAAGAGCTAAAAAATGAAAGAAAATCCAATTAATCTTGGCAAATTAGCAATGGATTTTTTATATTTTGATATTATATAAGTCTCGCTAACTTTTATTATTGTGGAAAGAATTATTACTAAATCATTTGCAAGATTAATGGGTCGAGGGACTCACAGAGGCTTCATCACTCACGAAGAATTAAGTAAATCTTTGGGAAAAAGAAACCTCTCGGACGAAAACTTGTCTCAAGCTTTTATACATATTTTAGATGAAAAAATAATACTGGTTGAGAAAAAGTCAGATTTTAAAGTTTTAAGAAAAAAAGAAAGCGCCTCAAAAGATGAGGGCAAAACAATAGAGAAAAGTGATGACCCAATAAGAATGTACTTAAGAGAAATGGGGGGAGTAGAGTTACTTTCAAGAGAAGGTGAAATAGCAATTGCTAAAAGAATTGAAGCAGGAAAAGATGTTATGTTAATAGCTTTATCGCAAAGCCCAATAACAGCTCAACAATTTTTTGAATGGGATGAAAAATTACAAAAAGACGAAATACTTGTAAGAGAAATCATTGATATTGATACAAATTACATGGAGGACGAAAATACTGGTCCAAGTGCTAAACAAAAAAATTCTGGAGAGCTTGAAAAAGATGAAAATTCAAGTGATGATGGTGATGAAGATTTCAATCCAACCCTAGCAGCTATGGAGTCTGAAATAAAACCAAAAGTTTTAAAGACAGTTCATTCACTTACAAAAGAATATCGAAAGTTAATTAAATATCAGAAAGAAAAATTAGATTGTGTTCTTAACTCACAAACTTTTTCTTTATCAAAAGAAAAAGGATATGAAAAGATAGTAAATGGTATTCTGCATAATATAAAATCTCTTCAATTATCACCATCAGTATTAGAAGAACTGGTTCAGAAACACTATGTAGAGAATAAAAAAATAATTTCTTTAGAGGGAAATCTTTTGAGACTAGCAATGGATCAAAAAATACCAAGAAATGAATTTATTAAATTTTATATTGGTAATGAAATAAATCCTAATCTAAAGAAATTCCTGGATACCAATACTTTATGGAAGCAATTTTTCTCAAAAAATAGAGAAGAATTTAAAAATATAAGAGAAAGACTAATTGAAATAAGTTTTAAGCTTGGAATGTCAGTTACTGATTTTAAAAAATTAGTCAGTAGAGTTCAAAAAGGAGAAAAAGAGTCAAGAATAGCCAAAAAAGAGATGGTAGAGGCTAATTTGAGGCTAGTTATTTCTATTGCAAAAAAATATACAAATAGAGGTCTTCAGTTTTTGGACCTTATCCAAGAGGGAAATATTGGCTTGATGAAAGCTGTAGATAAATTTGAATATAGAAGAGGTTATAAGTTTTCAACCTACGCAACTTGGTGGATTAGACAAGCTATTACAAGATCCATCGCTGATCAAGCAAGAACGATAAGAATACCAGTACATATGATAGAAACAATCAATAAAATTGTAAGAACTCAAAGATTAATTTTAAGTGAGTTTGGTAGAGAGGCTACTCCAGAAGAGTTAGCAAAAAAACTTCGTATGCCATTAGACAAAGTAAGAAAAGTTTTAAAAATTTCTAAAGAGCCAGTCTCTTTAGAAAAACCAGTTGGTGATGAGGAAGACAGTAGTCTTGGAGATTTTATTGAGGACACAAAAGCATTGGCTCCTTTGGAACAAGCAATTAAGTCTAATTTAGGGGAAGCTACGACTAAGATATTGTCTACTCTAACACCTAGGGAAGAAAGAGTATTAAGAATGAGATTTGGTGTTGGAATGAATACAGATCATACACTAGAGGAAGTAGGATTGCAGTTTTCAGTCACTAGAGAAAGAATAAGACAAATAGAGGCGAAAGCATTAAGAAAACTTAAGCATCCAAGTAGATCAAAACAATTAAAAAGTTTCTTGGAAAGTTAATTTGGGCCGTTAGCTCAATAGTAGAGTACTGCATTGACATTGCAGGGGTAGTTGGAGCGTAACCAACACGGCCCACCATTAAATTCTTTATTTAATAAATTTTAATATTAATATAAGAATAAAATAATTTGGGCCTGTAGCTCAGTTGGTTAGAGCAGTACACTCATAATGTATTGGTCCCAGGTTCGAGTCCTGGCGGGCCCACCAAATCTAGCAAAATCAACGTTTAGAAAATTAGCTTGTCTAAAATTTTAACAAAAAAGCACCTAAAAATTTTTTCATTGTGTACGAGATTGAGTCGAGTTATTTTCAGTAGTGTACTAGTCTTCTAGTTATGAATGAAATTTTTATAAATTTTTATGAGTTTTAAAAAATTAAAAGAAAAAGTTTTAAGTGGATCTCTGGATATAAGCTCCAAACACAATGGTAATCCGGCACATAATGACCTTATAAGAGCTGTGGGAAAAAGACATAAAGTTGGGTTTTTTGAGAGTATAAATAAATTATTGATCAGATCTTCTGTTGAAAAAGAGGAAACTTGCAATGTGTTGTGGGAATATAATCTTATTTCATTCAAAGATAGGGAAACTGGCGATGAATACACTTGTAATTATATAGGATCACTAAATGACTTGTATAAAAAATTAAATATAAAATAACTATTTTTTCAAAACTAGCCAACAACTACTTCAGGACCGAAACAAATCGACTGAGCTTTTGTAATTTTTTCAGGAAGTTTATCTAGTTTCCAATTATTGTCAGTAATGTCGAAATAATCCTCTGGATTAAAGCCTTGTTTACTCACTAATTGAATTCCGAAAAAATTATCTTGATTATACCAACTCATTATTGAGCTGGTCATATCTTTTATACTTTTTAGACCAGGTGCTTGCATCATTACTGTATTCATAGTTCCAAAAAGAGGTTGAACTAAAATTACCTCAGCCCCATCATGAATTGTATGACCGTTTATTTTGATTGGAAGTTTTTTATTTTGTAAATCTTGAATATTTCTATCGTTTTTCATAGTTGAGAAAGAAAATAATATACCCATTTTTGTACAATCACCTTTGTTTATAAAAAATCTTAATTTATCCCCATGGGTTATTTCACCATTAACAGCGGTAACTATATAAGTATCAAATTCTTCAACATACCATTCATCCTCACCAGCTGCTTGAGCTTGATAAGAAAATATTAATAGAAATAAAAATAAATGTAATGAAATAATGATAAGTAAACGTTTCATGGTTATATTCCTTTCATAGTTATTAAAACGGTAGTAAACCCCATACTTTTTGTACATAAATAAACGTGTAAGTTCCAACCACTTTTGTTTTATAAATTAACCAAGACATTGATCTCCTTTTTTAATTGTTGTTATCGATAATGGTTTCACTCCTCTTCTTATCAAGAGTTTTACGAAGGAAGAATAATGATGAAAAAAACGCAAACGTAAGAAAAGGAATGAAATCCAATGCATTATTTGAAATTGTCATTCTTCTTTGTTTAAAATTTGCTTCAATCTTGTTTTATTTATGAAATTAAAAAATTTTTTAGTTCGTACACAAATTTTTTAAATAAAAACTTTTCTCATTGTGGTTGAGATTGTGACTAAAAAAATTGTTTTTGAAATAATTTTTGAGGGATAATGTTTATTTAAGATAGCCGTAGACTCTCATAATGTATTGGTCCCAGGTTCGAGTCCTGGCGGGCCCACCATGATAATTTTTTAATTACTAGAAAATTCTTTTAAAACTTTGAATAAAGCCTGTATATCGTTTTCATTAGAACTTAAAACTGAGGCAAATTCCTCTTTTTGCGTTCGTGCCAAACTTAGACCCTCAATTATTAGATCTCTAATGAGAGGGTTATTTGGATTTTTTGTATAAATTCTCCAATCAATATTTATTTCAGGTCTTTCTTTAGTGGCTTTTAGTACACTATTTACGATTGTGTAACTATCATTTAGCTTTTCTTTATTGGTTACGTCAATTTCAGGGTTAGTGTACTCTGCTAATCTACTAGAGAAACTTTTTAAAAAATATTCTTCAAATAATTTAGAGTATCTCTCTTTTTCATCTCCACTTAGACTTTTTCTTTTAACACCAAGCGTATAAAAACCAATACCTTTAATATCAACAGTTTCCTTAGCGATCAATTTCAATTTTTCTATTTTTTGATCTTTAGAAATATCTTCTCCCAGTAATTTGGAAGCTCTATTCACAGTAGACTGGACAAAAACATCAGGTTCAATTGATAGCGCAACTGAAGAAATCGAAAAAAAAACAATTAAAAATGTTAATAATTTTCGTTTCATCATTTATGAATGAAATTATTGTGTTTCTATTTCTTCCCAATCACTATCGTTTTGTGTTTCAATAATTTTTTTACTATTCAAGATTCTTTGCTGTCTATCCTGTAAATAAAGACTTTTTACTGAAGCATAAAAGTCAAGCGAATTTTTTTCTAAATTTTCAATTGAGTCAAAATTTTTCGCCCTGAAATCTACACCAGCAGTGATTTTTGATGCGTAATAATCAACATCTTTAAAATAGTTAGTGTCGTTTCTCACAGTAACATTATACCAAGCGTCTCCACCTACAAAATTTGTTAAAGATGCAATCGTATCTCTAGCAGTACTAGGTCCTAAAACAGGTAGTACTAAGTAACAACCTGGGCCAACGCCATGAGAAGCTAAACTTTGTCCATAATCTTCTTTTACATATTCAGTGAAACCTAAGTATGTTGCTACATCAATTAAACCCAGAATACCAACTGTTGTATTAATCAAAAATCTTCCGGTATTAACACCAGCTAGAGCAAATTCACCTTGAAGAATATTATTTGGTATAGTTACTACATTTGATAAATTATTAAGTGAGTTGCTTACACCAGTTTTAACTGGTGATGGTAATACCCTATATACACTCGATACTGGTTTAAAAATAATTTTATCTAACCCCTGATTTAAAGCAAAAGATGCTTTGTTGAAAGTTTCAGAGCAATCCTTGATTTCAGATGGTTCATTTTTTTTTAAAATAAGCTCTCCATCTGAACCTGCATAAACATTTGCAACTAACGTAAAAGTTGTAATTAAAATAACTATAATTTTCTTCATCATCTATTGATCTGTATAATACAATGTTAAATAAATTAAAATAAGAATAAATCATTTTTATAGCTCAAATGTGGCCTAAAATATCACTAAATTATTCTCCTAACTTTAATATTATTAAAAGAACTAAAAAAAATATCAAATTTATAATTATCCATTATACAGGAATGCATAATGAATTATCGGCTTTAAAGAAACTTTGCGATATCAAAGCAAAAGTTAGCGCACATTATTTTATAAAAAAAAATGGCTCTGTATTAAATCTCGTTCCTCCTATTTATGAAGCCTGGCATGCAGGTAAGTCTAGTTGGAAGGGTTTAAAATCAATTAATAGATATTCCATAGGTATTGAAATACAAAATTCAGGCCATGATAATAAATATGAAAATTTTTCTAAAAAACAAATAATTTCATTAAAAAAATTATTGAGGTATTTAATTAATAAATACAAAATTAATTTAAAAAATGTTTTAGGACATTCAGATATTGCTCCAGATCGTAAAAAAGACCCTGGAGAAAAGTTTCCATGGAAAGAGCTGGCAAAATCAAAATTATCCCAATGGCATAAATTAGATGAAAAAAAATTAAAACAAAAAAGATTAATTTTATTAAACTTAGTTGAGGAAAGTAACTTTATGATGAATTTGAATAAGATTGGTTATCTAAAAATTTCACAAAAAAACCTTAATTCACAAAAAAGAATTATTATTAAGGCCTTTCAGAGACATTTTAGGCAAAAACTAATAAATGGAATCCCTGATCAAGAATGCTTGCTAATTAGTAAGGATTTATTGAAATCCTAATAATTATTGTTGAAAAAAATTGATTTAATTATAGATTGTAACAGCCAGATAAATGACTTATCGCTTTAAGAAATTAAAGAGGAAAGTCCGGGCTCCGCAAGGATACAGTGCCAGGTAACACCTGGCGGGGGAAACCCTAGGGATAGTGCCACAGAAAATATACCGCCATAACATGGCAAGGGTGAAAAGGTGTGGTAAGAGCGCACCGGTTCTATTGGTAACAATGAACGCTGGAAAACCCCACTGGGAGCAAGACTAAGTAGAGGTGACACTGTTGAAAAACGAAAAGCCATCCTTGGCTAGTCATCAGGGTTAGTTGCTTGAGTTTGGAAGAGATTTCAAACCTAGAGAAATGATAGGTTTAAATGACAGAACCCGGCTTATAGTTTATCTGGCAAACTTTTCTTCGTTCAAATAACTAAATTACTAATGATATAAATCAGTCAAATTTGTTGATTTAAACTATAAATTGTATGTATTGACACTGACCTTTAAAACCCATAATATCCCAATTATTCCCAAATTAAGGGAATAAAGGAATTTATGATTTATGTTTTTATCAACTTACGAAAACAAATTAGACAAAAAAGGAAGGGTGTCAGTGCCTGCAAGCTTTAGATCTTATTTATCTAATCTAGGATACAATGGAGTGATTTGTTATCCATCATTTAATAACCAGTCAATAGAGGCATGGCCACAAGATAGAGTTGAGAAAATTTCAAATTCAATAGACTCTTTAAATCCTTTTGAAGAAAAAAGAGATTTTTTTGCAACATCTATCTTATCAGAAAGTATTAATTTACAATTTGACAGTGAAGGGAGAATTTCACTAACACCGAAATTACTTAAACATGCAAAAATTAAAAGTAGCATGTTGTTTGTTGGTCAAGGCAAGACTTTTCAGATATGGGAACCAACAATTTTTGAAAAATTTAAGGTCAGTGCAAGAAAAAAAGCAAATTTGAATCGTGCAAGTCTTAAATGGGAGAGTCAACTAAATAAATAAAAAAAGAGGGGGATGAAATAATGACAATTAACTTTAAAACTCCAGAGATTAGAGAGTTACAACCAAGACTTTTGGTAATGGGAGTAGGTGGAGCTGGTGGAAATGCTATTAATGAAATGATTGAAAATGGAATGCAAGGAGTAGAATTCATTGCTGTTAATACTGATGCACAAGATCTTAAACATAGTAAAGCAAAATCAAAAATTCAAATTGGTTTGAATTTAACTAAAGGTTTAGGTGCAGGTGCAAAAATTGATATAGGTCAAGCTGCAGCCGATGAGTCTCTAAATGATATCGTAAATGTTCTACAAGGTGCTAACATGGTTTTTATAGCCGCAGGAATGGGTGGTGGAACAGGAACTGGTGCAGCACATGTGATTGCTAGAGCTGCAAAAGAATTAAATATTTTAACTGTTGGAGTTGTGACATTGCCATTCTTGTATGAAGGGCCATCAAGAATGAGAAGAGCTCAGATTGGTCTTGAGGAGTTAAGAAAACATGTGGATACTATAATTGTAATTCCCAATCAAAATTTATTTAAAATAGCGAATGAACAAACGACTTTTGAAGAATCATTTAACCTATCAAATAATGTTTTAATGCATGGTGTGCAAAGTGTTACTGATTTAATGGTAAGACCAGGAATCATTAATTTAGATTTTGCTGATGTTGAAACAGTTATGGCTTCAATGGGTAAAGCTATGATGGGCACAGGAGAAGCTGAAGGTGAGGGCAGATCAATGAAAGCTACAGAAATGGCAATCAGCAACCCTTTAATTGATGACTACACTCTAAAAGGTGCTAAGGGGCTACTTGTTAATATTACAGGTGGAAAAGATCTTAAATTATTTGAAGTTGATGAAGTGGTTAATAAGATAAGATCTGAGGTCGAGGCAGATGCTGAAGTTATTATAGGCGCAATAACTGATCCATCTCTTGAAGGCAAAATAAGAGTATCAATTGTTGCAACTGCTTTAGATGGACAACAACCTGAAACAAAATCAGTTATTAATATGGTTCATAGGATTCAAAACAGAAATCCTGGATATTCTGATTTTTCAAATTTAGGATCTAATACTTCTTTTAATTTTTCAACTAGTACACCTATTTCAAGTGGTGCTAATGCATTAAAATTAGAGAACGAAATATCAAATGAAAACGTTAATGAAACTACTCCAAGTGATAATGTTAATCAAATTAACGATCAATATCATGAAGAATTATTAAAAAATCAAGAAGTTGAAAGCTTTGTAGAAAATATTCATCAAGATAAGGAAAATTCTTTTACTCATGAAGCTATCGGAGAGTCTACCCAAGAGGATGAAATAAAAAATGATTTAAAAGAGTTTGGGGTAGATAAAGACTCACCAGACTTATTTAGCTCAGAAAATGAAACATCTTCCCTAGAGAACATGTTATCCCAGGAAAATGAGGATCAGGAGGATGATTTAGAGATACCAGCATTTTTAAGAAGACAAAAAAATTAATGGTCTTCGTAAAAATAAATGGAAGCCACCATAGTACAGGATAAAACAAAACATTATCCAGTACTGCTAAGAGAAATTATTAGCATTATTACCCCTCAATATGGTGGCACATTTATTGACTGTACTTTTGGTCAAGGCGGTTACTCTCGAGAAATTCTAAAAAATGAATCCAACAAAGTCATTGGTCTTGACAGAGATTCTGAAAGTTTAGAGGTTGCAAAAAAAGTTGAAAAAGAATTTCCAGACAGGTTTGTTTTCAAGAACTTGAATTTTAGTAAATTAGGAAATCTAAAACTCAAAAATGAAAATGTTAGAGGTGTATTATTTGATTTAGGTTATTCATTTACACAGATTAAAGATCCAAAAAAAGGATTGTCTTTTAATTCTAGTGGACCACTAGATATGAGGATGGGTTCAAATAAATTCTCTGCCAAAGAAACAGTGAATAAATTGGATGGAAAAAGCCTTATTAAAATTTTCAAATCTTTTGGTGATGAGAGAGATGCAAAATTAATTGTCAAAAATATTCTTAAAGAAAGGTTGTTAAAAGAAATAGACACCCCTCAACTAGTAAAAATTATTGAAAAATCAAAAAAAAGAAATATTAAAAAAATTCATCCTGCAACTAAAGTTTTCCAGGCG
>CACHMJ010000008.1 GCA_902580895.1 uncultured Pelagibacteraceae bacterium | reverse complement strand
TTGAAAGGTTCTTTATTAAGGAATTCCATTCCAAACATAATCATTCTTGCAACCCAGAAAAAAATTATATCAAAGCCTGTTACTAAGACTGTGGTTGGATAAAATTTCTTTACAAAATCTTTTTTTTCTGGCCATCCTAAAGTTGCAAACGGCCATAAACCCGAGGAAAACCAAGTATCTAATACGTCAGGATCTCTAACTAATTTTACATCTTTTTTATAATACTTCTTAGCTTGATTGCTCGCTTCTTTTTCATTTAAAGCAACGAATATTTTTTTGTCAGGTCCATACCATGCTGGTATTTGATGACCCCACCACAACTGTCTAGAAACACACCAAGGCTCAATATTATTCATCCACTGAAAATAAGTTTTAGACCAATTATTTGGAAAAAAATTTGTTTTTTTTGTTTTAACAATTTTTTTAGCTTTAACTGCTAATTTTTTTGCATCAACAAACCATTGCTCGGTTAAAAAAGGTTCGATAACAGAATTAGATCTATCTCCATAAGGAACTTTATTTTTTATATTTTCCTCTTTAACAAAAAAATCTTTTTCTTTAAGTTCATTTAATATTTTTTTACGAGCATCAAATCTATCTAAGCCTATATACTCTTTAGGTGCATTTTTATTAATTTTCCCTTCCTCGGTAAAAACATTTATGATCTCTAGTTTATTTCTCTGTCCCACATCATAATCATTAAAATCATGCGCTGGGGTAATTTTTAATGCTCCCGTTCCTTGTTCAGGGTCTGCATAATTATCTTTGATTATTTTAATTTTTCTACCAACAATAGGTATAGTGACTGTTTTGCCGACAAAACTTTTATATCTTTTATCTTTTGGATTAACTGCAATAGCTGTATCCCCAAGCATAGTCTCGGGCCTGGTTGTGGCTATTGTGATAAATTCTGATGATTTATCTATTGGGTACCTAATGTAGTAAATCTTAGAGTTCATCTCTCTTTGATCTACTTCTAAATCTGAAATTGCGGTTTTTAGAACTGTATCCCAATTGACTAATTTTTCTGCTTTATAGATTAATTTCTTTTTATGCAACTCGACAAATACTTTAATTACAGATTTTGATAAATTTTCATCCATTGTGAATGCATTTCTAGACCAGTCACATGAACAGCCAAGTTTTTTTAATTGATTGATAATTATATCTCCGTACTGATTTTTCCAATCCCAAACCTTTTCTATAAATTTTTCTCTTCCAAGAGTATTTTTATCTAAATTTTCATTTTCAAGTTTTCTCTCAACAAGTGCCTGAGTAGCAATACCAGCATGATCTGTTCCTGGTTGCCATAAGGTTTCGTAATTATTCATTCGATAATATCGAACTAACATGTCTTGAATTGAATTATTTAAAGCATGCCCCATATGTAAACTACCCGTTACATTTGGGGGCGGAATTACAACTGAAAATTTTTTTGAGTTTTTTTGAGGTTTAAATAGTTTATTTTTTTCCCAATACGAATAGATCTTATCTTCTACATTGGAATGTATATATTTATCACTCATCTTGGATATAGTTAGTTTATAATTTATTAATCTAAATTAACAATAATCAAATTAAAACGTTATTTGATAGACTAATCTTAAAAATTTTATATAAAACTGATGTAGCTATCATCTAAAACATAAGGCAACGTGGCGGAATGGTTACGCAGAGGATTGCAAATCCTTGTATCCCGGTTCGATTCCGGGCGTTGCCTCCAAAAAAAATCTTGTTTTAGTTAGAAAAAAAAGTAAGTTTGATTTTTTATATTCCTCGGTAGCTCAGTTGGTAGAGCAGTTGACTGTTAATCAATTGGTCGCAGGTTCGAGTCCTGCCCGAGGAGCCAAATTTTACCCAACTTTTGAAATATTATTTGAAACTTGTAATGATTTGTTAAATTTCAATTTTTGATCAGCATTAAGTTCAGAATATAATTTAACTAAGAAATTATAATTCACATTCATATGACCCTCTTGAGATTTTTCTAAATTAACTAAATATTCTGAAAAATCTTCAAAGAAATAGTTTATTGGAACTTTAAGATAATTTGATAACTGTAATAATCTTATCGAACTAACTCCATTAGTGCCTTTTTCATATTTTTGAATTTGTTGAAATGTAACGTTGATTGCTTTTGCTACTTTTGTTTGTGTTAAACCTAAAGCTAACCTTCTAAGCTTAAGCTTATTGCCTAAATGCTTATTAAAATTATCTTCCATTAAGACCCCTCTTAATTTTTATTAAAAACAGATTGAACAAGTTTTTAATCTTTACTGCAACAATATTTTTTTTTTATTTTTTAGGAAATACCTGCTATTCCAAAAATATGTCAAGCAATACTTAGGGTATAATTTAAGAAAAATTCCTTGAAATTGCTAGTATCTATAGTATCTGGCTCAGGAAAAGTTTGGTCCTATCACTCTTAGGGTTAGCGAAAAATTCCTTAGTATCCGCTTTTTCTACTATCATTCCTTCATCCATGAATATCATTTGGTCAGCGACTTCTTTGGCAAAACCCATTTCATGAGTTACAACAATCATGGTCATACCTTGTTTTGCAAGATTTACCATTACATCGAGTACTTCTTTAATCATTTCTGGGTCTAAAGCTGATGTAGGTTCATCAAAAAGCATTATTTTTGGCTCCATACATAAAGCTCTTGCTATTGCTGCTCGTTGTTGTTGTCCTCCAGATAATTGGCCTGGATATTTTTGTGCTTGATCAAGAATTTGCACTCTTTCTAAATGTTTTAATGCTAGTTCTTCCGCTTCTTTTTTTGGCATTTTTTTTACCCAAATAGGAGCTAATGTACAATTATCTAAAATTGATAAATGAGGAAATAAATTAAATTGTTGGAATACCATACCAACTTCAGCTCTTATTTGCTCAATATTTTTTGTATCTTCTGTTAATTCAGTGCCATCAACAATAATATTTCCCTCTTGATGTTCCTCTAATCTATTGATGCATCTAATCAAGGTTGATTTTCCAGATCCTGATGGACCACATACTACAATTTTTTCTTTTGGTTTAACTTCTAAATTAATCTTTTTTAGAACTTGAAAGTCACCAAACCATTTGTTCATATTATTAATTTGGATGATGCTATCTGACATAATTTTTATCTATCTGTTTTATATTTTTGTTCTAAATTATAGCTATATTTACTCATTGCATAACAAATAATCCAGAAAATTATTGCTGCAAAAACATAACCTTCCATTGCAAAACCTAACCATTTTGGATTGGTTTTTGCTAGATTTAACATTCCAACTATTTCTAGTAGACCTACAACAAATATTAAAGGTGTGTCTTTAACTAAAGCTAAAAATGTATTTGCAATACCAGGAATTACTAATTTTAGTGCTTGTGGAAGTATCACAAATATATGCATTTTCCAATATCCCATACCTAAAGATTTTGCTGCCTCGTATTGACCTCTTGGTAAAGCTTGGAGACCACCACGTATAACTTCTGCTACATAAGCAGCTTCAAATAATGAAATTGCAATAATTGCTCTCACTAATTTATCAATAAAGAAGTCCTCTGGTAAAAACATCGGAAACATTACCGCTGACATAAATAGAACTGTTATTAAAGGTACACCTCTCCAAAATTCAATAAAGCCAACTGAAATATATCTAATTAAAGGAAAATTTGATCTTCTACCAAGAGCAAAAGCCATTCCTATTGGAAAACAGAAAATTAAGCAGAAAAAGGATATTATAAAAGTTAAAGACAATCCACCCCAGGCACCTGTCTCTACCCAATTTAAACCATCTAATTTACCTAGCTCAACATACTCCTCAAAAAATATAAAATACTTTAAAGTTATATAAAGAGCTAAAGGTACAATTAAAAAATAATAGAATTTATATTTAGCGGGTATAAAAAATCCTACAATAATAGATAAAATAGCTGCAATGATCCCATATGAAAAATCAAAAAATACGGGACCACCAGATATAAAGAAAAAGATAAATAAAAATGCAATCAGAGGATAAATAACAACATAGTAAAGTGTTAAATATTTCTTAAATCTGTCAGTTGCAAAATAACCAACTGAACCCATTAATACTAAGGCTATAAATGATAAATTTATTCTCCATTGCTCAGCATTTGGGTACATCCCATACATAAATCTTCTCATCCAAACTTTAATATATGTCCAACAAGCTCCTGAGCCAGTGCAAACATCTTTGGTATCACCTGCGAAACTAGCATCTATTACAAACCAACTAAGAATAGGTGGAAGAGATTTGATAATAACAAATATAATTAGTAATGACAGTACTGCATTAAAGTTGTTGGTATTTATATGTTTATTCAAAAGATCTAATTGTTTTATTCCACTAAATTCAATCCTTATGAAATAAAGTCCAATAAAACCTAATATTAATGGAAATAAAAAACTTAAAAAACCAGGTAAAAAACCAGTTAAATTTAAACTAAAAAATGAATTTAAAAAAACATCCAATACACTAATTAAGAATAAAAAAGAACCTAAATATAAGAAAGTATTTAAATTATCTTTATCAGGTCTTAAAAAATTTATTTTCGACATCATTTTTCCTGTATTGCAATTTTTTTGTTATACCAATTCATTAAAAGTGAAATTGAAATACTTAAAGTTAAATAGGTAAACATAGTAATTGAAACTATTTCAATAGCCTTCCCAGTTTGCATTAACGCAGTCCCTGCAAACACTAAAACCAAATCTGGATAAGCGATAGCTGCTGCTAGTGAAGAGTTTTTTGTTAAATTTAGATATTGGTTTGTTGTTGGTGGAATTATTATTCTTAAAGCTTGAGGCATAATTACAAGTTTAAGCACCTGATTTGGAGTTAATCCTATTGAAGCAGCAGCCTCTTTTTGTCCTTTACCTACACCTTGAATTCCTGCTCTAACACATTCGGCAATAAAAGTTGCCGTGTAAAGAGATAAAGATAAGGTAAGAGCTATTAATTCAGGAGGTAAGCTTACACCTCCCTCATAAATAAAAGAAGTTGTAGCTAACTGTTTTAAAACAGGAACCTCAAAAGAAATACCTACTCCACCAATCAAAAAACTTAAAAGAGGTAAAATAAATATTAATCCAATTGATATTAAAAATACTGGTATTTGTTTTCCTTGATTTTCTTGAACTCTCTTAGCATGCATACGAATAACAATTATAGCAATTATTGCTGCAACTATTGAATAAAAGAAAACACTAAAATTTTGCCAAATAAACGCCGGAACATAAAGACCTTTAATGGTTAAGAAAAAAACACCAAAAATTGCCTCTGCATCTTGTGGAAGTGGTAAAGCTCTTAATGCAGCAAAATACCAAAAAAATATTTGCAGCAGTAATGGAATATTTCTAAAAAACTCAACATAAAAGGCAGCGAATTTATTTATTAAATAATTAGGAGATAACCTTGCTACACCAACTATTACACCAAGAATAGTTGCAATTATAATCCCAATAACTGAAACTAAAATTGTATTTAATAAACCAACTAAATAAGCTCTAAAATATGAATGTGAGCCATCGTATTCTATTAATGAAAATTGTACATCGAAAGAAGACTCTTGAGATAAAAACCCATAACCAAAATCAATCCCTCTATTTTCCATATTGATCTGAGCGTTGTAGGTAAAAAAACCAAAGACTAATACAACAGCAGTAACTGTAATTAACTGTGGAACAATATCTTTAAGTTTAAAATTCACGATGGAAATAATATAGAAGCTTATAAAAAAAAGGGCTAGAAAAATCTAGCCCTTTTTAATCATTTAAATATGCAATTATCTTGCAGGTGGTACGTAAAGAATTCCACCCTTAGTCCATAATTCATTTGGACCTCTATCAGGTAAAATTCCAGTGTCAGCTATATTTCTTTTATAGCTTTCACCATAATTACCAACTTGCTTAATAATTCTTAAACTCCAGTCGTTATCTAGACCAAATGCAGCACCTAATTCACCTTCTGCTCCAACTAATCTTTTAATTGCTGGGTTATCAGAAGTTTTCATCATATCTGCATTTGCTGATGTAATACCGTATTCTTCTGCTTCGATCATAGTGTTTAATGACCATCTTACGATATCTTCCCACACAGAATCACCTTGTCTCACAACAGGACCTAATGGCTCCTTTGAAACTGTTTCAGGTAACACAATGTGTTCATCTGGATTAGACATTTTTGTTCTCTGTGCAGCAAGACCAGATTTATCAGTAGTGTAAGTATCACATCTACCAGCATCATAAGCAGCTACAACTTCGTCAGCTTTTTCAAAAGCAACTGGTTCATACTTAATTCCTTTTGAATTAAAGAAGTCTCTCATATTTAACTCAGTAGTTGTACCAATGTTAGTACAAGCTGAGATACCATCTTTGAATTGGCTTGTTGAAGTAATACCAGAACTTTTTCTAACCATAAAACCTTGGCCATCGTAGAAGTTTACTCCAACGAATGTAAGTCCGATATCAGCATCTCTAGAAAGAGTCCAAGTTGTGTTTCTTGATAAGATATCAATCTCACCAGAAGTTAAAGCTGTAAATCTTTCTTTAGCACTTAGTGGTGTAAACTTAACTTTGTTTGCATCACCTAGCACTGCAGCAGCTACTGCTCTACATACATCAACGTCAATACCAGTCCAATTTCCTGCAGCATCAGCGTTAGAAAATCCTGGAAGACCTTGAGATACTCCACATCTTACAAAACCCTTTTTTTGAGTGTTTTTAAGTGTTTTAGATTTTTTAGCAGCCATAGACTCTGTTGTAAAAGTGAACAACACAGCTACCATAGCAACTAAAGAAGTTAATTGTTTTAAGTATTTAAACATATTTCTTCCTATTGTTTATTTATTTGTTAACAAATAATTCAAAATTACTTTTGAATATTCATAATTTAAGCATGTTCAAAAATACTCTTCAAGAGGAATTTATTGGAATTTTGGACCCAGTGAAATTCTAGTCAAGATAATAATTATATTAAAATTACCGTTAAAATTGATGTCTGGCGCGCCCTGAAGGATTCGAACCTACGACCCTCGGTTTAGAAAACCGATGCTCTATCCAGCTGAGCTAAGGGCGCATCAAAATTAATCTTACATATACAATAATAAGTTAATTTTTAAAAAGGAATTTTTTTATTAAAAGTAAAATTGTTAATAACTCAATCCGGCCTACAATCATAAAGAAAATCAGACAGTATTTACTAAATAATTGAAGGTTATTAAAATCAAATTCTTCTAAACCATAGATTGAGGAATTAACAGTATTCATCAAAGTTAAAATCGACAATTTGAATGAATTTACAAAGGTAATTCCACTTAAACTGAGCAATGAAGTTAATATTAATAAAGACAAAACGAATATTATTATTGTTAAAAAATACTTGTTTATCTCATCAAGATTAAAATTAATTTTTGTAAATATTAACCTATTCATAAAAACATTTTTGGGTCTGCTAAAAGATAAAATTTGATTTAAAGAAAACTTAAATAGTGAATAAATTTTTATAAATCTTAAGCCAGAACTTGTTGAAAAAAAAGAACCACCTATAATAACTAAAATTAAGTATATAAAGTTTAAATTTTCTTGAGCTGGATTTAGTGAAAAACCAATATTTGTCATACTGCTAATTATTGCAAAAAGATTAATAAAAAAATCATAATTGAAACTAAAAAAAAGAAAAAAAGTAGTTACTACAACTACTAAATAAACTAATAAATGTAGATCTTCATAGAAAAAATTAACATTTTTTTTTCTTAAAAAAATTAAATTATATGAAAAGAAAAGACTAAAAAAAGAAAACAACATCATCACTGAAAATATAATTATTTGAGCATTTTCTTTGATTATCATTGATAATTCATTGACTGGTAAAAACCCACCTGATGAAATTATTGTTAAAGCTAAATTTAATGAGTCAAATGTTCTAATCGAAAAAATATTTAAAACTCCAAATATTAGTATCGTCAATGATGAATACAAAATAAATATTTTTGTTGCTTGTTTTAAAATTTCTGAACTATTAAAAGATATAAAATTTGTTAAAGTTTTTTTAAAACTGTCATCGTAAATATCTATTAAGTAAATTATAGAGAATAAGAAATAAAGACCACCTATCCATTGAGTAGATGATCTCCAGATAATAAGACTTTGATCGATAAGTTTTATATTTTCAAAAATAGTGAAACCAGTAGATGTAAATCCTGAAATTGCTTCAAAAAAAGAATTAGAAAAAGTTAAATTATAAATACTGAAATAATATGGAATTGATAAGACTAATGGTATTAATAGATAGCCTAAAAAAATAGTTAATATTTTTTCAAAGATATTTGATTTAAAATCGTATTTTCCAAATATAAATAAAACTATAAATAAAATAAATGATGTTATTAAAGTAAAATAATAGGTATCTAAATTTAAATATAAATTAAAATAATAAGAATAAAGAATATTAAAAAAAGAAAGTATTGAAACAATACCGAAAAAAAAACTTAAATATTTGATCTGTAATTTAAACATTCAATTAAACAGAGCTAAGTCTAAAAAGATTTTCTACAACTCCGATTGTGTCTTTTTTAACAATTAAAACAATCTGATCATCTTTTTGAAAAATAAAATCAGATTTTGGGATAATTACTTTCTTGTTCCTTAAAACAGCTCCAATTCTTATTTCCTCTGGTAAATTTGAATTTTTTAATTCTTTATTAATTAATTCTGAAGACTCAATTATCTCAGCCTCTATTACCTCGTACTCACCATTAGATATTGTGTATGCATTCTCAATAGTTCCTTTATGAATGTGTTTTAAAATGCTTGAGACAGTATTCATTCTTGGATCAATCAAATCGTCAATTTTTAAAGATGACTGTAAAAGAGAATAGTTGGGTTTATTAATCAGAGCCATTGTTCTTTTATCTTCGATATCTTTTTGATCTTTTGCAAATTTTTCAACAAGAACACTAACCATTAAATTGTCTTCATCATCATTGGTAAGTGCTAGAACAGTTTCTGCCTCATCTAAATTTGCCTCTGATAACACCTCCTCATCTAATCCATTTCCATTAATCACAATTGTATTATTCAATTCATTTGCAAGGTACTCAGATCTTAGCTTATCTTTTTCAACAATCTTTACTCTCACACCTTCTAATGTATCCTCAATATTTTTAGCTAGATTATAACCAATATTTCCTCCTCCAATAATTAAAATTTTTTTAGATATTTTTTCTGAATGACCAAATGCCTCTAAAGTTTCTGCCATTTGTGAAGAATTTATTATTACATAAATTTTGTCATCTACTTTTACTTGATCAGTTTTCTTTGGAATAAATGATTTATCTTTTCTGATTATCGCAATTATATTTGCATCTAAGTTTGGAAATTTATTTGTTAACTCATTAAGTTTTAAATCAATCAATTTACAATTATCTTTAATTAATATTTCTAAAAGTCTGATTTGATTTTCTGCAAATGGGACACTATCTAATGCACCAGGTGCCTCCAATTTTCTTTGTATTGATCTTGCAATTTCAATCTCCGGTGAAATTATTACGTCAATTGGTAGGTTTTCTTTATTGTAAACTCTAGTAAATTTTGGATTTAGGTAATCTTGAGATCTTATTCTAGCAATTTTTTTTGGTATATTAAAAATAGAGAATGCTATTTGGCATATTAACATATTAATTTCATCATTTCTAGTAACCGCTATTATCATATCAGTTTCAGCAGCATTAGCTTTCTCAAGTATTGAAGGATATGTTGCTTTACCAACTATTGCTTTAACATCAAGTGAATCATTAATTTTTTGTATATCTTCACTTGATTGATCTATTACGGTAATAGAGTGACCCTGCTCGCTAAGTAGTTTAGCTATAGTAAAACCTACTCTCCCAGCACCACAAATTATAATATTCATATTTAATTAAACTCTTTTATACCAAGACCTTTGAGCTTTCTATGAAGAGCACTTCTTTCCATCCCAACAAAAGTAGCTGTTTTAGATATATTTCCATTAAATTTTTTAAGTTGTATAGTTAAATATTCTTTTTCAAATTTTTCTCTAGCTTCTTTAAGTGGTACAGAAAGACTATTTTCATTTATTTTGCCAATATTATTGGTGCCTTTTAAAGACTCTTTAATAATATTTGAAATTTTATCTTGAGTATTTGGTTGTAATATTGCAATTCTTTCAATTAAATTCCTTAATTCCCTTACATTTCCATGCCAATTATGATTCAAAATATAACTGTTATTTTCGTCAATATTTAACATTTTAATATTATAACTTTCAGATATTTGTTTGGAAAAATAATTTATTAAAAGTGGAATGTCTGAAATTCTTTCATTTAGTGGTTTTATGTTTATCTCAAAAACATTAAGTCTATGAAAAAGATCTTCTCTAAAATTACCATATTCAATTTCTTTTTTTAGATCTTTACTAGAAGAGCAAATGAGTCTTACATCTACGTTGATATCATTATTACCATTTACTCTTTTAAATTTTTGATCTGTGAGAACTCTTAAAATTTTTGATTGTATATCCAAAGGTATTTCGGATATTTGGTCTACTAATAAGGTACCTTTATTTGCTTTTTCTAATGCTCCGTAAGAAATAGAGCCATCGCTTTTTTCCTCACCAAAAAGCTCTAAATCATATTTATCACTATCTAATAGAGCTCCATTAATAATTATAAATGGACTGTTTCTTCTTTTTGATTTTTTATGAATTTTTCTAGCAACTAATTCTTTACCAGAACCTGAGGGACCATTAACTAAAATTCTACTTTCTGTAATAGAAATTTTAT
The DNA here is from genome assembly GCA_902580895.1 of uncultured Pelagibacteraceae bacterium. Classification (GTDB taxonomy): domain Bacteria; phylum Pseudomonadota; class Alphaproteobacteria; order Pelagibacterales; family Pelagibacteraceae; genus Pelagibacter. The sequence continues at coordinate 28,700 of CACHMJ010000008.1, read as the reverse complement.
CAATTTGATCCCGTATATTTGATATATTTTTACTATCTCCAATTAAATCATATGATGAAAAAAGTTTACTTTCATATTCTTTATTTTGATTTTTTAAATTTAAATTTTCTACTGCCCTATTAATAAAATTTAATAATCTTGTGCGATCAAAAGGTTTTTCAACAAATTCGAAAGCTCCATGTTTAAGTGAGTTAATTGCCATTTCTATATTTGCATGTCCAGAAATCATAATTACTGGAACATCATTATTTTTAGATTTGATATGAGTTAAAAGTTGTATGCCATCATTATCTCCTTTATCTAGTTTAACATCAAGGATTGCAACGTCTGGCATTTTTTTATCAATCTCACTTAGTGCCTGATTATAATTTGCTGCAACTCTTGTCTTATAGCCAGCATCTATAATTAACTCATTCAGAATATTTCTTATATCTGAATTATCATCAACAATTAAAATTTCTATACTCATTTATAATTAAATATAATTTCTACTTTAGCTCCGTTAGGTATTGAAAAAAAATTTAATTTTCCATTATGATCATTTATAATCTTATTGACTATGGAGAGACCTAAACCTGTACCATTTTTTTTGGTTGTAACATAAGGGTTTAAAATTTCATTTAAATTCTTAGAAAAAAATCCAAAACCTAATCCATTATCAATTATTATAATATATATTTGGTTATTTTTATCACTAATTTCAATATCAATTATTTTGTCGAAATTACTAGTATTTTCAGCTTTTTGCTGAATACTTTCAATAGAATTTTTGATTAAATTAAATATTACTCTATTCATCTGTTCTTTATCACTCTCAAGTGAAATTACAGATTTATCAAATATTAAATTTATTTTAATTGATGGGTCGATTTGAGATAATAATTCAATATTATCTTTAATTATTTTTATTAAATTATTTTTTTCTAGAATTGGTTTTGGCATCCTAGCAAAATCTGAAAATTCATTTACCAGATTTTCTATTTGTTTTATTTGATTATTGATTATTTTTAAATTATCCTCAAAATTTATTTTTTCATTGTTATCAATCTGTTTAGTATATTTTTCTTTAAGTCTATCAATACTTAATTGGATTGGGGTGAGAGGATTTTTAATTTCATGAGCAAGTTTTCTTGCAAGATTCTCCCACGCTTCATGTCTTTCATTTATGATAAGTTTTTCTTGTTGGTTCTTTAATTTGTTAATCATTAGATTAAAATTCTTATTCAATATTTCTAAATCTTTGTCAGTTTTAATTTCTGGTACTTTGGTTGTTAAATCACCATCACCAATAGCTGTTGAAGCATAAATTAGATTATTAATAGATCTAAAAAATCTTGAAGAAAATTTGATGGCTATAGTAATAGAAATAAAAAGTAACAAAGTAACAATAATGATATATATAATTGCAAAAGAAATCTTAATTCCAGTGCTTCTATCCTCAACCGTATAATAAAAATTTATTGCTTCCTGAGACTCAGTTAAATATTGAGAAATATTTTTATCAAGATATTTTACAACGTATAAAAATCTATTTTCAAAAGCTTGAAGTCTGATAATAGCTGCAGATATATTTTCTGGTGCATTTATAATTTTAAGAGGTCTATCATCATCTAATACTAGTTTTAAAGCACCTTCCAATGGAGGAATATAATTTGACGTATCATCTAGATTTGTGAATAATAATTTTTTATTTTGATCAATTATATGTATTTGATCAATATCTCTAATTAACTTTTGAGTTTTTAAGAATCTTTTATATTCTTTATTATTATCATTAAGAAATTTAGCACTTTTGTTAGTATCAAAAGCAATCAGTATTATATCAGCTTCAATTTTATTTCTTACTTGTTGGATATAACTTTTTGCGAGTTCATAGGAGTTATTTACGACGGTTGTAACCTTTTTATCAAAATATTTTTCTAAAGCGAAAGAAAATAAAAAAAGTGAAAAAATTGATATTAGGATTGATGGAATTAAAGTAAAAAGTGAAAAATAGGTAATATACCTTTTATTTGATTTTAGACCATCTTTGTCAATATCAATTTTGATTGATCTTTTTACTTCTAAAAAGATGAATATAAATAATAACAAAAGTAATAAAATATTTAAGATTAATAAATATTGTAAATTTTTTTGATTTAATTCTATGAAACTTCTATCAATAAATGTTAAAAAAGTTAAAAAACCTAAAAAAAGTGTAATACAAGATAAAATTATTATGAATATATTTTTTTTCAAAAATTCGATCATAATTTAGAATTATAGCATTTAAATAAATGAACAACTATTTTGTAATATTAGCTGCCGGAAAAAGTAAGAGATTTAATAAAAAAATAGCCAAGCAATTCTATAATTATAAGAATAAAGAAATTATTGATCACTCTATTGAAAAATCAGTCAATTCGAAGCTTTTTAAAAAAATTTTAGTTGTCACTAATAATATTAATCATTTCAAAAAAAAGAAAATCCACCATTCAGTCAAGGTAATAAAGGGTGGCAAAGAAAGATCTGACTCTTCTTTAAAAGCGTTGAAATATTTAAAAAAATACAAACCTAATAATATTCTGATACATGACGCTGCCAGACCTGATTTTACAATTAAATTATTGAGGGAATTATTAGGACATTTAAAAAAAAATATAGCTGTAATTCCATATATTAACTCTAAAGATACAATAAAATATAGAGTCAAAAATGAATTATACAATCTCAATAGAGAAAACACATATCTTACTCAAACACCGCAAGCATTTAAGTTTAAAAAATTATACGAACTTGCAATAAATGAAAAAAATAAAATTACGGATGAAGCAACTTTATTCGTCAATAAAAATCGGAAAATAAAATTTATAAAAGGAGAAAATACTAATAATAAAATAACTTTTAAAAGTGATATAAATTTATCTAAAACTTTTTTTGGAATTGGTTTTGATATTCATAGATTAGTTAAAAATAAAAAGCTTTATTTAGGTGGTGCTAAAATACCGTTTCACTCGGGATTGAAAGGACATTCAGATGGAGACGTAATTTTGCATTCAATTATAGACTCGATCCTAGGTGCAATGAGAAATAAAGATATTGGATCCTTTTTTCCAAACACAAAAAAATATAAAAATATTAGGTCTCCCAAAATATTGAAACCAGTGATTAAAAGTCTTTATAAATCAAATTTTTTTATAAATAATTTAGATATAAATTTGATTTGTGAACAACCAAAAGTATCAAAATATAGAGATCGAATAATCAACTCTATCTCTAAACTAATGATGTTGAAAAAAGATCTTATAAATTTAAAAGGTAAAACAGTTGAAAAACTTGGTTTGATAGGAAAAGAAAAAGCCATTGCATGTGAAGTTATAATTTCAATAACAAAATATGATTAAAACTATTAATACCTTATTTGTAACAATGTTAGGTTTGGGTAAAATTCCAAAAATTCCGGGTACTTTTGGATCATTAGCTACAGTAATTATTCTTTATCTTTTTTTTCACATATTTAATTTATCTTCAAACTTAATATTAATAATATTAATAGTTATTTTCTTTTTATCTTTTTCTGCTGTAGCGCAGCATATTAAAGATAATGAAAATAAAGATCCCAAAGAAGTAATTATCGATGAATTTATTGGTCAATCAATACCAATTTATCTTTATGAAATTTCACATGGCACAGAAAAATCACCGAATGAAGCATTAATTTTTTACAGTATTTGTTTCGTCTTATTCAGATTTTTTGATATTGCTAAACCATTTCCTGTAAATTTTTTTGACAAAAAATTTAAAAATAGTTTTGGCGTAATTATGGATGATGTAATTGCAGGAATTTATGTTGTTTTATCTTTAATTTGTTTTATGGTTTTAAGCAGTTATTTTGTGTAATGAAATTATTAATCAAACTATTAAATAGAAAAAAAATTAAAATATCAGTTGCTGAGTCCTGCACAGGAGGATTATTAGCCTCTGCTATCACTTCAATTAGCGGTGCATCAAAAATATTCAATCTAGGTTTGATCACCTACTCTAATCAAGCAAAAATAAAGATTTTAAAAGTAAATAAAAAAATTATCAAAAAATATGGTGCTGTGAGCCCTGAATGTTGCTATGCAATGGTTAATAATTTATCTAAAATTTCAAAAGCCAATATTAATGTTTCGATTACCGGTATTGCGGGACCAAGAGGTGGCACAAAAAATAAACCCGTTGGCTTAGTTTATATTGGAGTTAAAAAAGGAGCTAAAATCGAGATAAATAAATTTTTATTCAAAAGTAAAAAAAGATCCTCAATACAAAAAGCTACTGTAAAAAAAGCCCTAAATCTACTTCTTAGAGCTACTAAATAGCTGCTCTGCCCTTTTTTGAAATGCATCAGCTATTTTCTCTAATCCAAATTGAAAAGATACCACCATTAAAGAGTTTAAAAATTTATTTTTGATTTCAAAATCAATATCAAAAGTTACTTCAGTTATTCCATTATCTTTATCAACAAAAATCCAATTATTAGATAAATGGTTCAAAGGTCCCTCTATATTCTTAACAAATATTGTGTCTTCCTTCCTATTAAAAACTACATCACTTTTATAAGTATCTTTAAATGGTCCTTTACCTATTGTTAAATCTGCAATTATTTTTTTTAAATCACCTTCACTTTTATTTTCATATATTTTAGCACCGAAACAAAATGGAACAAATTCTGGGTATTTTTCAATATCTAAAACCAAATCAATTAAATCTTTTTTTTTACATTCAATTAATCGCTTAACTGAAGCTTTTGGCATTAATGACTTTTTAATCTATTTTGTTGAAGTTTAGCGAAGTCTTCATCTGCATGATATGAAGATCTTGTTAAAGGGGATGAAGAGACTAATAAAAAACCTTTTGCTTTTGCAATATCACCCAATTCTTTAAACTCTTTAGGTTTATAATATCTATCCAATGGAAAATGTTTCACTGATGGTTGTAAATACTGTCCAATTGTTAAAAAATCTACTTCAGCAGATTTTAAGTCATCCATTACTTGTAAAATTTCATCTCTGGTCTCACCTAAACCAACCATTATTCCTGATTTTGTAAAAATTTTCTTGTTCATTTTTTTTGCATTTTTTAAAAGTTCAAGAGATGCAAAATATCTTGAACCTGGTCTTACTTTTAAATAAAGACTAGGTACAGTTTCAATATTGTGATTAAAAACATCTGGATTAGCCTCTAATACTTTTTTATAAGCCTCACCTTTTCTTAAAAAATCGGGCGTTAAAACTTCAATAGTTGTATTAGGATTGGTTTTTCTTGTTTGGTTTATAACCTCATAAAAATGATTAGAACCACCATCATCTAAATCATCTCTATCGACTGAAGTAATTACAACATGTTTTAAATCTAATTTTTTAACAGCTTGAGATATTTTTATTGGTTCTAACTTATCCAATTTTTCTGGTTTACCAGTTTTTACATCACAAAAAGCACATGCTCTTGTACATGTATCGCCCATTATCATAAACGTTGCATGTCTTTTACTCCAACACTCGGTTATATTTGGACAATTCGCTTCCTGACAAACTGTTACAAGATTATTTTTATTAACAATTGTTTTTGTTAAAAAAAATTCTTTACTATTATTAAGTTTAGATCTAATCCAATCAGGTTTTTTCTTAATTGGATTAATTGGATTTTTTACTTTTTCAGGATGTCTAGGTTTAATTTTTTGTGTCATTTTTTTTTATAATATAAATTTTTTCGTTTTTTTTTCCAAATAAGAACCTCTCTCTAATTAATGTTTCAATATAATCAAGATCAAGATTGTCACTTAATAATGAATTCTTCAAATCCAAGTCATTAATTTGATTTACCAACGATAATTCCTTAGTTTTTAGATCATTTAAGATTTGTTTTTTTTCATAATAAGAAATTAATCCCCTCTCACCCGATACAAGATTAAAGAAAAAATATACGATTAAAAAACTTGATATTAATAAAAAATAATTTTTTTTTAATCTTTGAAGCATTAATGAATCTTATTCATTCTGGCTTTTTTTCCAAGTTCTTCTTCTATCCGTAATAATTGATTATATTTAGCAACTCTCTCTGATCTTGCTAAAGATCCTGTTTTTATTTGATTAGAATTAGTACCCACTGCAAGATCTGCAATAAATGTATCTTCGCTATCTCCAGATCTATGAGAAATGATTGTTTGAAACCCTATAATTTGAGCAAAACGAATTACATCTAAGGTCTCTGAAACTGTACCGATTTGATTTAATTTAATTAAAATTGCGTTTGATGATAAATTTAAAAAGCCTTTTTTAAGTCGCTCAAGATTAGTGACATAAAGATCATCACCTACAATCTGAACTTTTTTAATTGATTTCATTAACTTATTCCATGATATCCAATCATTTTCGGCAAATGGATCTTCAATTGATTTAATCTTATATTTATTAATTATTTTTTTATATTCTTGAATAGATTTTTCTACAGAAATATAGCTTTTGGAATGAATAGAATACTTGTTTCTTTTATATAATTCGTTTGCAGCTACATCCAAACAAATTGAAACATCCTTACCGTTTTCAAAGCCCGACTTCCTAATAGCTGCAACAATTAAATCTAGTGCCTGATTATTGTTGCTAATCATTGGTGCAAATCCACCCTCGTCCCCAACAGATGTTGAAAGTCCTTTATTTTTTATAATTTTACTTAAATTTTTTATTACTAAAAAACAAATCCTCATAGCATCAGAAAAATTTTTTGCACGATCTGGTCTGATCATAAATTCTTGAATTCTCAAACCATTATTAGCATGTGCTCCACCATTAATTATATTCATAAGTGGAAAAGGTAATTTATAGTTATTTTTAATCAAAAAAGTCTTATATAAAGGTTGTTTTCTAATTTTTGCTGAAAGTTTTTTTACAGCCATAGATATAGCTAGTATAGAATTTGCTCCTAGGTTTGTTTTTTGTCTTGTACCATCTAGGTTAATCATTAAAGCATCTATTCTCTCTTGATTATGAATATTTTCTCCTTTAAGTTTTTTTGAAATTTTAGAGTTGACTAAACTAATTGCATTAAGAACACTCTTTCCTAAGTATCTTTTATTATTTTTATCTCTTTTTTCAAAAGCCTCATAAGTTCCTGTTGAAGCTCCTGAGGGACAAATTGCTATTGCACTTTTATCTTTTGTAAAAACCTCAGCTTCAATTGTTGGATTACCTCTGCTGTCGAAAACTTGTCGGGCTTTTACTTTTGTAATTTTACTCACTTATTTTTAATTAAACTATCTATATCAGTTAATTGTTTTAATAGATTCTCCAACTTATTTAATGGAACCATATTTGGACCATCAGAAGGGGCGTTATCAGGGTCTTGATGTGTTTCAATGAAAACTCCTGCTACTCCTACTGCAACAGCTGCTCTTGATAAATGTTCTACAAACTCTCTTTGTCCTCCACTTTTTTCACCAAGACCACCTGGCTGTTGAACTGAATGGGTAGCATCAAAAATAACTGGATAACCATTTTTTGCCATGATGGGTAATGATCTCATATCTGAGACTAAAGTATTGTAACCGAAACTAGCACCTCTTTCAGTGACTAAAATATTTTTATTTCCAGAGTCTGAAATTTTTTTTGTTACATTGACCATATCCCATGGAGCTAAAAATTGACCTTTTTTAACATTAATGATCTTATTTGTTTTAGCTGCAGCTACTAACAAATCTGTTTGGCGACATAAAAAAGCAGGTATTTGTAAAACATCCACATGTTTCGCAACAATAGAACATTGCTCGATATTATGTATGTCAGTTAATATTGGAACATTGAGTTCTTTCTTTATTTTATCAAAAATTGGAAGGGACGTATCTAATCCAGCTCCTCTTTTGCCTTTGAGACTTGTTCTATTAGCTTTATCAAATGATGTTTTGTAAATAAATCCCACTCCAAATTTCTTGGTAATATCTTGTATTTTCCCAGCCATATCCATTGCATGTTGCTCAGTTTCAAGCTGGCATGGACCTGCAATGATACATATTTTATTATCATTAGAGATTTCTATTTTATTACAATTAACCTTTATATTGTTCATTTATGATTTTTTGATGCTTTAATGAATGAAGAGAATAAAGGATGAGGGGACAAAGGTCTAGATCTAAATTCTGGATGAAATTGAACACCTATAAACCATGGATGATTTTTAAGTTCAATTATTTCTGGTAATTTATTATCTGGTGACATTCCTGAAAAAATTAATCCTTTGTTTTCAAATTCACCTTTGAGGCTGTTATTAACTTCATATCTGTGTCTATGTCTTTCTTTTATATTTCTAGAATTATATATTTTATTTATGGCAGAATTATTTCTTAATTTAGCCTCATATAATCCTAATCTCATTGTTCCACCTAAATTTTTATCTGTTCCTTTAATAATTTTTCCATTTTTATCCCATTCATTAATTAAACCAATAACTGGGTAGCATTTCTTATCTAATTCACTTGACCCAGCATTTTTAATTTTTAGTTTGTTTCGTGCGAATTCGACTATGGCCATTTGCATTCCAAAACAAATACCAAGAAATGGTATCTTTTTCTCCCTGGCATATTTAATTGCTGCTATTTTTCCCTCTGTTCCCCTTTTACCGAAACCTCCTGGTATTAATAATCCTGACACATTTTTTAGCTTTGTTTTTATTTCATTATTCTTTAAATTATCAGACTCTATTCTTATTAGATTTACTTTTACATTGTTTGCAATTCCACCATGAACTAAAGCTTCATCTAAAGATTTGTAAGCATCTTTTAAATTTACATATTTTCCGATTATCGCAATATTTACTGATTTTTTTGTATTTAAAACAATTTTAGTTATTTTTTTCCATGGGCTTAGATTAGCTCTTTTTTTTGGTTTAAGTTTAAAGAATTTTAAAACTTGTTTATCAAGTTTTTGGTTGTAAAAACTAATTGGTGCCTCGTAAATAGTTCTTACATCTACCGTTTCAATAACATTTTCAATTGGAACATTGCAAAATAAAGATATTTTTTTTCTTTGATCTAATGGTATAGATTGTTGAGATCTACAAATAATAATGTCTGGTTGAACACCTATACTTCTTAATTCTTTTACCGAATGTTGAGTAGGTTTAGTCTTTATTTCATCAGATGATTTCAAAAACGGAACAAAAGTTAAATGAATAAATAATGTTTTTGATTTACCATATTCATTTGAAAATTGTCTTATAGCTTCAACAAATGGTAAACTTTCAATATCTCCAACTGTTCCACCAATTTCACATATTACAAAATCTTCGTTTGTAATATCTTTTTTTATAAATTCTTTTATTCGGTTTGTGATATGAGGTATAACTTGAACAGTTTTTCCAAGATATCCTCCCTTTCTTTCTTTTTTAATAACATCACTATAAATACGACCAGTTGTAATATTGTCTGACTGTTTAGATGAAATATTTGTAAATCTCTCATAATGACCTAGATCTAAATCAGTTTCAGCCCCATCATCTGTCACAAAAACTTCTCCATGTTGAAATGGACTCATTGTTCCAGGATCTACATTCAAATACGGATCCATTTTTCTTAACCTAACTTTGTAACCCTGTGATTTTAATAAATAGGCTAGTGATGCTGATGAAAGACCTTTTCCTAATGATGAGACCACGCCGCCAGTGACAAAAATATATCGCGCCATGGAAGTATCTTATAGCTAATAAAAAAGTAAATTAAAAGTATTAATTATTATTTTCTGGGATTGATGGTGTATCTTCTTCAACTTGGTCTAAAACTGAGCTAGACGGTGTCAAATCACCCCTAGATACTATCGTTAGAGCTAAACTACATAAGATAAACAGAGTTGCAACAACACCTGTTGCTTTTGTCATAAAATTTCCTGCTGACTTTGAAAACATCATATTTTCCTGGGAAACTCCGATACCGAGTGCTCCACCCTCAGATTTTTGCATTAAAACTAATAAAACTAAAATTAATGCAAGAATGATATTCAACACTAGCAATATATTTTCCATGCAGGTTAATTATACGTTTTTTTGATTATATCAATGAATTTTTTGGGATCTTGAGAGGCACCTCCAATAAGAAATCCATCGATATTTTTTATTAACTTTAATTCATTTATATTTTTTGGATTTACCGAACCCCCATATAAAACTTTGATATTTCTAACTTTTTTTTTAATAAAATTGATAGTGTTAAATAAGTCATCTGCTTTAGGAATTAGACCTGTCCCAATTGACCAGACTGGTTCATAAGCAATTACAATATTTTTTCTTTTCTTAATTTTTTGTAAACCTAAAACAATCTGCCTAGATAAAATTTTTTTGGTAATTTTTTTTCGTTTTTGACCTAAGGTTTCGCCTATACAAAAAATCACATTTAAGCCTGATTGAGTTGCTGCTCTAATCTTGGTATTAATTAATTTATCTGTTTCACCAGATTCACGATTCTCTGAATGACCTAAAATAACATATTTAGCCCCAACATTTTTAAGCATTGTAGGATTTACGGAACCAGTTGAAGCGCCATAAGTAAGACTTTCATGACAGTTCTGAGCACCAACTTGAATTTTAGAATTTATAACCTTTTTAGACATTGGACGAATTAATGTATTGGGTGGGCAATAAACAATTTTAATTTTTTTTGATTTTTTAAAAATTTTTAGAAATTTGATTACTTTTTTTAGTGAATTCAATGTACTTAATCCACCAAACATTTTCCAATTAGCAATAAAATACATATATTTATTTGTCTTATACTAAAATTTAATCTATAGGTTTGCTTTTTATAGATCAATAAATTTATATAGTAATGATAGGAACTTTTAGAAATTTTGCCAAAACAAAGTTTGCTGGGATATTAGTTTTTATAATGATTATTCCTTTTGTATTTTGGGGTATGGGCAGCATGTTCAGTAGCGGAAATACAAATTCAATTGTAAAAATAAATGAGACCAACATTTCTACAGAAGAATTTATTGATTACTTAAATAATTCTGGAATTCCTCAGAATACAATAAGGGACAATTTAAATGATAATATTATTGAAGAATTATTATCTGGATTGATATCGACAAAAATTTTAGATTTAGAAATTGAAGAATACAATTTAATTATTTCAAAAGAAACACTACTTAAACTGATAAAAGAAAATAAAAATTTTCAAGATGAACAAGGAAGTTTTCAAAGACTTAAATATGAAAAATTTTTACTTGAAAATAATCAATCAGCACCTCAATTTGAAATTCGTCTAAAAAATCGTGAATTACAAAAGAACTTATTCAGTTTTGTAGGTGCTGGAACTGTTTCTCCAAAATTTTTAGTGAAAAAACTTTACGAGGAAGAAAATAGAAAATTAGAGATAGATTATATAAATTTAAATGAATTTTATAAAAAAAAAGAAAGTTTTACAGAAAACGAAATAAAAAAATTTATAGAGGAAAATAAGAATGATTTAAAAGTAGAATATATTGATTTTAATTATTCCATTATAAATCCAAAAAATTTGGTTGGTATAGATGAATTCAATCAAGCATTTTTTGATAAAATTGACCAAATAGAAATCGATATTTCAAATGAACTTCCTTTTGAAACCATTATTACAAACTTTAATTTAAACTCCAAAGAAATCAAAGACTTTAGATTTACTTACGATAAAAGCGATTTAGAAAAAAAAATATTTGAGGCCAGAAATAATGAGTTTGATATCATTGAATTTAAAGATGATTATATTCTTTACAAAATAATAAAATCTGAACAACGCTCTCCTAATCTAGATGACCCAGTTATAAAAGAAGAGGTCTTAGGACTGATGTATGAAAAAAATAAGTATGAATATAACAAGGATTTAATAAAAAAAATTGATGAAAAAAATTTCAATAATGGAAATTTTGTAGACATGGGTAACAACAAAATTGAAAATTTATTATTAAATTCTATCAAGGATAATAAAAAATTTGATATTAAAGCTGTTGAACTTCTTTACTCATTACCTATAAATTCTTTTACTCTTATAAATGATGAGATGAGTAATATTTATTTGGCTAAAATAAATAGCTTTCAAAATGAGACAATTGAAAATGATGATAAGATAAATGAATATATGAATAAACAAAATTCGAATCTAAAAAATAATATGTTAAAATCATATGATTTATATCTAAACAGCAGATATGATGTTAATTTAAATCAAAAAACAATAGAACGAGTTAAAAATTTTTTTCAATGAACATAAATCGAAGCTTCAAAGATTTTAAGTTTCGACATAGAAGCAATAAAAATCAAATCATATATACTTCAAAAAAAATCCAAGAAGATAAAGAGATTTTAAATTTAATAGATAATTTTTTAAGTGAAAAAAATAGTTTTATATTTGAGTCAGTAGAGAAAGGTAAAATCAAAGGACGATACACTATATTTGGTAAAAATCCTGATAAGATATGGGAGTTCAGAAATAAAGTTTCTTATTTAATTCACAACAAAAAAAAAATTAAACTTAAAGATAAACCTGAAAATTTAATTGAAAAAATTATTGAAGAATTTAAATTTGAAACTCCTAAAAATTTACCAAAACTGTGTTCTTTAATTTCAGGATATTTCTCATATGACTCTATAAGATATATAGAGAAAATCCCTAATAGTTGTAAGGATGATCTAAATATACCTGATGTAAGACTTCTGCGACCAAGAACACTTATTATTCACGATAATTTAAAAAAAGAGATTTTCTATATTAGAAATATCTATAAAGACGAAAAAATCAAAGATTATCAAAAAAAATATCGTGAGGTAAAATCAGATCTTTTTAAATTACTAATTCAATCATCAATTAACGATGTAGATAATAAGACTCCATTAAAATCGAAAAATATTAAAGTTAAGTCTAATACTTCGAAAAATAGATTCTTACAAATGATCAATAAAGCAAAAAAATATATAAAATTGGGAGATATATTTCAGGTAGTTTTAAGTCAAAGATTTGAGGCTAAGTTAACAAAAAAACCAATTGAAATTTATAAAAAACTTAGAGTGACTAACCCATCACCTTTTATGTTTTTTTTTAATTTCAGTGACTTTCAAATTATTGGTGCGAGTCCAGAAATATTAGTGAGACTAAGGGATAATAAAATTACTGTAAGACCAATCGCTGGAACGAGACCAAGAGGCAAAACGTTGAAAGAGGATCTTTTTTATGAAAAAGATCTACTTAATGACAAAAAGGAACTTTCAGAGCATTTAATGTTATTAGATTTAGGAAGAAATGATGCTGGTAAAGTTTCAAAAATTAACACAGTAAAAGTAACTGAGAGTTTTATTATTGAGAGATATTCTCATGTAATGCACATAGTATCAAATGTAATCGGTGAGTATAATAAAAAATTTTCTAAGTTTAAATCACTTCTAGCTGGTTTCCCTGCTGGAACAGTTTCTGGAGCACCAAAAATTAGAGCTATGGAAATAATCGATGAATTAGAAACAACTAAGAGGAAAGTTTATGCTGGTGGTATTGGCTATTTTTCGGCGAACGGAGAATTTGATACATGTATAGCTTTAAGAACGGCTGTTGCTAAAAAAAATAAATTTTATGTTCAAGCTGGCGCTGGAATTGTTGCTGATAGTAAACCTCTAAAAGAATACGAGGAAACTGTAAATAAAGCAAAAGCTTTAATTAATGCTTTAAAATGAAAAAAATAATTCTAATAGATAATTACGATAGTTTCACTTTTAATCTTTATCATTATTTATCTTCACTAAAAGTCAAGGTGGATGTAATACGAAATGATCAGATTTCATCTAATGAGATATTAAAAAGAAAATATAATAAAATTGTAATCTCACCAGGCCCAGGTAATCCTGATCAATCAGGTAATTGTTTAAAAATAGTAAAATCTTTATATAAAAAAATTCCAATTCTTGGTGTTTGTCTTGGTCATCAAATTATAGGACAGGTATTTGGCTCTAAAATTGTTCAGGCTAAAAAACTAATGCATGGTAAAACAAGCAAAATTATCTCAAAAAAGATGGGAATTTTAAAAAATCTTCCAAAATCATTTGAGGCAACACGTTATCATAGCTTAATTATTGAGAAAAAATCACTCTCAAAAAACCTTGAAATCACAGCTGAAACTAAAGATGGTTTAGTAATGGGTGTTCAGCATAAAAAATATAATGTTCATGGAGTGCAATTTCACCCTGAAAGTATTAAGACTAAATTAGGTATTAAAATATTAAAAAATTTTATTAGGATTTAAAATCAATGAAACAATTCATAGATAAGATTAAAAATAAAGATGATCTCTCCTTTGAAGACAGCAAAGCAGCTTTTGAATTATTAATGGAAGGTAAGGCAACTGAACAAGAAATATTTGATTTTTTAACACTTTTATCCGCTAAAGGTGAAGTTTCAAATGAGATTGCTGGTGGAGTTTACGTTTTAAGAAATAAATCAAAAAGAGTTAATGTGCAAAATTGTATAGATACGTGTGGCACAGGTGGTGATGGGATGAACACACTCAATATTTCAACAGCTTCCGCATTACTGCTTGCCAGTATGGGTGTTAAAGTAGCAAAACATGGAAATAAGGCAGTATCTTCTAAATGTGGATCTGGCGATGTTTTAGAGGCATTAAATATAGAAATTAATTTAGAACCAAATGATATTGAGTCACAAATTGAAAAAAATAATTTTGGTTTTATGTTTGCACCAAATTATCATAGTGCAATGAAATACGTTGGACCTACAAGAAAAAAAATTGGTAAAAGAACAATTTTTAATATGATTGGTCCTTTAAGTAGTCCAGCTTTGGTTCAAAGACAAGTTGTTGGTGTTTTTGAAAAAAAGTTATTAAATACATTTGCTAACGCTTTAAAAAGTTTAGATATTAAATTTGCATGGATTGTCAATAGTGAAGATGGTTTAGATGAAATTTCACCCTACGCTAAAACAAATGTTATTCAATTAAAAAACAACGTTATATCTGAAATCGTTATTGATCCAAAAGAATTAGATATAAATGCAGATAAATTTGAAAATCTTGTTGGTGATGATGCAAAATTTAATGCTAATAAAATGATTGAAATATTTAAAGGTGAAGATAATGATTTTTCTAAAGCAGTATGTTTAAATGCTGCAGCAGGATTGATTGTTAATGAAACACACGAAGATTTTACCGAAGCGTATAAAAATGCAAGAAAGCATATTTTATCAAATGAAGTTATCAAACATTTAGAGACAATTCAAAATGACTGAAAATGTTCTCGAAAAAATAATTAAACAAAAAATAGAAAAAATAGAAAATTCTAAAAAAAATATTTCAATAGGCTCATTAAATGAATTAATAGAGAAAAATAAAAGGTTTATTAATTTTAAAGAAAATATTGAAAAAAATATAAAGGAAAATAAATTTTCAATTATTGCTGAGATCAAAAAAGCTAGTCCCTCTGCAGGTGTAATCATAAATGATTATGATCCTGTAAAAATAGCTAGTATATATAATGATAATAAAGCTACTTGTTTGTCTGTTTTGACTGAAGAAGATTTTTTTTTAGGAGATTTGAGACATATAAGTGAAATTAAACAGAATATTAATTTACCAATTCTTTGTAAGGACTTTTTTGTAGATAAATTTCAAATTCCATTAGCGAAAAGTTATGGAGCAGATGCAATATTAATTATATTAGCTGGTGTAAATGAAAGCCTTGCAAATGAGTTATATGAGGAAGCTTTAAGATTAAATATGTCTGTTATAGTTGAGGTGCATACAGTTGAGGAAGCAAAACAAGCTTTAAAATTTGAAGATGCATTAATTGGTATCAATAATAGAAATTTAAAAACTCTTAAAACTGATATAAATACAACTTTTGATATTCATAATGTTTTGGTTAATCATAAAGGTCCATTAATTTCTGAGAGTGGAATAAAAACAAAAGATGAACTATTAGAGCTTTCAAATAAAACCTCTATTAAAACTTTTCTAATTGGTGAATCACTTTTGAAAAATTTGGAAAATAATTCTATTTTCTCTGTTCTTTAGTCAAATAATTCCCAATTTTATTGATTTTTTTACTATTGTGAATTGAAGAGAACTTTTGTAGAACAGATTTTGTACGATATTTGTTCTTATGCTAACAAAAAAACAAAAAAACCTGCTTTTATTTATCAACAAGAAGTTGAGAAGCTCTGGTGTTTCTCCATCTTATGAGGAGATGAAAGCTTCGTTAAACCTTAAATCTAAGTCTGGAATTCATAGACTTATAAGTGCATTAGAAGAGAGAGGTTTTATTAAAAGACTTGCTCATAAAGCAAGAGCATTAGAAGTAATTAAATTGCCAGAAACGGCTTCTGCAAATGATATTTATAACAGTTTTTCACCAAGTGTTATTAAAGGTGGTTTAGATGACGAAAATTTATCGTCAGATGATGCTGAGGTACCAGTTTTAGGAAAAATTGCTGCTGGAACACCTGTTGAGGCTATTCAAAATGAAGTTTCAAGAATACCTTTGCCAAGTAATTTAGAGAAAAATGGAGATTATTTTGGTTTAAAAGTTCAAGGGGACTCGATGATTGAAGCTGGAATTCATGAAGGTGATACAGTAATTATTAAAAGAACAGATACAGCTGATAATGGAAAAATTGTTGTTGCTCTAATTGATGAGCATGAAGCAATGTTAAAAAGAATTAGGAAAAAAGGTAAAGTTGTTGCTTTAGAAAGTGCCAACAAAAATTACGAAACTAAAATATTTGGACCTGATAGAGTAAAAGTTCAGGGTGTATTAGTATCTTTATATAGAAACTTCTAAAAAAATAGTCTAAACAATTTTAATGAAAAAAGTAGCAACTAGATTTGCTCCCTCACCTACTGGTGCATTGCATATTGGTGGTGTTAGAACAGCTTTATTTAATTGGTTATACTCCAAAAATCATAATGGCAAATTCTATTTAAGGGTGGAAGATACAGATAAAGAAAGATCCAAAGATGAATTCAAAGATCAAATAATACAATCGCTTAAATGGATCGGTATCAATTATGATGGGGAAGAATATATTCAATCAAAAAAAGTAGATGATCACATAAAAGTTGCAAATGAGCTACTTAAAAATGGTAATGCATATAAATGTTATTGTTCAAGTGAAGAAATAGAAGAACAAAAAAAAAGAGCAAGGCAAAAAAAAATTCCCTATATTTATGATAGAAAATGGAGAGATAAAAGTGAAAATGATGCTCCCAAAGATATTAAACCTGTTATAAGATTTAAAAGTAAGATTGATGGAACATCAATATTGAAAGATTTAGTTCAAGGTGAAGTCGAAATAGAAAATAATACTATTGAAGATTTTATTATTTTAAGAAATGATGGGACTCCTACATATAATTTATCAGCATCTGTAGACGATCATCAAATGGATATGACACATATTATAAGAGGTGACGATCATAAAATAAACACCTTCAAACAAATACAAATTTATCAAGCCATGAAATGGGAGTTACCTTCATTTGCTCATATACCATTAATACATACAATAGAAGGAAAGAAACTATCAAAACGAGATCAGGCGTCTACATTAGATGATTACTCTAAAATTGGTATCATGCCAGATGCTCTTAGAAATTATCTACTAAGATTAGGATGGTCTTATAAAGATAAAGAAATATTTACTTTAGATGAAAGTATTAAATATTTTAATCTTGAAGGAATTGGTAAATCACCATCAAAGCTTGATATGAGTAGAATTTTATCAATGAACGAACATTATATTAAAAATATTAATGAAAATGATTTGTTCAATCAATTAACTGAATATTGCAAATTATATAAAAGTGAAATTCAATCAGATAAAAAAGATAAAATTAAAAAATCTCTTACCTTCTTGAAAAATAAAGCAAAAACTTTGGAGGATATATTTAATAATGGTCAATATATCATAAAAGATGAGGTCGATTTTAATAAGGATGATCTTAAATTAATTGACGATAAAGCAAGAAAGGTAATTTCTGACTTTAATGATCGATTTGAAAAAATAGATCAGCCTTCTCGAGAAATTTTAGAACCAATAGTAAATGAGCTTATAAAATCTCATGACACAAATTTTAAGGGAGTTGGACAACCATTAAGGATTGCTTTAACAGGTTCGAAGTTCGGACCAGGTATTTATGATATAATTTTATCTTTAGGAAAAGAGGAAGTTCAAAAACGACTAAGAGCTAAGATAGTTTGAAACTATCTCTGTGGCTTCTGATGATGAAGAAGTTTTTGATTTGATCTCATTTAAAGTCTTATCCACATCAAGAATTTGTTTTTTCATAAGTTCAGGGTTTTTTAAAAAATATACTACAGATCTAAAAATTTCTTTTGAATTACATTCTTTTTGAATTAATTCTGGAATTATTTCTTTTTGGTTAATTATATTAATTATATTTGCAAATTTTGTCTTAACTAAAAATTTTACAATAAAAAAATTAATAAAATTCATTTTATAAATTATGATAGACGGAACTTTTGCATTGCAGATTTCAAGAGAAACAGTACCAGATTTTGCCACAGCAAATATTGAGTTTGATAAAATTTGTGATTTTATATTTTCTTCTGATATCACATCAACATTATCAAAATTTGTTTTTTTAATCTCATCTTTTATCAAATCTTTATTTTGATCAGTCGCATGAAAAACAAAATCGTATTCATTGAATTTTTCATTCATTAATTTAATAAAGTTTACTAAAATTGGTAAAAGAATATTGGTTTCAGATGTCCGGCTTCCAGCAAATAAAGAAATAATCTTTTTATTGTCATCAATCATATTTGATAAATTTGTTTTAAAATTTTCTTTATTTTCAAGTAATGGATGACCAACGAAAGTGTTCTTAATATTTTCTTTGTCAAAGTATTTCTTTTCAAAATTAAATAATAATAAAACATGGTCTAAAAACTTTTTAAAATTTTTTACTCTGCTCTCTCTCCATACCCATACTTGTGGTGCAACATAATGTATTGTTTTGATATTGGGATTTATACTTTTTACTTTTTCAGCAACTCTAAGCGTGAAATCCGGACTATCTACACTAAATAAAATATCAGGATTAAATTCAATTATTTTTTTTACAGTTTCATTTATTTTATTTCTAATTTTAAATAAATTTAAGATAACACTAGTAAAACCAATGTAGGTTATCTCCTTAAGATCATATATTGATTTGATGCCAAGTTTATTTAAATGAGAGCCTCCAACACTTAAATATTCTATATCTGAATGATTTTGTTGAAGTTTAGAAACTACAGTTGATGCTAATTTATCTCCTGAAGGTTCACCTGTTAATATAAAAATTTTTTTCATTTCACTGAAATAAACATATTGTTTTTATTAGCAAAACTAATGCATTTATTTTTGTCTAAAAATACATGTTGTTTACTTTTTACAACAATACCTTTTAATCCTGCTTTCTTGCTTTGTTTAAGTGTTTTCAATCCTATAGTGGGTAAGTCAACTCTTAGGTCTTGTTTTTTTTTGGGAAATTTAACTAAAACACCATGGTTTCGAAATTTTTTGCTTTTGCTTTTTTCAAGCATTTTTTTAGTTCCACCCTTTCCCTCTATGGAAATAACTTTTTTATTTCTGACTACTACCGCTTGGCTGTAATTATATTCTTTTAAATTATTTAGCGTTTTAATAGCCTTCTTAATATCTAATTGATCAGTATTATTTGGTTTAATCTTTGAATAATTTCCCTTTTTAAGTGTAAGCTCTGGATTAAATTTAAGTGAATTTTCAGTTTTTATCTGATTTTGAGCTAATATTTTTATTATCTCTCTTAAAATTGCAGCATCACCAAGCTTTGATGCTTTAATAATTCTCGGGATATAATAAATCCCCTTAATATCTAACTTTAACTTTGAAAAGTTTGGCTTGTTAACTTTCCCTGCAAATAAGACTTTTTTACACCTATTTTCCTTAAGAATATTAATCATTTTTCCAAATTGACCTATAGAAACTGAATAAGATTTACTATCTTTTTTAAATTTTTTGGATGTAGATAAATCTATTATTATGTACTTTATTTTTCTCTTCGTGATTGTCTTAAGTATTTTATTTGGAAAATCTGTATCACCAAAAATTAATCCTATCATTTTATGAAAATGGGGTACAAATAGACCTTTTTTTATCCTTAGTAATAAATTCTATTACCTCTTTTACTAATGGATTTTTCTGAAATGAGCCATTTAATTTGTTTATATTTTCATTAATATTTTTGGTAGCAAAAATCTCTTTATATGCCTCACTTAATCCTAAAATATCTTTATTTTCAAATTTAGCTCTTCTCAAACCTATTAAATTTAATCCTTGTAACGAATTTCTGTTTCCTGTTGATAATCCGTAAGGAATAACATCGTGCAATACTCCTGTCATACCTCCAATCATTGCCATTTTACCAATTCGTGTAAACTGTTGGACAGCAGAATTTCCACCTATAACTACGTTATCCTCAATAATAGCGTGACCTCCTAGGGGTACATTATTTGCTATAATAACATTGTTACCTACCTGACAATCATGCGCTATGTGAGATGAAATCATAAATAAACAATTATTTCCAATTATGGTCTTACCTCCGCCACCAACTGTTCCAGGATTTATAGTTACATATTCTCTTATTCTATTATTATCTCCAATAACTAAACTTGTTTCTTCACCATTATATTTTAAGTCTTGAGGGTCATTAATTGAGACGAATGGATAAATCTTATTTCCTTTTCCAATTTTAGTATTTCCAGTAATACTTACGTGTGATTGAACTTCTGTATTCTCTCCGATTTCTACATTGGGACCTATGATAGTGTATGGTCCGATCTTGACACTCGAATGAATTTTTGCATTTTTGTTTATTAAAGCAGTTTTATCTATCATTTATTTTCCCTAATAAAATTTTTCAAATCTTTTGCTGGATAACCCATCACTTTAGAATTATCAGGAATATTCTTTATAACTCCACTGCCACCACCAATTTGCACATTATCACCAATCTTAAGATGACCTGAAATACCTGCTTGGCCTCCGATCATTACGTTATTACCTAAAGTAGAACTTCCAGCAAAACCTACTTGACCAGCAATAATGCAGTTCTCACCAATTTTAACATTGTGAGCTATATGGATTTGATTATCTAAATATGTATTTTTTCCTATAATTGTGTTTGAGAGAGAACCTCTGTCTATCGTAGATCCGCAACCTATTTCTACATTATCCTCAATTATTACAATGCCTATTTGGGGATACCTAAAATTTTTGTCTTTATTCGGAAAAAAACCGAACCCTTTTTTTCCGATTACACAACCATCTAAAATATGAACATTGTTTTTAATTAATGAATTTCTAATAATTACATTTGATCCTATAGAACAATTATCACCGATATTGACATTTTTTTCTATTATTGAGTTATGACCAATTAGACAATCTTTACCAATTTTTACCTTGTCACCAATAAGAACATTTTTTCCAAATTTAACTCTTTCTTTGAATTCTGTTTCATTTATATCTTTAACAGTGTCATCATAATCGTCAGTAATAGAGTCTGGATAGAAAATTTTTGTTATTTGAGCAGTATGCAATAAAACTTTGTCAGTTATAATAGCCTTACAATTATCTGGTAAAAATGATTGAAAATTCTTAGATGTTAGGCAGAAAGAAGCTTTGGTTTTTTTTGCCAAATCAGCATATTTTTTTGAATGAAGAAAAGAAATTTCGTTCTTTTTAGATGTATTAAGATCTTTTATATCTGTGATTTTTTCATCTGGTAAATTGTCATTACTTAAATTAATTGTTTTAAGCAAAAAACTTAGATCGTAGGGTCCGGTATTTTTAAAAAAAGGATTAATCATTAATAAGTTTAATATCAAAACTTATTTGAAAAGCTTATCAAGATTTATTGCTAATTATTTCCTGTCAACAATTGTAGCTGACCATTGAGCATCTGACATTTTTTTACCGTTTACAAAGGCTTCACCTTTATATTTCCAGACTCTACCATGAGATCTTATAGCCTCAATGTTTAATTCAAGTTTACAATCAGGTACAACTGGATTTCTAAATCGTGCTTTCTCAATACTCATTAAGAACACTAACTTATTATCGTATTCTTCTTTATCAATGCCATGAGCTGTAAGTGCAGCTGCTGCTTGACCAAATGCCTCTACAATTAAAACACCTGGTAAAACTGGATTTCCAGGAAAGTGTCCATCAACATAAAATGAATCTTTTTTAACGTTCATTATTGCTGTTGCTGAATGAAGATGCTTAATATTTATCAATTCATCAATTAATAGCATTGGTTCTCTATGAGGTAACAATTCAATAATATCTTTTTTAGTTAATCTATTTTTTTTCATTTTAAATTATTTATTCAAACTTTATTTTATTATAATTTTCGTTAAATATCTTTAAAATTTCTTTAGTTATATCAAGATCTTCATCACCAAAAATAATTTTGTCTTTTTGAAAGAGTAATTGAATTGACTCTTTTTTCAAATAACTTGTAATCAAAGGATTTAATAAATCTAGAATTTTTTTTTTTGATTTAATATTGAAGCTATTAATCTCATCAGTTTTTTTTTTTCTAATTTCGTTAAATCTTTTGACCTCTTTCTCATAATCTTTGATTAAATTATCTAATTCATTTTTTTTGAGAATATCTTTTTGTGTAAGAATTTTACTTTTTTTTTCATCAAGATTTTTTCTCAGTTTTGTAATTTCATCTTTAATTTTTTTATTCTTATTTTCGATAATTAAATTTAGTTTTTTTCCTGATATAGAATTATTAACTATATAATTTATATCAACAAATTTAATTGCATTATTTGCTTCAGCAAAATTTAAAAATAAAAAAAAAAATATTATTATTTTTAAAAAAAACTTCATTAAAATTGAGTTCCTAAACTAAATCTAAAAGTTTCTGTTTTATCTGTAGATGCTTTAGTTAAAGCATTTGCAAAAGAAAAACTTAATGGTCCTATGGGTGTCATTAAGTTAAAGGCTATACCAGTAGAAGTTCTAATTGTACTTTTATCATCTAAAGAACTATCATAATCTACACCCCAAATATTAGCTGCATCAAAAAATAAACCAACATCAAGATTATCAAGGCCTTCTAACAAATTTGGCAATGTTGCTGATAGATTAAGTGTGGTAAGATGATTACCACCAACAAAATCGTTATTGTCAACTGGACCAACTTTTCCCTTTTCAAAACCTCTTAATTTTTTTGATGGAATATTCAACCTTTTTGAAATTCTAACGTCATCAGTCAGACCTGTAATAGTTTTAGCGAAAAAACTCACTTTCCCTACCATGTCAGATTTGGTAGATAATTTTTTATAAGTTGAAATTTCAAATGCATTTGAAAATTCTGAGTTATCTGAAATTAAAGGTATTTCCTGTGAAAAAAAAGTTTGATAGCCACTCTCAGTTCTAAATCTTTTATCTCTCAAATCCTGATTTATTGTATAGTTAAAATATACATCAGTATAAGAACCTTTTTGTTTTTTCAAAACATCGGAAGCTTTGTCTGAGGTTTCTAAATCTTCAATTAAAAAATCTATTTCAGGGCTTAAAAAAATATTCTGAAACTGTTCAAAAATTGTTCCTAAAGAAAAACCTAGTTCGGAGGTTTTGTACCCAGAGTCTGTTAATAAGTCAGTTGTTGAACTTTTCAATGATGTAAATAAGGTATTATCTGTATTATTAAAATTAGGTTTTGCGTAGATGAATCTTCCCTTAATTGACTCAGGTGTAAGCTCAATATTAGTATCAAGGTTTATTCCTTTTCCTAAAAAATTTTTTTCTTTTATACCTCCACCTATAATTTCACCACTTGTTCCAAATCCAGCAGTTAAAGAAATTTCACCAGATGGTCTCTCTTCAATATTTATATCAATAATTTTAAGTGAATCATCTGAACCATTTTTAATATCAGTATTTACTTTTTTAAAAATTCCTAAACTTTTTAAATTATTGATTGATTTATTGAATAATATTTCATTCAAAGGATCTCCTTCGTCGACGATCAAATTATTTCTGATAACTTCTTCTAATGTTGAATAATTTCCTGAAATATTTATTTTCTCAACATAAAGTTTTTCACTTTCGGAGATGTTAATTTCAAGGTCAATCTTATCATTATCTAGTTTTTCAACTATTGAAGCGTTAATAAATTCGTATTGTTTGGTTAATGCAATTTTATCAATTCTTTTTAACAGGTTGTTAATTTTAGATAATGAATATGTCTCACCTTTTAATTTTGCAAATTTCTTTTTAATTGGATCGAAAGTTTTTAAGTCATAATTAGGAGGTAAATTTAAAGAAAAATTGTTAAAAATATATTTTTTTCCAGATATAATATTAAAAATTAAATTAAAATTTGACTCTTTATCAAACTCAACAAAAGAATTTTCAACTTTTACGTTAAAATATCCGTTATCTTTAAAATAATTTGTTAATAATCTTTTATCAAGATCTATTAATTCTTTATTAATATAAACATTATTCGAGACAAATTTCCAAAACTTGTGTTCTTCAGATGTAATAACTTCTTTTAATCTTTTATCTTTAAAAACTTTATCGCCTAAAAAAATAATTTTTTTAATCTTAGCCTTTTCACCTAATTCAATATTAATTTTGAGATTTACAGAATTTAGTTTTTCATTCAAACTTTTAGAGCTTGTGATTTCTGCAAAATAATATCCGCTAGATTTAAGAATATTATTTATTAAATTTAAATCTGCAGTCAAGATTTCTTCATCAAAAGACTTCATTTCAGCCAATTGAATTTTACCTTTTATAAATTCTACCAGTGATTGTTTTTTTATACCTGTTATTTGGAAATTATCGATAATTGGATTCTCTTCAACTTTGATTTCTAATATCTGATTATCTAAAGAAAAACTTATATTTGAAAAAAAATTTGTTTCATAAAGATTTTTTATTGCATTATCTAAATCAGAAGATGAAATATCTTTGTTAGTTTTTAAATCCGTAAAAATGATGATGCTTTCATCTGAAATCCTCTTATTTCCTTTAATCTCAATTTTTTTTATATTTTCTGCCGTTGCAGATGAAATTAAAAAAAAAATTATTAAAATTATGTTTGATAGATAATTTATCATAATAAATCGCTTTATATACCTAAAGCCTGAATTTTTAAATGTACATAATTCCTTAAATTGTTTATTTGATCAACACTTTTAGGCTCGATTTTCTTAAATTTTTGAAATTCTTTTAAATTTGAAATTTTAAGAATCAATTTAATCATTTTTTGAAAATTAATTTTTTTCTCTAGAAATCTATAAACTAAATAATCGTTTACTGATATTAAAACAGTTTCAAACAATGATGAGTTTTTTGGTAACTTATAAAGCAATTTCACCAATGGAAATTTATTTTCTTCTACTTTTTTAAAATTAAGATTATTTAAAATACTAAAATCTAAAGGTTTATTTTTCAAACTATTACCTGTTTGATGATAAATAGAATTATAAATTGGTATTTTCATGTCTGGCTCATGTATTAGAAATTTGCTCAAACCGTTATTAAATTTAACAATTGCATGTACGTATGACTTCGGGTGCGTAAGAATTGTGATTTTTTTATAGTTTACATTAAAAATATTTCTAGCTTCAATTACCTCAAAAACTTTATTCATTAAAGTCGCAGAATCAATTGTAATTTTTTTTCCCATACTCCAATTTGGATGTTTCAGTGCATCAATTAATTTTATCTTATTAAATCTATTTCTAGGTAGATTAATAAATGGACCACCTGAAGCAGTAATATAAATTTTTTCAATATCATTTTTATTTTTACCATTTAAGAGTGAAAAAATTGAAAAATGCTCTGAGTCCACTGGAATAAATTTTGTCTTATTTTTTTTTAGTTCATTTTTTATAATTGGCCAACCACAAACAATGGCTTCCTTATTTGCTATAGCAATTAATTTTGTATGTTTGATTATTTTATATGTTGGTAATAATCCTCCAATACCTGAAATTGCACTCATAACATAATCAACTTTTTTAGGTAAAATAGATTTTAAATTTTCAAAATTTTTAAAAATATTAATCTTATTTCCCTTATAAAACTTTTTAGATTTTTCAAAACTCATGGGATCTGTAATAACTAAATTCTTAACATTAAATTGTTTTGCTTGATTAATTAAATCTTTATAATTTGTGTTAGCTGTTAATAGTTCTATATTAAATTTTTTTTTATCTTTTTTTATAATATTTAATAATGATTTACCGATAGAACTTGTTGATCCTAGTATTGCAATTTTTTTTTTCATTTAAAAATATTGAAATATATTTATCTTAAAAATCATATATGCAAATGGAAAAGCAAATATCATTCCATCTATTCTATCTAGTAAGCCGCCGTGGCCAGGAATAATTTTTCCTGTATCTTTTATTTTTGATAATCTTTTAAAATAAGAAACTATGATATCACCTATTTGACTTACAGTAGAAATTATTATGATTAATATAAAAGTATCAGAATTTAATTCTTGTGGTTTTATAAATAAATCAGAGGAAAGCCACAAACTTAAAATTATAATCGAAAACAAGTATCCACCTATTACTCCAGAATAGGTTTTTTTTGGACTAATCCTTGTTAATTTAGGTCCTTTGAGGATTTTGCCAAAAATATATCCTCCAATATCTGTCGAAATACAAATTAACAAGATTATAAGGAAATAGATATAATCTCCGCTCATAGTTGTTCTTATTTTATATACGGAGTAAAAAGATATAATTAAAAATAGTAAACCAAACAAATAGTAAGATTTTTTTCTACTCATCTTGTGCCACTCATATGAAGTAACTAAAAAACAAATTATAATAAAAAAATTAAATAAAAAACTGCCCTTTATTATGAAAAATAGAGCGATCGGTATAAGTATCAATGAGCTGCTTATTCTTTTAATAAATTCATCATTCATTATATTTTTCCAAAATTTCTCTTAATACCTTTAAATTTTTTGATTATCTTATTATAGTCTTTTTCATTAAAATCAGGCCATAATTTATTTTCAAAAAAAATTTCTGAATAAGCTATTTGCCATAATAAAAAGTTACTTAATCTTTTTGTATTTCCAGTTCTAATTAAAATATCTGGATCAGGTATATTTTTAGTTTGAAGGTACTTTTTTAAATTTTTTTCATTTATAGCTTCCTTATTTTTCTTTAATTCTTTAAATGCATTAATTAATTCAGATTTTGAGCCATAATTTAAAGCTAAATTAATCTGTAGCCTTTTATTTTTGAAAGTTTTTTTTTCTGATAATTTTAAAAGTTTATTTAAATTTAAAGTAAAATTTTTTTTACCAATTATTTTTAGTTTTATATTCTGTTCGTTAAGATCATTAATCTTTTCTTTAAGGAAAGTTTCCAATAAACTGAATAAAAACTTTATCTCTTTTTTAGGTCTTTTCCAATTTTCTGTAGAAAAAGCATATAAAGTAAGAAACTTGATCTTATTCTTAATTGTTTCCTTGATTATTTTTTCGACTGTATTCAAACCTGCTTTATGACCAGCATTTCGTGAATTCTTATTTCTTAATCCCCACCGACCATTACCATCCATGATAATGGCAACATGATTTAATGGGTTCATATGGTCATTATTTCTTTTTCTTTTGAGGAAACTTTTTCATCAACAGTTGCAATATGTTTATCAGTTATATTTTGAACATTTTTTTCGTAAGACTTTTCCTCATCTTCACCAATTTCTTTTGATTTTAAAAGTTTTTTTAATTCTTCATTTGCATCTCTTCTAATATTTCTGATTGAAATTTTACATTTTTCTCCCATTGCTTTAATTAATTTTTTTAATTCAGTTCTTCTTTCTTCGTTTAATTCTGGTATTGGTAGTCTGATTAACTGACCATCTATTTGGGGGTTTAATCCCAATTCTGATTTTTTAATAGCGGCATCAACTAAAGGAACATTGTTTTGATCCCAAATTTGGATATTTATTATTCTTGGTTCCGGCGTTGTGATACTTCCAACTTGATTGATTGGCATTTGTTGTCCATAAACATCTACTTTAACAAGATCTAACATCGCAGCATTAGCCCTTCCTGTTCTTAAGGAAGACAACTCTTTTGAAAAAACATCTATTGCTTTATCCATTTTGAGGCTATGTGATTTTTCATCAAACATTTATTCGCCTATTTTAATTCTGCTAAACTCCTTGATTTTTAAATCATTTATAGCAAGTTCCTTCAAAACATCTTGAACTTTTTTTTTAGGTTCCATTACCCATGCTTGAGTTAAAAGAGCGTTTTCTTCCTTAAATTTATTCATTTTGCCCAAACTAATTTTTTTTGCAATTTCCTCTGGTTTACCAGAATTTTTAAGTTCTTCAGTTATTAACTCTTGTTCTTTATCTAGTATAGACTTGTCGATCAAATTTGAGTCAAGTGCTAAAGGATTAGAAGCAGCGATATGCATTGATAGTTGTTTACCAAAGGTTTTTATCACTTCAGAATTTTCTTTTGTTTCTAATGAGACCACTACAGCTAATTTTGCTAAATTATCTTTGACTACAGTATGTAAATATTGACAGTTTATAGATGAAGAGTTTGAAATTGTTTTAGTTTGACCAATTGTAATTTTTTCACCAATTTTAGCAATTAACG
>CACHMJ010000007.1 GCA_902580895.1 uncultured Pelagibacteraceae bacterium | reverse complement strand
ATGTCACTTTACACTAGGTGTTTTTTTGGCCGATAGAAAATTTAGTCTACAGGTTATAATTAAAAGCCCACCATTCTATGCAATCATTGTTGCTGTTTTTTTACTCTATTATGATTTAGAACTACCTGGTTTTGTTGAAAATACTACCTTTCTTTTAATGTATGCAACGATTTTTTTGATCTTAATGTCGTTAGGAATTGCATTAACAAGACTGAAGGTATTTTCATTGAATAAAGCTATATTTTCCTCGATAGGACGCGTAATTGTGGGACCTATTATTGGATATTTATTAATTCTAAATTTTAATTTAGAAGGATTTGCTGCTGGAGTTTTATTAATACAATGTTCAATGCCTAGTGCAGTCCTTAATTATCTTGTTGCATCAATATATTCACCAAAAAAGATAGTTGACAGCGTTGCTAGCACAATAGTTGTTTCAACTTTGATGTCTTTTATAACTATTCCAATTGTTGTATTCTTTGCTTTAAAATACTTTAATTAATCTATATCCTTTAAGTTAATGAAGGCTATAACTTTCAATCTTTTAGCATGGGTAATGCTTCCAATTATGGACGGATTTGCAAAGTATTTAAGTGCAGACCTTCCTGTTTTACAAATTACATGGGCAAGGTATTTTTTTACAGTTGTATTTACTCTTCCAATTATGTTTTTCTTTTTTAGAGAAAATCTTGTTTGGACAGATAAACCAAAATTACAATTTATAAGAGGTCTAATTCTTTTAACAGCAAATATCTGTTTTTTTTATGCAATCTCAGTAATTTCATTAGCAAAAGCATTAACTTTAGCTTTTGTTGCACCTTTGATTGTTACAGCTTTTTCTCCAATTTTTTTAGGAGAAAAGGTTGGTTTTAGAAGATGGTCTGCTGTAATTATAGGATTTATAGGTTCATTAGTGGTTATAAGACCTGGTTTTGTAGAAATTAACTTAGCAAGTTTAGCAGCTCTTGGAACTGGAATAATGTATGGGTTTTATTTAATTATTACTCGGAAATTAAGTACTTCAGATAACCCTTTATTAACTTTATTATTAACTGGTGTAGTAGGGGCCATAATAGTTTCTACAATAATGCCATTTGTTTGGGTTGCCCCTTCTTTTAATCAGTGGTCTATGATGGCTGCTATAGGGATTTTTGCATGTATAGGGCATTTATTTCTAATATTATCTCTAAAATACGCTGATGCCTCTAAATTAGCACCATTTAGCTACTTTGAGATAATTACTAACATAATCATAGGTTATTATTTCTTTAGTGATTTTCCAGATAATTGGACTTTTTTAGGATTATTTATTATTGTATTAAGCGGTATCTATATTTCTAGGAGAGAGAATATAGTTAAAAAAATTAAATAATAGGTATCATATATTTACTAATATCTTAAGTAATAGATTAAATATAATATGTAAACTATTGTAATTATTACATTTTATTAAATTCTAAATTTTATAAAAATTAACAAAAAAATGGTTTTATCTACATTAAAATATCGTTGGCTTTGGTTTAAGTTATAAATTTTCGACAAAATCTGAAAAATATTAAATTATCATTTAAAATCAAGACTTTTTGAGCATAAGGAAAATGAAAATCATGAATATATGGGGTTGTTTAAAAGCGTTGATATAGTTAAATAGTAGAGCGATGCACTAATTGAATATAGCATTTAAACGTCCAAATAGGGGTCTCTTTTAAGCGTAGGCTCATATATGGTACAACTAAAGGGTGAATTATGCTATTTTATATCAATTTAATTAAAAAGATCAAAAAACGTTGATTTTACTGGGGTTTTTAACATAAAAAAACGTTAAAATGAGGCTAAATGGCTGCTTTTTCAGATTTAAGTAATTTAATCTTTTGCTTGATTCCACCTCTTCCAGAGTATCCTCCAAGAGCTCCATCTGATCTAATAACTCTATGACAGGGTATTTTTGGGGCATATGGGTTTTTAGCGCAAGCATTAGCGACAGCTCGAGCTGATTTAGGGCTTTTTATGCTAATAGCTACTTGTTTGTAGGTTTTTACCTTACCTTTAGGAATAGTTCTTAGATATTTCCAGACTTTAATTTGAAATTTAGTTCCTTTGAGTATCATTATAGAAAAACCCCTGTTTCCTTGCACTTTTAAGGGTGCAAAGAACAGTTGTTTTGGCACGTCGTTGATGCGCTACCGCCATGCCTCCCGCTCCACATGTTCAGCGATGCTTTGTGAAGCTTTCTGCCCCCTGGAATTGTACCTCTCGGCTTTTCTCCAATTGGCCAGTTAAGAGTTGCCCCTTAATTCATAATTAACTTAACAAATACTGATTTTGAAATGTATCACTTTTTAGGTGATTCTATTATTTTTCTCATTTCTCTGTGAATAGTGGGGATAAATCAAGTTTTAAAAAGTAATATAAAATAGCTGCATAAAAACAAAATGGCCATTATGCTTAAAAAAAATGTATTAATACTTTTACCAGTATTTCTATATTGAATGAAACTCAAAATAACAAAACCAATTGAGCTTATCAAAAACCAAACAGCTGGAATTTCACCATCAATTGTACCCATAAATTCATAATTTAAACTATTGACATTATAAATCACTTGATATATTACTAACGATAATTAATTGTTATCAATAGTAATAATATGAATGAGTTAACTACAGACCTAAAATCACTACATGAGGCAACTTTAAATAACCTCAAAAGCTCTAAAGCAAATAACACTTTGAGAGCTTATAAATCTGATTTTAGAGACTTTGGGGTTTTTTGCGCAAAGCATGGCTTAAATTCATTGCCAACTGAACCAAAAATTGTTTCCTTGTATCTTACTCATCTATCTAAAAACTCAAAAATAAGTACTTTAAGACGAAGATTAGTATCAATTAGCATGGTGCATAAACTGAAAGGACATTATCTAGATACCAAACATCCGATCATAGTTGAAAATTTAATGGGCATAAGAAGGGTGAAAGGAAGTATTCAGAAAGGAAAAAAACCTCTATTAATCAATCATTTAAAATTAATTATTAATGTAATAGATGAGCAAAAAGTTGATGAAATTAAAAAACTTAGGGACAAATCAATAATACTAATTGGCTTTGGAGGTGGATTTAGGAGAACAGAACTAATTTCTATAGATCATGAGGATTTAGAATTTGTGCCGGAGGGCCTGAAAATCTCTATTAAAAGATCGAAAACTGATCAATTTGGCGAAGGAACGATCAAGGGACTACCCTACTTCAGCAATGAATTTTACTGTCCAGTCCTGAATTTAAAAAAATGGTTAGAGGTTTCTAAAATTAAGTCTGGAGCTATTTTCAGAAGATTTTCTAAAGGTTTATCATTAACGGATAAAAGATTAACCGATCAATCAGTTGTTTTATTGATAAAAGAATATTTAAATTTAGCAGGTATAGAAAATAAAAATTTTGCTGGTCATAGTTTGAGGTCAGGTTTTGCAACAGTAGCTGCTGAGTCTGGTGCAGATGAGCGAAGTATAATGGCTATGACGGGTCATAAAACAACACAAATGGTTAGAAGATATATAAAAGAAGCTAATATATTTAAAAATAATGCGCTTAATAAAGTAAAAATATAGATTGTATTTTACAAGATAAAAAGCCAAATACATACCCAAAAGTTATATTAGGTTCTTTAAGGGGTCCATTATATTTAGTTTTTGATTTCAAATAATGTTTTTTAAAAAACTTCGTTGTGATACCCCATTTTTTTAAAAATGTCTTATCCCCTCTATTTTGAATTAAATTCTTTTTTTTCCTAGTTGTTAAAGAACCAAAATGATAAACTTTAAAATCATTTAAACCCTTGAATATCCTCACACCTTCTTTCCATAATTTCATATTAAAATCTGGATCAGAACCTATTCCAGGATTAAATTCTTCGCTAAAACCGCCTACTTTATCCCACATTTTTTTTGAGACTAAATGTGGAGCAAAATGAGTTCCTTGATGATCATAAAAATTAATATTCTTATATTTAGATAATAATTCGTCTTCTTTAAAAGTATCTAGATCAATTCCAAAATCACAAGCTATATGACCGGAGTGAGGTTCAATCATTGTACCAGATAGATAGAAATCATCATGATTTAAACTTTTTACTTCATTTAGTAAAACTTTATCCCAATTAGGACAAAAATACATATCATCATGGCTATAAAGAATATATTGATTTGAGACTAATTTTGCAGCTTTATTGATTGATGAACAAAGACCAATATTATCATCTGAGCTTGTATGTTTGTAATTGTTATTTCTAATAAAATCTAATGTACCATCTGAACCGTCATTAATATGGATTATAATTTCATGATTAAAAGAAGAGTTTTTTTTTAAACTTTTTAAACAGAGTTTTAAATAATCTAAATTATTATAAGTTGGAATTACTATGGAAATCATCTTATGGTTTATGCCATAAATACTTTTTTGAGCCATTCGTCTCATATGTCTTATTAATGATAAAATCAGCCACAAGTGTTGAATTGAAATATTTCATGTATTTAGCTTTACCTTTTTTTCCAATTGACTTTCGTAACTTTTCATTTTCTGAAATTTTTTCAATTTTTTCAGATAAATCCGTTACATTCTTATAAAAGACCATCTCTGTATCATCGAAAAAATCACCATAACAAGTTTTTTCATCAATCAAAGTAACTAAACCATTGCCTATAATTTGAGTAATTCTATCACTGCTATAATATTTTATTGGTGTTCCCCTACTTAAATTAAGACCCATTTTTGAATTTGATATATTTTTGAAATATTGATCAGCCCAAATTGGTTGAATATTATCCATACCGAAAATGTCAAATCTAATATTCCTACATTTATTGATTAGAGATTTTATAAACTTTTCTCTATCATCAGTCGATCGGTTTTTTAATTGACCTCTGTGTACCCCATGACTTAAAGCAAAAAAAACATCATTCGAGCAATCTTTTCTGAAATTATTAAGAGTTTCCATCGATTGATCAGATGGATTTGGTATAAAATAATTTGATTTATTTTTAGATAAAAAACTCAATGCATCAGGAGAAGTAGTCAAGAAATTTGAGTCTATTACATCAGATTTATCAAGAATTCTTCTTTTGTTTTTCCTAAAATCAGGACCATTTTTGTTCAAAGGATCAAGAAACCATTGAGCTATTCTTAAATTAGAATAATCTTTTTTAAGGTTATACAAAATATCTTTCGATATCATATCTGCATGCCCCAAAACAATTAGATCTGGTTTAAAATGATAACAAGTTTTAATTAATTTGTCATTTAATGTGTCAGATCCATAAAAATCTTTTAGGGATTTTCCTCTACTTACAATATCTCTATCACTAAATTCTAGAACGCTATGTCCAAGTCTAATGAAACCGTTATTTAATCTTCTCCCAGTATTAAAGAAAAGTCTACCATTATGCCTCTCATTAAAGTTAGTAATGTGTAATATTCTCAAATTTGATTGTGAATTAGACAAAAAGGGTTTACTTATTCTAATTAAATTATTTCTAACTTTATCGATTTCATCAGATACATATTCATGAGATAAGTAAAAATTTTTATATGACAATTTTTGATATTTTTTTCTAATAGATGAATTCTTAATCAAATCTTCAATATTTCTATAAATGTCATTAACGGTTAGGTTTTTTAATATTCGACCATTGGTAATTGTTTCAGGTAAACCTCCCCTATTACTTATAATAACTGCACACCCATTTGCTGCAGCTTCTAAACTTGTTCTACCGAAAGGTTCGTCCCATCTAGAACAAACAACTGCTATACTTGTTTTTTTATAAATCTTTATAACTTCTTTATGTTCTTTAAATCCAAAATTTTTAAGTCGACTATGTTTAAAATTAAGTTTATCTCTTGGTTCGTCTCCAACAACATATGCAGACCAATCTTTATATTTTTTTAGAATCTTTATTACCGCATTACCAAAAAGATCATAACCTTTCGATCTATTAAGTTTTCCAACAAAAGTAATTAATTTTTTTTTACTTTTAAAGTTAATCTTATTTTTTGAGGCTGACTGGTTGATTACTATTAATTTTTCACTATTAATTGCGTCGGACTTCATTTTTTGTAAAAATCTTTTTTTTGACCAGTTGCTATTAAAAACAATTCTGTAACAATTATTTAATAGAAATGATCTTTCTTTTATGCTCTTAGAGCCAGACATCGTTAAAGGGTCATTATGAAAATACAATATATAATCTTTTTCTTTTAAATCGTTGACGAGATATTTTAAGTAAATTGGTCTATTGTGAAGTTCTATAATTTGAGAATTATTTCTTTTTTCAATTTCAATAAATTTTTTTACATACTCTTTATTTTGGCTTGAAAAAAAATTTTTTTTA
The DNA here is from genome assembly GCA_902580895.1 of uncultured Pelagibacteraceae bacterium. Classification (GTDB taxonomy): domain Bacteria; phylum Pseudomonadota; class Alphaproteobacteria; order Pelagibacterales; family Pelagibacteraceae; genus Pelagibacter. The sequence goes on along the minus strand of CACHMJ010000007.1, from coordinate 53,711 downwards.
ATATGTATATTAAAATATTTTTGATCAAATTTTTTTTTATAGTCTGTATGACCATAAACAGTTATATCTTTTCTAAACTTACTGAATTTTAATGTATCATTTATAAATAAAGATACAGCTCCGGCATAAGAAGGTGAAAAATTCTCTTTTAACGGCAGTAAAATTGATATTTTCATGTATTTGTTTTAAGTTTTTTTCTAAGTCTATAATTTTTTTTTAACAGAAATTCATTTCTCATAGCAATAGACCTCGAATCATATTTCTTATAGTAAACTAGCTTCCATTTTTTGCCCCTAGTAAATTTTGCTCCTTTTCCTGAATTATGTAAACTTAGCCTTTTCTTTAGGTTGTTTGTATATCCAACATATGAGATTTTTTTGTTTTTTTTGAGATTTGTAACAATTAAATAAACAAAATATGACATTATTGGCGGTCCCTAGGGGAATCGAACCCCTCTTTCGAGGATGAAAACCACGTGTCCTAACCGATAGACGAAGGGACCAAATCTGGATCTTTTATTGTAAAAAATAATATTTATCAAGTTTATATAGTGTCTTCTATCCTAACAATTTTGCATGTATTCGAGCTTTTATGCGTAACTAGGGTTTCAGTTACATAAATATTATCTTTAAGATTTACTCCTTTCAATAAATCACCAGAAGTAATACCTGTAGCACAAAAAATTGAATCACCTTTAATAATTTCATTTAAATCATATTTTTTATTTAAATCTTTTATGCCCATCCGCTTAGCTCTTGTAATATCTTTATCATTATCAAAAATAAATCTCCCCTGAAATTTACATTTATATGCGTCAATAGCTGATGCAGCCAAAACACCTTCAGGTCCACCTCCAATACCTAAAAAAATATCGACATCATATTTATCGTCAGTTACCATTAATGCTCCAGATACATCACCATCTGAAATTAATTTCATTTTTACATTCATTTCTTTTAATTTATCAATTATTTTCTTATGTCTAGGTCGATCTAATAAACAAGCAGTAATATCATTAAAATCTTTATTTAATGAGTCGGCTATATTTCTTATATTTTTTTCTAATGAAAAATCTAAATCAGTTGCTTCATAAGGAATCTTGTTTGAAACTGCAATTTTATCCATGTAAGTTTCAGGTGCACTAAAGAGATTCCCTTTTTCTGCAACAGATATCACTGATAATGCTCCAGGGAGATTTTTCGCAACAAAATTTGTTCCCTCTACCGGATCTACTGCTATATCGAGATCTAAATTTCCACCATAGCCCAACTTTTCACCTATGTATAACATAGGTGCTTCATCCATTTCACCTTCACCTATAACAATCTCAGCATTGACAGGTATCTTATTTATTTCATTTCTCATTGAGTCTGTAGCTGCTTTATCAGTGTCATTTTTTTTATTTTTACCAATAAATTTGTGACAAGAAATAGCTGCTTTTGAAGTTACAGTGATAATCTGATTAATTAATTCTTTATTTAAAGCCACTAAATTTTTTCTCTTGAGATTTTTTCTGTATTAACTTTTAGTTTATTTTCAAATTCATTTAATCTTTTCCAAACAGAAATTAACTCGACAATTATTGGCCAACTTCTTACTAAATATTGAAGAGATGTTTCTACTCTTCCAAAAGCTCTAATAATTTGTTGAACAAAACCTAGAGTGATTGCACCTGTTACAATTGTAGGTGCTAAAGCTAGATAAGGAACAATTACCATTCCTTGTAAGTAGCTCCATTTAACAGCATTAAAATAAAGATAATGAAAATACATTTTGTAATGAATTTTTCTTACACCACCATATAAAGAGTCAATTCTTGCTGGTTGTGCATTTTCTTTAAAATCTTCACCAAGAACCAATTCTTTTCTATACGCCGCCTCTTCTTTTTGAATATCGTATTCGATACCAGGTAGTTTAATCCCAACAGCAGCAAGTATAAATGTTCCCCCCAAAGCTGAAATAATAGCAACCCAAACTAATGCGTGATTAACCTCCCCTATCCAGGGAAGCACAGTTATACTTTTAGACAAACCCCACAAGATTGGAGTAAATGCGATTAATGTCATTATACTTCTTAATAGTTCAGCTCCTAAGCCTTCCATAATTCTTGCAAATTTAAGTGTATCTTCCTGTACTCTTTGAGATGCACCTTCGATTGATGAAGCAAAGTCCCATTTATCATGATAAAAATCAGCCATTGCAGTTCTCCATCTAAAAGTCCAATGACTAGTAAAATAATCACTAAATATAACCACTAATATATAAACTGCTGCTATTTTGGCAAAAGTAAAAAGATAAGCAATAAATTCTTTTTCTGTGACTGCACCAGGTTCAGCCAAAGCTTTTTGTAGTGTATCATAAAATTCACCAAACCATTCATTAATTCTTACATCTAATTGAACTTGATACCACGTTGCTGCAAGTATAAGTATTGTTCCCCCGATACTCCACAAATGCCATCGTTTATCTGTAAAAAATTTAAACATATTATTAACTCAAAAAATTATCAGCGTATGATTTTTTAACAATTTTTCTTTTTTTAGGTTCTATCAATTCAAAATTAATTTTCTTTTTTTTTGCATAATTTATTGCTAGTTCTTTTGTGGAAAACTCTAACTTCAATACTGAATAAGTATCAGATGAACTTTCCCATCCCATGAGTGGATTTATAGTCGGGTCTTTGGTTTCAAATTCTAATATCCACTTATCAGTTTTACCAAATCCTGATTGCATGGCAGTTTTGTTTGGTTTATAAATTTTTGCTTTTTTCATAATAGATGGTCGGAGTGGCAGGATTTGAACCTGCGACCCTCTGGTCCCAAACCAGATGCGCTACCAGGCTGCGCTACACTCCGGAACAAGTACTAATACAGTACTTATTTATTTTTTCAATGTATAAAGATGTGTAAAACAAAGGATTTTTAATAAGAATCTGATATATAAAGCATATGATAATTGTGTGTCCATCATGCGGAAAAAATTTTGATGTAGATGAAAACCTAATTCCAGAAAAAGGTAGATTATTGAAATGTGGATCATGTGATCAAACGTGGTTTTTTAATAAAAATGTTGGTGAACAAACTAAACCGTTAATCAATAAACCTATTAAACAAAAAAAGTTTTTATATGAAGCTGAAGATACTAGTAAATCAAAATTCATTGAACCTATAAAACCAGGATCAGAATTAGTAAAATACAAGCCAAAATCTAATTTTACTTTTGGAAAATTTTTAAGCTATTTAATTGTCTCTTTAATTACTTTTATTGCAATAATAATTATATTAGATACATTTAAGGATCCATTAAGTAATATTTTTCCTAATTTAGAACTCATATTATATAACTTATTTGAGACCTTGAGAGATTTAATACTTTTTGCTAAAGATCTTAATTAAATGATTAATTATTTATCGAAACCCTTTATTTGGTTTTTTAAACTTGAAGCTGCTAGTGGTCTAGTTTTATTATTCGCAGCAATTATTGCGTTAATAATAAGTAATTCAGGTTTATCAGAGTTATATTTTTCAACTTTAAATCAATATTTATTTATTGGCATAAACAATTTAGGATTAAAATTATCAGTTCTTCATTGGATAAATGATGCTTTAATGGCAATATTCTTTTTTTTTGTAACTTTAGAAATAAAAAGAGAATTTTTGCAAGGTGAACTTTCTAATATAAAACAAGCTCTTCTCCCAATAATTGCAGCAGTTGGTGGAATGTTAGTCCCTGCATTATTTTATGTATTTATCAATTTTGGAGATAGTGAGACAATGAATGGATGGGCAATACCCTCCGCAACAGATATCGCTTTCTCTCTTGGAGTATTATCTTTATTAGGTAAAAGGGTACCTTTATCATTAAAAGTTTTTTTAACAGCTCTTGCTATTATTGATGATTTGGGTGCTATTGTAATTATAGCGCTATTTTATTCCGGAGATTTAAGTATTAAATATTTAAGTCTTATGTTGTTAGCGTTTTTAATATTGTTGGTTATAAATAAATTTAATATTAAAAAATTCTTACCTTATTTAATAGTTGGTATTTTCCTTTGGGATTTTACTCATAATTCAGGAATACATGCAACAATTGCAGGTGTTTTGTTAGCAATGACAATCCCTCATCGTAAAAAAGAAAAAGATTTTTCTTTATTAATCAAAATTGAACATGCAATAAGCCCTTATGTTGCTTTTGGTATCATGCCTTTATTTGCATTTGCAAATGCTGGTGTTTCATTAGAGGGTCTATCTCTTAGCTCTTTGCTAGATAAAGTGCCATTAGGAATAGTTTTAGGGTTATTTTTAGGTAAGCAATTAGGTGTATTTGCTTTTTCATATGTTGCTATAAAAACAAAAATAGCTCAGATGCCAAATAACACGAGTTGGTATAATTTTTATGGTGTAGGTGTATTGACTGGTATTGGTTTCACAATGAGTCTTTTTGTTGGAAACTTAGCTTTTGTTGACAATATGCAATATATGGATGGTGTTAAAATCGGAGTATTAACTGGGTCATTATTATCAACTTTATTTGGCTACTTTTTGATATTACTCACCCCAAATAAGTAATTTATAATAATGAAAAAAATTACAATCATTGGATTAACTATAATCATGTTTTTTTTTAAAAATTCAGCAACTGCAAATTATGACAAGATTTTTTTTGACTTTAAGGTAGATAGTATCTCGGGAGAAATTATTGATTTGAATGACTTTAAAAACAAAGTTGTTTTGATTGTAAATACTGCCAGTTATTGTGGTTTTACAAAACAATATGCTGAGTTGCAAACACTTTGGGAGAAATACAAATTCAAGGGTTTAATTGTTTTAGGTATTCCATCTAATTCTTTTAACCAAGAAAAAAGTTCAAACTCTGAAATTAAAGAATTTTGTGAAGTAAATTTTGATATAGATTTTCCATTAACATCAATTACCGATGTAAAAGGTGAAAATGCTCATGAAATATATAAGTGGGCAAAAGAAAATTATGGAAAATCAGCAATCCCAAAATGGAATTTTTATAAAATTCTAATTAATCGACAAGGAAAAATTGAAAATACCTTTTCATCATTTACAAATCCAATGTCTAAGAAAATAACAAATATAATTGAAAAAATTTTATAAGTTAATTGTTAATCCATCATGAGCAGGAATAACATTCTTTGGTAAAACTCTCTTAAGCTCATTATAATCTAACACTGGAGATAAGTTCGTCAAAATTGCTTTCTTGGGTTTAAATTTTTTTATCATCGATAAAGATGCTTCCAAATTGAAATGAGATGGGTGTGGTTTATACCACAAACAATCAATTACCAAAAATTTGAGATTTTTGAAAAATTTGTAGTCTTTTTTATAAATTTTACTTACATCACTTATATATGCAATCTTTTTATCTATTATAAAACAATTCGATTTGACTTTACCATGATCAACTTTAATTGATCTTATCTTTATAATCTTATTGTAATTTTTAACTGATAAAATTTTTTTTAGTGTATGTAATTTTAAAGTTGCTGGATATTCTCTTGAGTAACTTTTAAAAATATATGTAAAAGTTTTTTTTAAATAATCAGAAGTGTCTTTATCAGCATATACATTCACTTGTTTTTTTGAATTTATATAAAATGCCCTTAAATCATTTATACCATGTGTATGATCTCCATGCATATGTGAATATAAAACTTTATCTATCTTTTTAATTTTGTGTCTTAGTAATTGATGTCTTAAATCTGGCGATGTATCGATAAGAATATTTTCATAAGAGGTCTTTATAAAACCAGAACACCTTGAACGATAATTTTTTTTGTTTTTTGGATCACAATTTCCAAAGAAACCATCTGGTCTTGGTACACCCATTGAACTCCCACATCCTAGAATGATAAATTTCATAATATTTTAATTAAAGAATAATTTATTAAAGTTATTTGAAGTGAATTCTATAAGATCTGATTTGGATACATCTTTAATTTGAGCTAATTTTTCTGCTGTAAAATCAATAAAGGATGGTTCATTCTTTTTTCCTCGATTAGGTACAGGTGCCAAATATGGACTATCAGTTTCTATTAAAAGTTTATCTAATGGTAGAGATCTAAAGGTTTCTTGAAGATTAACTGAATTTTTAAAAGTTATAATTCCACTTGCTGAAAAATAAGAATTTAATGTAAGAAGTTTTTCTGAAAATTTTTTTGATCCAGTGAAACAGTGCATCAAAATTCTTGGGTTATGTCCCTTATACTCATTGAGTATATTAAAGGTATCATCTTCTGCATCTCTTGAATGTATGATGATAGGAACGTCACACTCTATCGCTGCTTCAATATGTGTTTTAAAACTAGTTATTTGTTTATCTTTATCACTGTTATTATAGTAATAATCTAATCCCGTTTCTCCTATTCCAATTATTTTAGGATTTTCTTTAAGACTTTTAACTATTTCATTCTTAGTTATTGTATTAGTGTCACTTTCATGTGGATGTATGCCTACTGTTCCATATATGATTTCATCTCTATTGACTATATCTTTAATTCTAGAAAAACTCTCAAAAGATGTAGATATAGTTAATAACTTTTTAATACCAACATTTTTGGATCTTTTAAGTACATTTGAAAGATCACTAAGTAGAGGTTCATGATCTAGATGGCAATGTGAGTCAATCATTTTCTTTTTCTATTTTCTTAATTAATATATCAATCTTATTTATCATATTACCTTTAATAATAAATTCATTATTAGAAATAGTTTCTAATTTGATATCTTTTTCTGATAAATTAAAAATTTTTAATGCTCTCAATGATGTTTCGGGAATAATTGGATAAAGTAAAAAGCTAATTTTCCTGACTATTTCTAACGTTGTATAAACTATAGTATTTAATCTAGTTAAATTATCCTTTTTTTTCCATGGCTCTTGATCATTAAAATATTTGTTTGCGTCAAACAGAGAATTAACAATGAAATCAATATAAAAATTTATATTTTGTTCATTTATTTTAGACCTTATAGTATCTAAATTTTCTTGATATTTATTTAATATCTTTAAATCATCTGGTTGAAAATCAATTTTTGCAGGAATTTTTCCATCACAATTTTTCATTACAAAAGCAGTAACTCTTTGACATAAATTACCATAATTATTTGCTAAATCGCTATTTATACAATCTTCAAGTCTTTCTTGAGAAATATTACCATCGTTTCCAAATGAAACTTCCTTAACCAAATAATATCTCAAAGGGTCTAAACCATATTCCTCAATAATTTTTAATGGATCTAAAATATTTCCTTTAGATTTTGACATTTTTTCTTCGCCAGATAATATCCAACCATGACCATAAACTTTTTTTGGTAATTCAATTTTAGCAGCTAAAAGGAAAGCAGGCCAATAAACTGCATGAAATCTTAAAATATCTTTACCAATCAAATGGATAGATGCTGGCCAAAATTTTTTAAAAAGTTCATCATTAGTATCTGGATAATTTAAAGCACTTAAATAATTTGTTAATGCATCGAGCCATACATAAATAATATGTTTATCGTTACTAGGAACTGGAATTCCCCATGTAAAAGTTTTACGACTTACAGAAAGATCTTTAAGACCACTTTTTACAAAACTAATTACCTCGTTTTTTCTAGACTCAGGTAATATAAAATCTGGATTATTTTCATAAAATTCTAATAAAGGTTTTTGCCATTTTGAAAGTCGAAAAAAATAAGACTCCTCCTCTATCCATTCAACTTTAGATTTTGACGATTTTGCAATTTTTTTTCCATTTATTTCCTCTATTTCATCTTCATTGTAAAAGGCTTCATCTGAGACTGAATACCATCCAGAATAATTTGATAAATAAATGTCATCATTTTTTTCAAGAAGAGACCAGAGATGCTGAACTGTTTTTTTATGTCTATCCTCAGTAGTTCTTATAAAATCCGTATTAGATAAATTTAATGTTTTTGAGAGATCTTTAAATGTTTGACTAATTTGATCACAGAATTCCTTGGGCTTCTTACCCACTTTTTCAGCTGATCTTTGTATCTTTAAACCATGCTCATCTGTACCAGTTAAAAAATGAACTTTATAATCATCAATTGATTTAAATCGCGCAAAAAAGTCAGCTATAATACTTGAATATGCATGCCCCATATGAGGTTTTCCAGATGGGTAATATATCGGAGTAGTAATATAAAAATTTTTATCCATTTAAAATTTTATATTCAAACTCCATAAATAAAGACTCTTCATCTAAATTAAATTTTTTAGTATCATTTATTCTCTTTAAAAAATAATCATAATATTCAAAGGTTCTTGATTTTGCTAATTTTACTTTTGTTAAAAAATAAAACTCAAAATATTGAAATATTATATTTTTAATTAAAGCATCTTTTTTATACAAATTATCTTTAATAACAAGTTTTAGAAAACTTTCTAAATCATAATTCTTTAAATCATGTTTCTGTATTTTAAAAAATTCAATTAAATGATATATTTGTCCAGGTGTTAAATAGTAGTTTATCAAATCTTTATTAATAAATTTCATAATATCTTTATCTAAAATCTTATTAACAACTGAAATCGAAGTTTTATGATCTAAAGATATCTTAAAATTGATACATCTCGATTTTAAAGTAGGTAAAATAAATCTATCGTTATTTATCAATATAAAATAAGTGTTTGATGGTGGTTCCTCTAAAACTTTTAAAAGTGCATTAATAGAGGAAATATTTAATGTTTCGATATTATCTATAATTATAAATCTTTCCTTGTTATTAAAAGATGATTTATTCAACTTATTAATCAATTCTCTAATTTGATTAATATCAATATTTTTTTTTTCACTTAAGGTATCAACTAATAATAAGTTGGGATTTGATCCATTTATTACAAGTTTATAAGATTTATTGTCAGGATTAATTTTAGATTCTTTAATAATATAGGGATGTTCTTCGTTAATTGACAATATATAATTTACTAAATGAAACGCTAAAGTTGACTTACCCAAACCTTTATCACCACTAAGTAAAATTTTTGTAGGTAATCTTCTTTTCTTATAAAGTTCTACAAATTCTAACAAATATTTATCGAGTGAAAACAAATTAGTTTGATTTATTGGACTTAGGCTCATTTTATCAATTTTTCAATTTTTTTTAAAACGTATTTTTCATTCATCTTAATATCTAAATTTGAGTCAATTATTTGATATTTTTTTTTATTCTTATTTGATAGTTTTACAAAACCTTTTTGAACTTTACTGTAAAAATTTTTTTTGAAATTATCATATCTGTTAGTAGATTTTCTTAATCTAAGTCGCTTTACCATATTTTTATGATTTACTAGGTTTAAAAAAGTAAAAGAGACTTTAAAATTTGATAAAATATGTTTGTTAATACTATTTATTAAATCTAAATTTACACCCATACCATAGTGTTGATACGCAATAGTTGAGTCGACAAATCTATCGATTAATATAATTTTTTTTTTGTAATATTTTCTTAATAGATTGATATTTTCACTTCTAGAAGCTAAATAAAGCAGCAAATCTGTATTTTTATTAAAATTAGATTTTTTATTAAGTATCAATTTTCTTATTTTTTCTGAATTTAAACTTCCTCCTGGTTCTCTTATCTTGATAAAAGAAAGTTTTCTTTTTTTAAGATATTTTGAAATTTTATTTAAATGATGAGTCTTCCCACTTCCTTCAATACCCTCGAAAACAATAACAGGTTTTCTAGACATCACCCCAGATTAAATAATTCAAAGATTTTATTAATCTAGTAAAAATATTCACCTTTTGCACATCGTTAGAGGCTAATAAATCATATTCACCAATTAACTCCTGATCATACACAACTTTAAATGTTCCAACTTTTTGGTTTTTTTTGATTGGCGCCTCTATTGGTCCGTTATATTTGATTGAAATTTTCAGCAATTTTTTTTTTGCTTTTTTAATTGTTTTGTAAATGTCTTTATTCACATGTACGTCTACATATTTTTGTTTACCCAACCATACTTCAACTTGATTTATAATTTTGTTAGCTTTATTTATTTCTACTAAATCAAAGTTTGTTAAACCATAAGTTAATAATTTCGAACTTTCTCTAGATCTTGAATTTTTTGTTTCAAAACCGCTACCAACAGCAATTAATCTTCTTCCTTTTCTATTTATAGATGATGCCAAAGAATACTTTTCTACTGCTAAATACCCAGTTTTGATACCATCTGCACCAATATTTTTATATAAAAGAGGATTTCTATTTCCCTGAGTTATAGGATCACCTCCAGTTCTATTCCACGTAAATTCTTTTTCTGCAAACCATTCGTAATATTTTGGATGTTCTTTTATTAGATAAGAGGACATTTTTAAAATATCTCTTACTGTTGAGTAATTGTCTGGATCATTTATACCAGACGAATTAGCAAAGTTTGTATTCTCCATACCCAGTTCTTTTGCTTTTGAGGTCATTAAAATTGCAAATTCTTCCTCTGTGCCAGCAATACCCTCAGCAAGTGCAACACAAGCATCATTACCTGAAGCAATAATAATACCCAATAGTAAATCCTCTACCGAAACTTCGTCACCAACCATTATAAACATCGATGAATATCCAGCAGTTGATAAACGCCAAGCTCTTTCAGATATTATAAATTTATCATCTAAAGATAAGTCACCAGATTTTATTAAATCAAACGCAATTATTGAGGTCATGATTTTAGTCATTGAAGCAGGGTAAATTGTACTATCAGGTTCTTTTTCGTATAAAATTTCACCTGATAGAAAATCTTGGAGAATTGCTGTTCTTGCTTTTATATCAATATTAGCATTTACAGAGGAAAATAAAGATAGATATATTGTAATAGTAATAAATAATTTTTTAAACATCTTTTATTATTTCTAGATTTTCAAAGTATAAAGAGTTCATTTTTTCAAATGAGTCTTTTAGAGAATTTATATCATTAAATGGTCCTAATAATAACCTATAATTTGTTTTAGTAAGTTCAATGATTTTAATATTTCTTAATTTGACTTCCCTTTTAATTTTATTGCTCATATTTTTGGCAGATTTTTTATAATAAAAATCAGCTATTTTTATATAATAAGAAAATTTATTGATTTTAACTAATTTTTTTTTTGTTTTGGCAGATGAATTCAAATCACTTATCTTAATACCATCTATTGGGGCACTCTCGGCAACTTTTTTTTCTTCTTCAAAAGTTTTAGTTTTTTTTGCGATATAAGTAGAATTTTTAGAAATCAAAACTATATCTATATAAGGTTCATTCAAATCAAGTTCTAACTCCTCTGAAATTCTTTGTGTAATAATTGAGTTATAAAAAGGTGAAAATTTTACTTTATTTGATTTTACTTCTGCGATAAGTGATTTTCCATTTAAAGGGTTAGTAATTTTTACTAATGACTTTCTTTTCAAATTTTTATGAAATATTGTTAAAGATCTTTGATCAATTTTTTTAATTTTTAATTGATCATCGTAAATCAAAGAAAATCCACTATTCTTATATTTTTTTTCAAAAATAGTATTTACTTTTTTACCTTGATTTATTGTTGATTGATCACAACTCAATAATAAAAATAAAGTACTAAAGATGATATAAATATTAAATTTCATCTCTTAATTTATCTTTCAAGGTACATACAGCAAGTGCAAATCTTAGAGACCTATTCCATTTAAGAATTATTTCATAATTTTCAAAAACTATATAGGCAGGACTTAAGGTTTGGGCATTAGGAATAATATCTTTATCTGGAGTAATTATTGCTATTTTTAGATTTTCATTATTGATCTTTAATTCAGGGTAGTTTTTAATATATTTTTTAAATGATTTAATTTTTTTTTTACTATGTAGATTTCTAGCCGAAACGTTTAAAAATTTGACAGGAATATCTTTATCTAATTCAATTTTTTTAAAACAATGGGCGTTTTTTTTCCATCCTATCTTATTTAAATAGTTAGCGGCAGATGCATATGCATCCTCAGAATTTTTTAAATCGATATAATTATCATTATTATAGTCAAAAGCATAATTTTTAATTGTAGATGGCATAAATTGAAAAAAACCGAATGCTCCAGCCCATGAACCATATAGAGTTTTATAGTCTATTTGATTGTCGTCAATTAATTTCAGTAATGTTAAAAGTTCACTAGAAAAAAATTCTGATCTTCTTTTATCATAACTTAATGTCGCTAATGATGATATTATGTCCATTTTTCCAACGTAGGTACCAAAGTTAGTCTCGATACCCATTAAAGATAAAAGTAATTCTTTTTCTACACCAAAGTTTTTTTCAACTAAATTTATAAGATTTGAATTATTATTATAAAAATCGATGCCCTTTTTTAATTTTTTATCTGAGGTACGTTTACCAATATATGTTTTTGTGTCTTCATAAAACTCTGGTTGAAATCGATCATACTCAATAACTTTGGGTAGAAATTTTGCATTTTGCATTGCCTGATTAAAAGTCTTTTCAGAAATATCATTGGCTAATGCCACTTTTTTGAAATTTTCTTTCCATTCTTTAAAATTTATGATTTCACTAGAATTACAATTAAACATTGTGAGAAAAAATAAAAAAAATATTCGGCTAATTACTTTCATAAAGATCTTTAAGGTATATAATTACAGCAATCCAGATAATAATAAAACTCACTAATTTAATTAACGAAAAATCCTCATCGTAATAAAAATAGCCTAAAATAAACTGCAATGTTGGCGTAATATAAAAAATCATTCCAGTGGCACCAAGACCAATTAATTCAACTCCCCTTACATACAAAAATAAAGGAATCACTGTCATTGGTCCTGCAAGTAAAAGAAATAAACTTAATCCTGGATTTCCTAAACTAAAATCATTTAAACCTTTTGCAAATATCATATAAAAAACAATTAATGCAAATGGAAAAATATATAAACTTTCAATTAATAAACCAATATCGGTATCAACGTTAATTTTTTTTCTAACTAAATTATAAAAAGCCCAACTTAAAGCAACTATCAAACCGACCCATGGAAGCGTTTTAATATTTAAGAAAATCATAAAAAAAATAGATATAAATACTAAAAATATTGAAAAGATTCTTTTTTGATTTAGCTTCTCTTTAAAAAATAAATAGCCTAATAGAACGCTAATTATTGGCATTATAAAGTAACCAAAGCTGGCATCGATAATTCTATTAGTTGCAACAGCGTAAATCCAAATGGCCCAATTTATAAAAATCAATAATCCAGAAATAAAAAGATAAATGATATTTTTTTTATTTGAAATTGTTTTTATAAAAGTTTTCCATTTATTTAAAAAAAGAGTACTTATTATCAACATAACAGCTGTCCATAAACATCTATGGACTACTAATTCTATATGGCCAATAAAAGTAACCATTTCAAAATATATAACACCTACAAACCCCCACCAAAAAGATCCTAATGAAGTGAGAATTAAGCCTTTATTAAATTGTTGATTCATAGAAGTTTTTAAGTTGTTGAAAGAATGTTTTTAAAAATCCTAGAAAAAATAAATAAAGCGTAGAAAAGATAAATTATCAAAATATTATATTTCCTTTCAAAAAAATTTATTTTTTTTGGAAAATTAATTAAAGAGAAGAATAGTATCATCAAAAGAGGATCATAATATTTATGGTAAATTGTATTTTGAATGTTGGAAATTATAAGTGTGCAAAAAATAATCAAATTACACAAACTATTTTTGCTTAAATAAAATATGAAAGTTAAGGATATAAAACTAATAAAATAGAAAAAAATATTATTCTTAAAAAATAAATTTGAAATTTGAAAAAAAATTCCGCCCCCAGTATAATTTATCTGATAATTAAAAAAATAAACAAGTAAAACAAATAATGCACCTATAAAGAAAATATTTTTTTGAAGACTCTTTAGAATATCATATAAAAAATCTTTATTAATTATAAATGGAGAAAAGTGAAATAATATAATACTACTTATAATTAAGATTTTGTCAGAAAAATTAAAACTTAAACTTATATTTTCACCAGTTATAGTACCTGGAGTATTAACCATTAGAAAATTAATATCTAAAATAATAAGATAATAAAAAACTGGAAAAGAACAAAACAAACCAAAAATATATATAGGTATTAAATCTACTAAATTATTTTTTTTAAGATAATGGTAAGAAAAATAAAATATAAAAAGTGAGAAGTTTGGACTTATATATGAGGCTAGAATTAAAAAAATTGTATTCTTCCATATATATTCTTTTTTATCAAATTTTTGATATTTTAAGAATTCTAGAATTGAAATTGTAAAAAAAAGTAAACCAATTACTCTCGAACTTGGCCAAATAGCCAAAGATCTAAAAGTTGGTGACAGAAATATTGAAAATGAAAAAATTAAAAGTAAATTTTTTTCAACATTATCAAATTTTAAGGATAAACATTTATAAAAGAAATAAATTAATAGAATTGATAAGTTTAAATGAATAAATCTTATTATATCAAATGAAAAACCAATTTTTTTTAAGAAACTTAAAAAAACTAAATATACAGGTGAATGTCTATGTCCATAAATTTCATAATTGAGAAGAGTTTTTTTAAGGCTTAATGATAAATCATTAATTACGATTAAATCACCCGAGTACCAATCTGGTTTAGCCCCAAGATTTAAATTTTCGTTAAAAAAAAAGCCTATTAAAAGTGAAATATAAAGTCCTACAAATACAAAAATTACATTGTGAGTTTTAGAAAAATTGTAATTCATTATTAACAAATGATGTGTTGACTATATTAATATCAAATGATTAAAGATTTTACATTAAAGAGTACTGTTATTTCAAAAAATTTGAAAAATATACCTTTGTTTTTTAGTTGATATTTAAGATTATACTAATAAAACCGAGACCACGGAGAGATGGCTGAGCGGTTGAAAGCACCGGTCTTGAAAACCGGCAAAGGGGCAACTCTTTCCTGGGTTCGAATCCCAGTCTCTCCGCCATTAATATCTAAAATTTTTAAATAAATTGTTAATCTTGTTATTTTCAAATTCTATATTGGTTTTTAAACCATTATAGAAATTGTAAAGATTATTATCATCTATTTCTAGGAATTTTATTAATTCATTTAAATCATCAATATTTAGTTGATCTAAGTATTTTTTAGTAAAAGCTCCTAAAAGTTTATCCATTTCTTTTGTGCCGCGATAATTTGATCTGTATATTATCTTTTTTTTTATTTGTTCTATATCAGCAGTCATATTAGGAATATAATATTAGTTTATGGATATTAAAAGAAATTATGAATATTTATTATCTGATCTAAGTTCTCTTAAAGGCGTAGGACTTAAAACATCAAATTTATTAAAAAGGAAAAAGATTTATAATATTTTTGATTTATTGTGGAAATTGCCAAAATCCTATACGGATAGAAGTTTATCTTCAAAAATTAAAGATTTAAAAATAGATGAAATTCAAACTGTAACTATAGTACCTCAAAAATATTCATTTCCAAGAGTAAGAAACTTACCAAATCGAGTGTTATGTAAGGATGAGTCTGGTGAAATAGATTGTGTTTTTTTTAATAGTTTCGAAGGATATATTAGAAAAATATTACCTATTGGAAAAGAGGTAACAATAAGTGGAAAAATCAAACACTTTCGAAATAGATATCAATTAACTAATCCTAAGTATATTTCAGAAGACGCATCAATAATAAAACAAAAGCATAATAGCTATTCATTAACTGAAGGCATTAGTGAAAAGATTTATAACAAAATCATATTACAAATTATCAAAAATTTACCTAAAATTGATGAATGGCATTCAAAAGATATATTAAAAAAATTTGGTTATATTGGTTGGAATGATTCAATCAAAAAATTACATGAACCAGAAAATATTGGTAAATTTAAAGAAAATTTTTATCAAAGACTTGCTTTTGATGAAATTTTTTCAACTTTTCTAGTAAATTCAGAAATTAGAAAAAAAATTAAAAAGATTAAAAAAACAAAGAAAAAATTTGATGCTAGAAAACAAAATGAAATAATATCCAAGTTAGACTTTTCATTAACTAATGATCAAACTAAAACATTAAAAGAAATTAATAATGATTTATGTTCAGATAAAAAGATGTTCAGATTGCTTCAAGGTGATGTTGGAAGTGGTAAAACAGTAGTATCGTTATTATCTGCGTTTAATACAATCAATTCTGATTTCCAGGTGGCAGTAATGGCTCCTACTGAAATATTAGCTAGACAACATTTTTTATTTGCAAAAAAAATATTTCCAAAAAATATTAAAATAGAACTACTTTCTGGAAAATCGTCTTATAAAGATAAAAAGAATATATTAGATAAATTGTTAAAAAAAGAGATTGATATCGTGTTTGGAACTCATGCCTTATTTCAAAAAAAAGTAGAATTTAAAAAACTTGGATTAATAATAATTGATGAACAACATAAGTTCGGTGTCAGTCAAAGAAAAAAATTATCAGATAAAGCTGGGAAAGATTGCGATGTTCTTTTGATGACTGCTACACCAATTCCACGTACTTTAACAATGACTATTTATGGAGATATGGATCTATCAATCATACGAGAAAAACCTAGTAACCGGAAACCTGTAAAAACCTATAGTAAAATTGAAAATAAAATAGATGACGTAATAAAATTTATTAAAAAAGAAATACAGCTTGGAAATCAAATTTTTTGGGTATGCCCTTTAATAGAAGAGTCCAAAAAAATTGATCATACTTCGGCAGTTAAAAAGTCTGAATATCTTAAAAAAATATTTCCTAACCAAGTTTATTTACTTCATGGAAAAACAACCATTGAGGAAAAAGAGAAAATTTTAAACAAATTTTTAAAAAATGAATTTAAGATTTTAGTTTCAACTACTATCATCGAGGTTGGTATTGATTTTCCTAATGCAAACGTGATTATAATAGAAAATGCTAATAAATTTGGTTTGTCTCAATTACATCAACTTAGAGGTAGAGTTGGAAGAGGTAATAAAGAGTCTTCATGTATACTGATGTTTAGATCAAATCTAAGTGAAACAGCTAAAAAAAGAATTAATATATTAAAAGATTCTAATGATGGCTTCGAGATATCTGAAGAGGATATGAAATTAAGAGGTTTTGGTGATATTCTTGGTTTTAAACAAAGTGGTATTAAGAATTTTAAATTGGCGGATCCGGTACATAATCATAATCTTTTCATTTTAGCTGAAAAAGAGATAAAAAGAATTGAAAATCAAAATGAGGATATAAGTAAATTTAAACCGTTAATTAAATTATATGATAGAGCAGATATAATTAATGATATAGCTTAATTCTTTCCTGAAGATGTTCCGGCCGAAACAATAAACTTAGATGCTTCTTCAAATGTCATATTAAGATATATTACTTCATCAATTGGAAACATGAGTAAAAAACCACTAGTTGGATTTGGTGTTGTAGGAACAAAAACGTTTATTAATTTCTTACTTGTTTTTTCTGCCATTTCTCCTTTATTTTCTTTTGTAGCAAAACCAACGGCCCACACACCCTTCCTGGGGTACTCAACTAAAACAACACTTTTTTTATCATTGTTATCTTTATTAGAAAAAGTTTCTGTCATTTGAACTATTGCAGTATAGATAGTTCTTAAAACTGGAATTCTTTTAAATAAGTCATCAATAAGTTTGAGAATTCGTTTACCTAAAAAAGATAAAGATAAACCACCAACAATAGTAATAAATATTACTGATATGATAATTTCTACACCGGGTATTGCAAAAGGTAAGTAGTTATTAGGATTAATATTTTCTGGAATTATATTAGATGAAATACCAATCAAAATTTTACTTAAATATAATGTAAAACCAATAGGTATCAAAACTACTACACCGGTAATAAAATAGTTTCTTAAAATTAAACTAAATGATTTTTTTTTCTTTGGTTTTGCCATTATTTGAAACTTGAGTATACCACAAAAACTATTGCTATTATGAATAATATTAATAATATTTTATTATTTAGATTCATTATTTAATATATTATCAATGTCTTATAAAAATGGATAGAAGAAAATTTTTAACATATGCAGGTTGTGGGTGTTGTGGGTTTATAATTAACTCATGTACAAGTGCCCCTATAACAGAAAGAAAACAATTGAAGCTGATTCCAGAGGCAAAATTAAATGCTCAGGCCGCACAAATTTACGAAAAAGTGAAAGAAAAAGAAAAATTAATTAAAGACACAAAATCTATAAATGAAATAAAAGAAATTGGAAAAAAAATGGAAGATGCTATATCAATTTATTTTGATAAATCAAATCTACCAGATCCGACAGTCAATTTTAATTGGGAATATATCTTAATTGATAATGATAAAGTAAAAAATGCTTGGTGCATGCCTGGAGGTAAAATTGCTGTTTATAGTGGTATGCTTAAAATAACAAAAAATACTAATGGATTAGCAGCTGTCATGGGTCATGAAATTGCTCATGCTGTTGCAAAACATTCTGTCGAAAGAGCAAGTCGTGGTGTTTTAGTGCAAACGGGTACCACTCTTATTGATATTTTTAGTGGTGGAGCATTAAGTCAAATTAATAGATCAACTGGTATGGACACAGTGGGTCTTATATCTTCAATTGGTATAATGAATCCTTTTAATAGAAAACAAGAAAGTGAAGCTGATTATTTAGGAATGATTTTTTCGTCTTTATCTGGTTATGATATTAGAGAAACAGAAAAAATATGGGAGAGAATGAAAGAAGCAAACAAAGGAAAAGAGCCTCCTCAATTTATGAGCACTCATCCTTCATCTGATAGTAGAATAAGAAATATACAAACATGGTTAAACGAAATAATTATTAAGTACCCACCTATTGCTTAAAATATGGTGAGCCGTGATGGACTCGAACCATCGACCCATTCCTTAAAAGGGAATTGCTCTACCAACTGAGCTAACGGCCCATATTCACTTCAGAATGAAATCTATATATAGAATAATCTAAATATTTCAAACATGAATTTAAAAAAAACCCTTAACAATTTACAACTTATCTATGTATTTATCATGAAAAGTATCGAATGTGTCATTTTGGATATTTTCTCTAATTGCTTTCATTAATTCTTGATAGAAATTTATATTGTGTAATGTCAACATCATTGATCCAAGAATCTCATTTGTATTAAACAAGTGATTCAGATAATTTTTTGAATATTTATTCAAATTTAAATTTCTACACTCTGGATCTAAAGGAGTATTATCATTTTGATATTTGTTATTTTTAATATTTACCCTTCCCTGCCAAGTAAAAGCAAGTCCGGTTCTACCTGATCTAGTTGGCAAAACACAATCGAACATATCAATACCTCTTTTGACAGCACCCAAAATATCGTTTGGTGTACCAACACCCATTAAATAGTGGGGTTTATCTTTTGGTAAATGTTCCTTTATATTGTCTAAAACTGTAAACATTTCATCTTGTGTCTCTCCTACAGCTAGACCGCCTAAAGCATAACCATCAAATCCAATTTTCAAAAGTCCTTTTAATGATTTTTCTCGTAAATCTTTAAACAAACCACCTTGGACAATACCGAATAAAGCTTTTTGTGGATTATGGCCAAAAGCTTTCTTTGATCTATCAGCCCAGTACAAAGACAAATTCATGGATTTATCTATAGTTTGATAATCATTAGTTTTTTTTGGACATTCATCCATCACCATTACAATATCTGAATTAAGTCCTAACTGTATTTTTATACTTTCTTCGGGACTAAGATAAAACTTTTTTCCATCAATATGTGAATTAAAGATTGCACCTTTTTCTTTATCTATTTTGTTTAGTTTTGACAAGGACATAACTTGAAAGCCACCAGAGTCAGTAAGTATTGGTAAATCACAATTCATAAATTTGTGAAGTCCACCAGCATTTTCAATTCTTTTGACACCTGGCCTTATCATTAAATGATAAGTATTTGATAAGATAATTTGTGAACCTGTTTTTTTTATATCATCTATTGTACAAGCTTTTACTGTAGCCTGAGTTCCCACAGGCATGAAAGCTGGTGTTTCAATTTTACCTCTATGAGTTTCAATTAAGCCTAGTCTTGCAAATTTATTTTTTTTTAAAACTTTAAATTCAAATTTTTTCAATTTAAATCAGAGTACTATAAAGATTTGAAACTAATAATTTTATCAGGATCGGTTACTGCACCATTATTATTTTCATCTCCTCTTTTTATCTTATCAACAAATTCCATTCCTTCGATAACTTTTCCAAAAACAGTATATTGATTATCAAGAAAAGGAGCTGGTTTAAAACAAATAAAAAATTGACTATTAGCGCTATTAGGATCTGATGATCTTGCCATAGACAATGTACCTCGATCATGTGGGAGATTACTAAATTCTTGTTTAAGGTCAGGTAAATCTGATCCACCCATTCCAGCTCTCCTCAAATCAAAATCGTCTGAATTAGAATTACCAAATTTAACATCACCCGTTTGTGCCATAAAGCCGTCAATAACTCTATGAAATACAACATTATCATATTTACCAGCATCAGCCAATTCTTTTATTCTTTTGACATGATTAGGTGCTGTATCTGAAAATAATTCTATCTTCACATCACCATCTTTTAATTTTAAAATCATTATATTCTCCTCTGTTAACGATTGATTAATTGTAAATAAAAAAATAATTAATATCTTTATAAAAAGTTTATTCATATTTATTTTTCAAAGCTTTGATAGTGCTCTTGGTTGTGAATTTTTTTATATCTCCATTAAGTTTAATGATTTCTTTAACAAATTTTGAAGAAATGATTTGATTTTCAACATCTGACATTAAAAATAAAGTTTCAATATTATTATTCAATTTTCTATTCATACCAGCGAGTTGAAACTCGTATTCAAAATCTGATACTGCTCTTAGTCCTCTCAATATAATATTTGATTTGTATTTTTTACAAAGATTAGTTGTTAATGATTTAAATGAAATTAAAATTATTTTTTTTTTATTCATTTTAAGATCTTTAAAGAGAGCATTTCTTACAATTTCTAGTCTCTCCTCTGCATCAAATAGATAATCTTTATTTTCACCATCTGATACAGCTACAACAATTTTATCAAATAATTTTAATGCCTTTTTTATTACATCTATATGACCAAAAGTAATTGGATCAAAAGTACCTGGATAGATAGCTGTCTTAGACATTATATTAAATTATCATCAATTTTAATTGCTGAAACAACTTTTTCATCACCAGACAACTTAATTATTCTTACTCCTTGTGTGTTTCTTCCAGCTGTTCTAATTTCTTTAACAGCTAACCTTATCACTCTACCCCTGTTTGTAGAAATCATAATTTCGTCTCCCTCATATACAGGAAATGATGATGAAATATTTCCATTTCTTGGTGAATTAATTATTCCAATAATTCCTTTACCACCTCTATTTGTTGTTCTGTAGTCATAATGCGAGGTTTTTTTGCCAAAACCATTTTCACTAATAGATAAAATAAATTTTTGTTTAGCTGCTAATTCAGACTTATCATCTTTTGTATTTTTTCCATTTTTCTTTAACTTATTATTATCAATAATTGATAATGAGACTATTTCATCATTAGATGCTAATTCTATTCCCTTTATACCTTTTGATGATCTTCCCTTAAATATTCTTAACTTTTTAGACTCAAATCTAATACACTTTCCAAATTTTGTACTTAAAATTATATCTTGATCATCTTTACAAATCTTAACTCCAATTATTTTATCATTAGTATCTAGCTTCATTGCTATTTTTCCTGATGTATTAATTGAGGCAAAATCTTCTAAACTATTTTTCCTAACTTTGCCTTGTGAAGTTGCAAAAACTATCTGATATTTACTTGGATCTTCATCACTTTCAGGAAATGGCATAATTGAACTTATTGATTGATGATTTTTAAGTGGCAAAATATTGAAAAGAGATTTACCTTTTGATGATGCTGAACCTTCAGGAATTTTCCATGCTTTTACTTTATAAACAAGACCTTCAGTAGAAAAAAATAAAACAGAAGTATGAGTATTAACTGATAGAGTTTGAACTACAGAGTCTTCATTTCTAGTTGTAATACCAGTTTTACCTTTACCTCCTCTTTTTTGAATCTTTACAGTTTTAAGTGATCCTCTTTTTATATAACCTTGTAAAGTAACAGTTATAAGAACAGTTTCTTTTTGAATTGTTTCCTCAATGTCGTAATTAAGTACCGCATCAATAATTTTTGTCCTTCTTGGTGTTGCATATTTTTCTTTTATTTCTTTAAGTTCATTGCTGATTACTTTTAATAATTCTTTTTTTGAAGATATAATTTTTTTTAATGATGAAATTAACTCAGACAGTTTTTTTATTTCAACTTCTATTTCATTAATACCAAGCGCTGTCAATTTTTGTAATCTTAATTCTAATATAGCTTCAACTTGCACTACTGATAAATTATATAAACCTTTTGAATTTTTGCTCTCTATCAAAGAAACCATTTTTTTTGATTTATTAATTTTCCATTTAGTATTTAATAAAGATTTTTTTGCATCATCTGGAGTTTTTGAACCTCTTATAATCTTTATTACTTTATCTAAATTCTCAACGGATACTGATAGACCAATCAAGATATGAGCTCTATCTTCTGCTTTATTGAGATCAAATTTTGTTTTTTTGAGTACAACATCTTCTCTGAATTTTAAAAAATTATCTAAAAATTCTTTAAGATTACAAGTCTTTGGCTTACCATCTACAATTGCAAGAGTATTAAACCCAAATGAACTTTCTATTTGAGTGTTCTTGTATAATTGTCTTTTAACAGTCTCAGGTTCAACACCTGTTCTTAAATCTATCGAGACTCTTATACCTTCTCTGTTAGACTCATCTCGTATATCTCTAATACCCTCTATTTTCTTTTCTCTAACTAATTGTGCTATTCTCTCATTCAACACAGATTTATTAACTTGATAAGGAATAGAATTTATAACTAATCTATCTCTACCATTTTTAAGAGTTTCGTTTGATATTTCACCTCTAATTTTAAAAGAGCCTCTACCTTTGTTATAACCCTGTTTAATAATATCTTTACCAATAATCACACCACCTGTTGGAAAATCAGGTCCAGGTATGTGCTTCATTAAATCTTTAATCTTGATATCTTTGTTTTCAATTAAAGCTAATGTACCATTAATAATCTCTCCTAAATTATGGGGTGGAATACTTGTCGCCATACCAACAGCGATACCCCCTGCTCCATTTACTAACAAATTTGGAAACTGCGCAGGTAATACAGATGGCTCTTTTTCTGTTTCATCATAATTGCTTTTAAATTCAATTGTGTTTTTTTCAATATCATCAATTAAAAATTGCGAAACTTTTGATAATCTAGTTTCTGTATATCTCATAGCGGCTGCTGGATCACCATCTATAGATCCAAAATTACCTTGACCATCAACGAGAGGTAAACTCATTGAAAAATCCTGAACCATACGAACAAGGGCATCATAAACTGATTGATCACCATGTGGGTGATATTTACCTATTACATCCCCAACAATTCTTGCAGATTTTCTAAATTGTTTCGTCCAATCGTAACCACCCTTATACATTGCATATAAAATTCTTCTGTGCACAGGTTTTAAGCCATCTCTAACATCTGGGAGAGCTCTACTAACAATAACACTCATAGCATATGAGAGATAAGATGAGCTCATCTCATCATGCATTGAAATTAATTTTATATTTTTATCTTTAGAAACTTCGTTTTTTTCCATGATGATTAAAATGGAATATCGTCGTCCATATCATTTTGCACTTGTGATAAATCCTCAGCATTATTTGATATTTGTGAATTATCATTTGCTATACCGCCGCCTGAATTTCCACCTCCAAGCATAGTAAGAGATGAATTGTAGCCTTGTATAACTACTTCAGTTGAATATTTGTCTTGTCCCGATTGTTCATCTTTCCATTTTCTTGTTGATATTTGACCCTCGACATAAACTTGAGCACCTTTTTTAAGATATTGTTGAACAACATTTACTAAACCCTCATTAAATACAACTATACGGTGCCATTCGGTTTTTTCTTTTTTTTCTCCTGTATTTTTATCTTTCCATGATTGACTTGTTGCAAGACTAAGTCTCGCAACACTTTTTCCATTCACCATTTGCTTGATTTCGGGATCTGCGCCTAAACGACCAATTAAAAGTACTTTATTTAAACTTCCAGCCATAATATTTTAATATTTATTTTATTAGTTAATTAATTTATATCACAATTTTACTCTGAATATTAATTTTATTAGGCCAAAGCAACATAAATTATGATCAAAAAGATAGTTATAAAGGGTGCAAAAGAACATAATTTAAAAAATATATCTTTAGAAATTCCAAAAGATAAATTTATTGTAATTACCGGATTATCTGGGTCTGGAAAATCTTCATTGGCGTTTGATACAATTTATGCTGAAGGTCAGAGAAGATATGTCGAGAGTTTATCGGCATATGCAAGACAATTTTTAGATAAAATGAAAAAGCCAAATGTAGATCTTATAGAGGGTTTAAGTCCTGCGATATCAATCGAGCAAAAAAATACATCAAAAAATCCGAGATCTACAGTTGCAACTGTTACTGAAATTTATGATTATATGAGGGTATTATATGCTAGGGCTGGTATTCCCTATTCACCTTTTACTGGTAAACCAATCGAGTCACAAACAATAAGTCAAATAGTAGATAAGATTAAGAGATTACCAAAAAAATCAACTATCTATCTTTATGCTCCTGTAGTTAGAGGGAGGAAAGGTGAATATAAAAAAGAGATTTTAAATTATAAAAAAAGAGGTTTTAGAAAAATTAAAATTGATAATGTTTTATATGATATTGAAAAAGTGCCAGAACTTAATAAGAAAGTTAAACATGATTTATCAATACTTGTCGACAGAATAGTCCTCAATTCATCTTTAGGAAATCGTCTCGCTGAAGGTATAGAAACTTCAATACAACTAGCTAATGGTCTTTTATTTGTTGAATATGAGGATGAAACTTTACCAAAAAAATTTAGAAAATTAGAAAAATTGATTTTTTCAACCAAATTTGCATGTCCTGAAAGTGGATTTACCATAGAAGAAATTGAACCAAGATTATTTTCTTTCAATAGTCCGTTTGGAGCTTGTGAAGAATGTGAAGGCATTGGAATAAAACTAAATGTTGATCCAAATTTAGTTATACCAAATGAGAAAAAAAGTATAGTTGATGGCGCAATTGAACCATGGGCAAAAACAACAACATTGTATTATGCTCAGACATTAAGCTCTCTTGCTAAACATTATGGATTCTCGCTAGAGGAAAAATGGTCAAAATTACCAAAAAAAATAAAAGATATTATTCTTTATGGATCTGATGATGAGGAAATAAAATTTACATATGATGATGGTTATGAAAAATATTCACATAAAAAAACCTTTGAAGGTGTAATAAATAACCTAGAAAGGAGATACCTAGAGACAGATAGTGACTGGAAAAGAGAGGAAATTGCTCAATATCAATCAGATACTAAATGTGAAAGATGCAATGGTCATAGGTTAAAAGATGAAGCATTATGCGTAAAAATAGATGGTCTTCATATTAGTGAAGTTACAGAAAAATCAATTTCTGATGCTGCAATATGGTTTGATAATTTAAAAAATAATTTAGACAAAAGACAAGTTAAAATTGCTGAACATATTTTAAAAGAAATTAACGAAAGATTAAATTTTTTACTCAATGTTGGTCTTGATTATCTTACTCTTTCAAGAGAGTCTGGAACTTTATCTGGTGGTGAAGCACAAAGAATAAGATTAGCATCACAGATCGGTTCTGGTTTAACTGGAGTTTTATATGTTTTAGACGAACCATCAATAGGTCTTCATCAAAAAGATAATGTAAAGCTTATTAATGCCTTAAAAAGATTAAGAGATTTAGGCAATACAGTTATAGTAGTTGAACATGATACTGAAACAATGGAGAATGCAGATCATATAATTGATCTTGGGCCAGAAGCCGGTAACAAAGGTGGTGAAGTTGTTGCAGCAGGTTCAATTAAAGAAATAAGTCAAAATCAAAATAGTATTACTGGAAAATATCTATCAAACAAATTAAAAATAAATGTGCCCTCAAAAAGAAGGTTGGCCAAGAATGGTAGATTTTTAGAAATTACTGGTGCAACTGGAAACAATCTTAATAATGTTAACTTAAAAATTCCATTAGGAAGTTTAACTTGTGTAACAGGAGTATCAGGTAGCGGAAAATCTACTCTTGTATTGCAGACGCTTTACAATGCTTTAAATCTTACATTAAACAATAATAAGTCTAGAAAAATTCCAAAGCCATTTAAAGGTTTTAAAGGAACAGAGTTGATTGATAAAATCATTGATATTGATCAATCACCTATTGGAAGAACTCCAAGATCTAATCCTGCTACTTATACAGGCGCGTTTGGTCCTATTAGGGACTGGTTCACAGGTTTACCTGAGTCAAAGTCTAGAGGTTATAAGCCTGGTAGATTTTCATTTAATGTTAAAGGTGGTAGATGTGAAGCATGTGAGGGTGATGGAGTGATAACTTACGAAATGCACTTTCTGCCAGATGTTTATATACAATGTGATGAATGCAAAGGCACTAGATACAATAGAGAAACCTTAGAAATTAAATTTAAAGACAAGAGTATTGCTGATGTTTTAAATATGACTGTTGATGAGGGGTGCGAATACTTTGAAAATATATCTAATATTAAAACAAAATTACTCACACTAAAGAAAGTTGGTTTAGGGTATATAAAAATCGGCCAACAAGCTACAACTTTATCAGGTGGTGAAGCTCAAAGAATCAAATTAGCAAAAGAATTATCAAAAAGATCTACAGGTAGAACAATGTATATACTAGATGAACCAACTACTGGTTTACATCAACATGATATAAAAAAATTACTTGAAATTCTCCATACATTTGTAGCTTTAGGGAATACTGTTGTTGTAATTGAACATAATTTAGATGTTATAAAAACAGCAGATTATATTGTTGATATGGGACCTGAAGGTGGTGTTAAAGGTGGAAAAATTATCGCAGAAGGAAAGCCAGAGGAAATTTGTAAAATTAATGAGAGTTATACTGGAAAATTTTTAAGACAACTTTTAAATTAAAAAAATCATTGTTAAACATAATCAAAATTAGTATATTTAGTTATGGATAAATTATTAGCCTCTCTACCAAGAACAATTCATGCTTCATTAGGATTAGCTGTAATTGTTTTTATAGGATTGTTCTATCAAAATGACGGATTTAGTTTCGATAGACTTTTCTGGTCTTGGTTGACAAGATTTTTTCACGTAGTAGTAGCTATAATGTGGATAGGTCTTTTGTGGTATTTTAATTTCGTTCAAATTCCTAATATGGGTAAAATACCTGATGAGCAAAAACCTGCAATTGGTAAGGTAATTGCTCCAGCTGCTCTTTTTTATTTTAGATGGGCAGCAGCACTTACAATCCTATCAGGATTTATACTCGCATGGTTAAATGGATATCTTCACGACGCAATGACTTTAAGTATAGGATCAGGAGTGCCAAAACATACTGCAATTGGAATTGGAATGTGGTTAGGTGTTGTTATGGCTTTTAATGTATGGTTTGTAATTTGGCCAAATCAGAAAAAAGCTTTAGGTATAGTGGAATGTGAACCTGAGGTAAAAGCAAAATCAGCTAAAACAGCAATGTTGTTTTCAAGAACGAATACTTTATTATCTTTACCAATGCTACTTTCAATGGTAGCTGCTCAAAATTTATATTAATTTTTATCTTCTCTAAGAACTGTTTTTTGAGACACATTGAGTCTAACTAGCACTGTATTTGCAATATAAATTGATGAATAAGTTCCAAAAATTACACCGAATATCATGGCTAAAGAAAAACCTTTTAATACTTCACCACCAAAAAAGAATATTGAAAATAAGGCTAACAGAGTTGTTACAGAAGTAATCAAAGTTCGAGATAAAGTTTCGTTTATAGAAATATTTGTTAATTCAAAAATTTTTATGTCTGAATATTTTCTTAAATTTTCTCTAACTCTATCGAAAATAACAACTGTATCATTCATTGAATAACCAACTATTGTGAGTACAGCTGCAATTATTGAAAGATTAATCTCTAGACCCAATAAAGAAAAGAGACCAAGTGTAACAATGACATCATGGAATAAAGCTACTATGGCACCTAAGCTAAATTGCCATTCAAATCTTATCCAAATATAGACAAGCATCAAAAACAAAGCCACTGATATTGCAATAACACCTGATCTTAATAATTCAGCACTAACTTTAGGACCAACATTTTCTACTCTTCTGAAATTGAAGTTGTTCCCGAATGATTTATCTAAATTCTTTTTAATTTCTTCAATTACATTTTTATTTTCATTATTTTCAAACTTAATTAAAAAATCAGTCTCATTACCAAAGTTTTTAACAGATACATCGCCCAGATTCATTTGACTTAAATTATCCCTTAGTGAGGAAACATTAATTTTACTGTCTGTAGATCTTAATTCAATAAGAGTTCCACCTTTAAAATCTATTCCAAAATTTAAACCTTTAAACATAAGTAATAATAAAGAAACAATTACTAAAGATACTGAAAGAATATTAAATTTATTATAATATTTGTTAAAGGCTATCATCTAAATCAGTCCCTCTTTTTCTTTGTTTTTTGATACATACAAAACGGTCAATAATCTTGCAATAAAATAGACAGTGAATAATGTTGTAAATATCCCAATTCCTAGTGTTAATGAAAAACCTTTAATTGGACCTGATCCCATAAAAAATAAAATAATCGCTGCTAATAAAGTAGTAATATTCGCATCTAATATAGCAGTTCTGGATTTTGTATAACCACTATCAAATGCTATTAAATTATTTTTTTCGCTCTTTAACTCCTCTTTAATTCTCTCAAAAATTAGAACATTTGCATCAACGGCCATACCTACGGTAAGGATTATTCCTGCTATACCAGGTAGAGTTAAGGTTGCTTCAAAAATAGTTAGTACTCCAACTAATATGAAAAGATTTAATATTAAAGCAATATTAGTAATGATTCCAAAGATTTTATATTTAACAATAATATAAAGTATGACCAATATAAAACCAATTAATAAAGCAATCATACCTGCGTTTATAGAGTCCTGTCCTAAATCTGGACCAACAGTTCTCTCTTCAATAATATTTAGAGGAGCAGGCAATGCACCTGATCTTAAAAGTAAAGCGAGATCTGTTGCTGATTGAAATGTAAATCCTCCACTAATTTGACCAGACCCAGTTGCAATAGTATCTCTGATAACTGGTGCACTAATAACTTTTCCATCCAAAACGATAGCTAATCTTTTACCAATACCATTTGATGTTGCTTTACCGAATCTTTTTGCTCCTACTCTATCCAGAGAAAAGGTCACAACAGTCTCATTGTTTTCTGTATCCATTCTTGGTTGAGCATCTAGAAGATTTTCACCACTTAGTA
Organism: uncultured Pelagibacteraceae bacterium; assembly: GCA_902580895.1. Taxonomy (GTDB): domain Bacteria; phylum Pseudomonadota; class Alphaproteobacteria; order Pelagibacterales; family Pelagibacteraceae; genus Pelagibacter. The sequence goes on along the minus strand of CACHMJ010000007.1, from coordinate 24,184 downwards.
TAATTCTTTTACTAACCATTGCTTCCTCGGTACCATCTTCGAATTCTAATTTTTCTGCTCCGAATGAACTTTCAGTATCATTCGTAACAAATCTAAATGTTAAATTTGCAGTTTTTCCAAGTAAAGATTTTATTCTCATTGGATCATCTAAACCTGGCAACTCAACTAATATTCTGTCATTACCTCTTTTTAAAATATTGGGTTCATTTGTACCGATTTCATCTATCCTTCTTCTGACTATTTCTAGCGCTTGATCTTGAGATGATGTTTTTAAATTAATAATTCCTTGCTTAGAGAACGAAACTTTAAAAAAATTATTTTCCTCAACTATATCTAATTGATGTGATTTAAATCTTTGATAATAAGGATTTAATTCACTTTCTTCAGACGTAAATTCATCCAATATAGTCTGTTTTGAATTTTCATCTGAGGTAAATGATAAGGTCTGATTTAAAAGTTTAAAATTTGTAATTCTGACATTTTTTTCTTTAAAATAATTTCTTATCGTAACTGTTAAATTTTGAAGTTTTTGCTCGATTACTGGATCATTATCAATTTCCAATAAAAGATAAGACCCACCTTGTAGATCTAAGCCTAAATTAATTTTTTTATTTAATATTTTGTTATCGAAATTAAAAAGGTTAGATAAAGCAAATATAATAAAAAGTAAGGAAATTATAGTAATAAAAATAATTCTTAATTTTGAAAAATATAACACTTTAAATTCAAAAAAATTATTTTTTTACTTCTTGAGAATTCATTAAACTTTGAACACCAGTACCTCTAATCACCTCAACTGTTACGTTGTCAGCAATCTCTACTTCAATTTTATCATTATCTACAACTCTTGAAATCGTTCCTGTAATACCACCAGAGGTTACAATTTTGTCACCTTTCTTTAAACTCTCAACCATGGCTTTATGTTCTTTAACTTTTTTTTGCTGAGGTCTTATTAAGAAAAAATAAAAAATAACAAAAATCAAAATTAACGGTATAAATTGTCCTATTCCTGCACTATCCATAAAACTCCTTAATTAAAATTGATTATTTATACCATCTAAAAGATTAAAACAACTTTATTTGACGAAAATTTTTTCCAAATTGTCCATATACGGTCTTAAAACTTTTGGAATTATTATGGAACCATCTTTTTGTTGATTATTTTCTAAAACTGCTATTAAAGTTCTACCTACAGCTAGACCGCTCCCATTTAAAGTACCAACAAAAAGAGTTTCTTTTTTCTGATTCTTATATCTTGCTTTCATTCTTACAGCTTGAAAAGTTGAACAAGAAGAACAAGAAGAAATTTCTCTATATTTTTTTTCTGAAGGTAGCCAAACTTCAATGTCATATGTTTTTTCAGCACTAAATCCCATGTCACCACTGCATAAGATCATTTTTCTGTATGGTAATTCTAATAGATCTAAAATTGATGTTGCACATTTCGTCATTCTCTCAAGTTCTTCTAGGCATTTTTCTTGTTCGACGATACTAACCATTTCAACTTTGTAAAACTGATGCTGTCTAATCATACCTTTTGTATCTTTACCATAACTACCCGCCTCTTTTCTGAAGCATGGTGTAGATGCAACAAATCTCATTGGTAGATCTTTTTGATTAATAATTTTATCTTTAACAATATTAGTTAAAATCACTTCTGCAGTAGGTATCAAAAACTTTCTTTCCCCATTATCATCCAGTTTGATTTCAAATTGATCATTTTCAAATTTAGGAAGTTGACCTGTACCAAACATTGTACTTTCAGAGGCAAATAAAGGTGGTGAAATTTCTTCATAACCATTTTTTAAAATGTGTGTATCTAACATAAAATTTGAAATAGCCCTTTCTAGTAGTGCTAGTTTATTTTTAACAAATACAAACCGTGCACCTGAAGTTTTTGTGGCCAGGTCAAAATCAAGCATTCCAAGTTTTTCACCTAATTCATAATGTGATAAAGGTTTAAAATCAAAATTTGGTATTCGACCTGATTTCATTATTTCTACGTTATCATTTTCATCTTTTCCACTCGGAACATCTTTATGAGGAATATTTGGGATAAATGATAAAATTTTATCTAGTTTGTCTTTTATTATTTTTTGCTGTTTTGATATTTCGTCTATTTCATTTGAAATTTCTTTTGATTTTTTAAATAATTTTTCATCTTTAGATTTTGAAATTTCTTTCTTTTCATTTTCTAAAGATTCTTTTTTTTGAATAAGATTTCTATTTTTGGTATCTAAATCTTTAATTTCATTAAAATCTATCTTAAGAAATCTACTTTTCAGAGCGTCTTTAAAATCATCAAAATTTTTTCTTATTTCCTTTAAGTTATGCATTAGAATCTTTAAATTTCTTGTCCTCTATAAACTTTACAGAAAAAATTGATAATTCATATAAAATTAATAATGGAATGGCTAAACCAATTTGGGTTATAGGGTCAGGTGGTGTTAATAATGCTGCTGCAGCAAAAATTATAACTACAACATATTTTCTTCTTTTCTTTAAAAATTCAGAATCAACAACACCAATTCTTGCTAGTAAACTTAAGACTACAGGTAATTGAAAACTTATACCAAAAGCAAAAATAAGTTTCATGACTAGTGATAAATATTCATTTACCTTAGCTTCTAATTGAATTGGTAAATTTGTAGATAAACCTGTGCTTTCAAACGATAAAAAAAATTTTATCGCTAAAGGCATTATCAAATAATAAACTAACATCCCTCCAAGAAAAAAAAGCACTGGAGTTAATATTAGATAAGGTAATATTGCATGCTTTTCATGTTTATATAAACCAGGCGCTATAAATTTCCAAATTTGCATTAGTATAAACGGGCAAGTGACAAAGAATGCTGTAAAGAAAGAAATTTTTAGATATGTTAAAAAGGTTTCCTGGAGTGCAGTAAATATTAATCGTCTGTTGGTTCCATCGTCTTTAACAGCTTGGGCGAAAGGATCTACTAAAAAACCATATAAATGTTCTGCAAAAAAATAACATCCAATAAAAAAAACAATTAGAAAAATAAAACTATGTATAAGTCTTTTTCTTAGTTCAGCTAAATGGCTTACAAAACTGCCTTCTTTATCATTCTGACTCATGCTTTTTTTCTTCTTTTTTTTCTATCTTGTCATTTTCAATATCAATATTTGAAACTTCATTTTGGACGTTGTTGATATAATTCTTAATTGTACCAATCCATGAGCCAACTTTTTTTAACATTATTGGAAAATCTTTTGGTCCAAGAACAACAATAGCTATTGCTACGATAATTAAAATCTCAAACCAACCAATAGTAGGCATGTGATTTAATCTTTTTTGTTATTATCTTGATTATCTTCGGAAATATTTTTAGGTTCGTTGTCATCAGTAACATCTGATGCCATACCTTTTTTGAAGCTTTTAATTCCTTTAGCAACATCTCCCATCAGACTTGAAATCTTACCTCTTCCAAAAAGTAACACTACAAGTATAACAACAATTGCTATTTGCCAAATACCTATGCTCATAGAAAACTTATATATCTTTTACTCTCAATTTAAAAGTGACTTTTTTTAACCTAAGTTATGAATTCCTATTTTTCTCCTCAGAGTCTAAAGTGCTGCTTAGCATTTCATCAATATTCGAATAAATATCCTCTTTTTTACCATCTTGTTTCTCTTTATAAAATTTACCAGTTCCAAAAATAGCATTATCAATATTTGTACTATCGATTAGACCAGCGGCACCCAATTCATCAACGGTTGGTAAATCCGATAACTTTTGAAGATTGAAATGACTTAAAAAATCATCAGTCGTAACATATTGAATAGGTTTTCCGGGGACATCTTTTCTACCACCTGGTTTTACCCAGTTTAACTCCATCAAAATTTCAAGAGTATTTGTACCAAATGCAACACCTCTAATTTCTTCAATTTCAGCACGCGTCACCGGTTGATGATAAACAATGATTGCAAGTGTTTCAATTGCAGCTCTTGATAATTTTTTTTCAACAGTTTTTTCTTGTTTCATAATTTCAGAAAGATTTGGGGACGTTCTAAATGACCATTTTTTTGAAATACATACTAAATTAATACCTCGATTAGAATATTCGTTTTGTAATTTTAATAAAATTTTTTCAACATTAGTTTTTTTTGAAATCTTATTTTCTATAGTTTCAATATCAAGTGGCTCGGCAGCTGCAAAAACTATGGCTTCAATTTCTTTTTCAATTGAGGATAATTTATTAGGAAAATCAATAACATTATCTTTTTTTGTAATTTTTTTATTCATTATTTTTCCTTAATAAAAATATCATCAAATAAATTTTCTTGTTTAATTTTTAAATTACCTTCTTTAACAAGTTCAAGAGATCCTGCAAAAATACCTGCTGTACCAGTTTTTTTGTACTTTGTAACACTCTTAAAATTTTTAGGTATCAAGTCCTCTAATTTTTTCCAATCAGTTAATTTTCCAAAAAAATCTCTAATTGTCTTAATCCCCTCTTCAGTTGTAAAAACAGGGAGTTTGGGGATATTTATTTTTTGAAAATCTTTAGTCATAATAATTGTTGAATATGTTTTTAGTAATTCAAATAAATTTACTTTAATTTCACTATTATAGATTGGTCTAATGCCTGCTCTTAAACCTCTTGTTCTAATTTCACGCCCTAATCTTTTACGTTTTAACATTTGTTCTGACAATAATCTTATTAGTTCTAATTTTTTAAGTTGGAGTTTTAGTTTTTCTGCTACTTCTTGGACTTTAAATTCTTCCTCAGGCGTTCCTGGTAAAAGAAGTTTAGATTTCAAATAAGCAAGCCATGTGGCCATAAGTAAATATTCAGAGGCAGACTCTAGGTTTAAATTTTTTTGATTTGTAATAAAATCATGAAATTGATCTGCTAGTTTTGTAATAGAAATATTTTCTAAATTCACTTTTTGAGATTTTGCAAGGTCTAACAATATATCTAATGGACCGTTATAATTTTCAATATCAACGCTAAAAAGTGAGGAATCATTTTCTGTCATAAACGAATACTAACTTATTATCTTGTAAAATTGTGATGTTTTTTTTATTACAAATTTGCTTATGAAAGGTGAATTTTGAGCAACAATTTCCATCTCATTTTCTTTAGCATTACAATGTAAAACAAGATCACAACCAGCATTAAACGCATTGATTGTATTTTCTTTAATTTTACCTTTTAAACTTTTCATAGATATATCGTCTGAAATCAAAATATTCTTAAAACCTATTCTATTTCTTATTAATTTTATCATTTTTTTAGAATGCGTTACTGTATTTTTTAAATCAATCTTTTTGAATATAATGTGTGCTGTCATTGCAAAAAAAGAATTTTTTCTTTTGAAAGTAAGAAAATCATTTTTTAATAAGTAATCTAATTTTTTATTAATTATGGGTGTAAAATGGTGGCTATCAACTTTTGCTAAACCATGTCCTGGTATATGTTTAATAACAGTTCCTACGCCATTATTATGGTGATAGTTGATACAATAATCGCCAATTTTAGAAACTATTTTGGGATTACTAGAGAAAGATCTGTCTCCAATAATTGATGATGAACCTTTCTTTCTAAGATCTAAAACAGGACAAGTATTAATATTAACTCCTATCAATTTTAATAAATATGAAGTTTTATCAATAAATAGTTTATAGAAAAAATTAAATTCCTTAGGTTTTTTTATAAACTTTTTGCCAAAAAATTCAGAGGTTAAATTTTCAAAAGATATAATATTTTTAAGTCGGTTTACTCTACCACCTTCTTGATCAATTAAGATTGGATATTTATTGTCATTAAAGATCTTACGTATAGACGTGGTTAATTGTTTCGCTTGTTTAATATCTTTTATGTTTCTAGTAAATAAAATTACTCCCCATGGCTTATATTTTCTAAGAAAATTCTTTTCTCTAAGGTTAAGTTTTGTTGATTTAATACCGATAATAAAAGATCTTCGATTATTCATTAGTCTAGAAGTTTCCAAAAATTAAATTTTTTCTTTTTATCTTTATTAGATTTCTCTACATATTGAATGATATCTTTAGTATCATTTTCTAGAAATGGTAATTTTTCAGAATAAATATCAATTTTTTTGTCAATATTACTCAAGGATCTAAAAGAATTTTTTTTATTATTATCTGAAAAATAATACTTACCTGTAAAAAATATAAAAAAACTGATGAGTAATAAAAATATTAAATATTTAATCTCTTTTAGCATCACATTTTATCTGGCGTAGACACTCCAACTATATTCATCCCAGATTTTACTACATTGGAAATAGCTTTTAGGAAAATTAATTTATCATCAGTTATTTTTTTTTGATCATTGATAAATCTTTTGTCTGGATTTTCCTTACCTAAATTCCAATATGAATGAAATAAAGAGGCTAATTCATATAAATAGGTCGGTATTCTATGCGGCTCAAGCTTATTACAAGATATATCAATACACTTGGGCCATTCAGATAATTTTTTTAAGATTTTTATTTCATCTTTGGAATATTCAAAATCGTACTTAGTAATATCTAGATCTGATTTTAAATCTTTATCAAGATGTCTATATACTGAACATATTCTTGCATAACAGTATTGAACGTAATAAAGGGGGTTATCTTTTGATTTTTCTATAACGTTATCAAAATCAAAATCGAGTTCAACATCACTACTTCGATTTAGCATTATAAATCTTGTTGCATCTTTTCCTACCTCATTAATTAAATCATCTATAGTTATATAGTCCCCTTTTCTTTTAGACATTTTAAAGGGTTTCTTATCTTTAATAAGTTTAACAAGTTGGCTAACTTTACAAATTAATCTATCTTTAGAGTTTGATAAAGCTTCAACAGATGATGAAATTCTTTTTATATAACCAGCATGATCTGCGCCTAAAATATTAATAAGCCTATCGAATTTTCTGTCTAATTTATTTTTGTGATATGCAACATCACTTGCAAAATAAGTCCAAGCGCCATCAGATTTTTGTAATGCTCTATCTTTGTCATCTCCAAAATCAGTCGATCGAAAAAGCAACTGCTCACGCTCAACCCAATTACTATCATCTTCACCTGCCGGTGCCTTTATTTTTCCTTTATAAACAAATTTGTTTTTTTGAAGAAATTCAACAACTTTTTCCACTTCTTGATTTTCAACTATTTTCTTTTCACTGACAAAGTTATCATGATTAATACCAAGACTTTTAAGATTACTTTTGATTAACTTTAATGCTTCATTAATAGCTAAAGAAGTCAATTCTTGAGATATTTTGTCAAAATTATTAAAATCAACATTTTTATTTGAATTTAAAATGTTTTGAGCAAAGTCAATTAAATAGTCTCCGGGATATAAATCTTCATTATCTATTGGAAAAGGTTCATTAAAAGAAATCTCTCTTATTCTATAATAAACTGACTTTGTAAAATTTATAATCTGATTACCGTAGTCGTTTATATAATACTCTTTTGTGACTTTATTATTATTAAACAATAAAAGATTGGCCATCACATCGCCTAAAATGGCCCCTCTACAATGACCAACGTGTAAAGGTCCTGTTGGATTAGCAGATACAAATTCTATTAGGTAATTTCTTTTAATATTTTTATTTGTTCCAAAAGAATTAGAATTTTTAATTACTTCTTTAATAAAGTTTGTCCAAAAAATAGGTTTAAATTTAATATTGATAAAACCAGGTTTAACTACTGATATATCCTCAATAAACTTGTCCTCTTTTTTGATTTTTTCTGCCAAGATTGACGCCAGATCTAATGGAGATTTATTATTAATCTTAGAAAGGACCATGGCTACATTGGTAGAAATATCACTATCAAATTTTGAAGGTGGAATTTCAGCAGTTATCCCGTTTAGTGAATCTGGTAAAATTAAATCTCCATTTGAAGATAGTGTTGAAAGGATTTCTTTTATTTTATCTAAATATTGTTCAAAAATATTCATTTAAAGTTTTTGTGAAGGTTGATTGCATATCTGTCTGTCATTCCTGATATAAAATCTGAAATTGCTCTATATTTATCCTTTGAGAGATGATCTTTTGAAATAAATTTTTTAGGGTTTTTTTGTATTTTGTTAAACAGTTTTTTAATTATTAATTTGCCGTTATCGTTTTTTTTCAGAACTGCTTTATTATTATACATCTTTGTTTTTAAAAAAAATCTTATTTCATTTACAGAGTCTTTGACTTTTTCAGAAAAATCTACCATTGTTAAATTTGCTTTAGTAATATCTTTATAATTTTTTATTTTATTAATCTTCAAATTAGTTTTGGTATTTTTAATTAAATCTCTAATCATTTGATCAATAGAATCTCTTATAATCTGATATGTTGCAATTTTATAGTTATGTTTGTTTATCTTTTTTTTATATTTTTTATAAATATCTTTAAAAAAGTTAATTTCAATTAACTCCTCTAGTTTAAATAAATTTGCATTTATACCATCTTGAATATCATGATTGTTATAAGCTATATCATCTGAAATAGCTGAAACTTGAGCTTCTATTGATGGATAAGTCTCAAAATTAATCTTATGATTGAATTTTTTTACACCAATAAGACTATCAACTAAATTTAATTCATAAATGGGACCATTATGCTTAAGCAATCCCTCTAAAGTTTCAATTGAAAGATTTAATCCACTATACTTAAGATATTTATTCTCCAAAAACATAACCACACGAAGAGTTTGTAAATTATGATCAAAGCCTCCATAATCTTCCATACATTCATTAAGAGAGTCCTCACCAGCATGACCAAAAGGTGGGTGGCCCAAATCATGTGCCAAACTTAAGGTTTCAGCTAGATCTTCATTCAATTCAAGATATCTTGCAATAGATCGTGCGATTTGAGCAACTTCCATTGAATGGGTTAATCTTGTTCTGTAATGATCACCTTCTGTGTTTACAAATACTTGTGTCTTGTGTTTGAGCCTTCGAAATGAGGCGCTGTGAACTATTCGATCTCTATCTCTTTGAAATGGCGATCTATATTTTGATACAGATTCTTTGAATATTCTTCCTTTGCTTTTAGTAAGAGCAATCTTTGAGTATTTTTTCATCCTTTAAAATTAAAATTTAAGTATTATATTAGTAATACCAGTGATCAATAATGATTAAAGAAATTAAATTTACTGATAAGGCTCTAAAACAGATCAATGTTTTGCTGTCTAAAAAAGACAAAGGGTCGTTTTTTAGAATCGCTATCAAAGGTGGTGGTTGCTCAGGCTTCCAATATGAATTTACTTTTGACAAAGAAAAAGCAGCCGATGATTTAAATTATGAAAATATATTGATAGATAAAACCTCTGCAGATTTATTAAAAGGATCAGAAATAGACTATGTTTCTGAATTAATTGGTGAACAATTCAAAATAACTAATCCGCAAACCAAATCTTCTTGTGGTTGTGGTGTTTCGTTTTCTCTTTAATGATTATTTCCTCGTGGAATGTAAATTCTGTGCGAGCACGTATTGAAAATATCAAAAGTTATCTACTAAAATACAAACCTGATGTTGTGATGATGCAAGAAATTAAAACTGAGGATGTAAACTTTCCTTATGATGATTTTTCCTCAATGGACTATGAAAGTCATGTATTTGGTCAAAAAAGTTACAATGGTGTTGCTATTATTTCAAAAGGAAAATTAAAAAATGTTAAAACAGACTTAATCAAAGATAAACTAAAACAATCAAGAATAATTTCAGCTGAACTTGAACACAAAAAGAAAAATATTCAATTAATCAATATCTATACGCCAAATGGTAACCCTGTTGATACTGAAAAATATGATTACAAAAAAAAATGGCTCGATGATTTAATTAAACAATTAAAAGCTTTAACTAAAAAAAATCAAAATATAATTCTTGGTGGTGATTTTAACATTATTCCTGCAGCAGAGGATGTCTATAATCCAAAAAGCTTTGAGGACGATGCTCTATTTAGATTAGAAATAAGAAAAAAATTAAGAGAAATGATTAATCTAGGATTTAATGATGTTTATAGACATTTTAATGAAACTAAAGAAGGATATACTTTTTGGGATTACATGAGGGGTGCATGGCAGAAAAATAATGGAATGAGAATAGATCATTTTTTAGTATCTAATTCTTTAATAGACCAAGTTAAAGCTATTAATATTAATAAAGATCCAAGAGGCCGTGAAAAACCATCAGACCATACTCCAATAGAAATTACTTTAGCTTAAAGATTTTATTTTATTAACCAGCTCTTCATTAATATTTCGAGGGCCCTTATCTAATCTATTTTTATGTCTTCTCTCTCCTGGAAGTCTAACTCCATCAAATGTTTTCATTTTATTAAAAAATTCATCAGCATGTTTTTGCCAATCAGTTCCTGAAGTTTTGTCAGGTGAAATTGCAAGAATAAATTCTCCACCACTAGGAGGTCCGCCGTCATTATTATCTTTTGCAGCTGTCTCAAAACTAAAATTATCACCAATTAATGCGCCAGCCATTAATTCTACCATCATTGCTATGGCAGAACCTTTATATCCCCCAAAAGGAAGTAATACACCTCCATCCGCTATTGCTCCTGGATCAGTTGTTTCTTTACCATCCTTAGTTAAACCAGTTCCAAGTGGAACTTTATGCCCTTCTCTTTTAGCAACTTGAACTTCACCCATTGCCATTGATGCAGTTGCCATATCGTAAACTACAGGAGTTTTTCCTGGTCGTGGCCATGCAAAAGAAATTGGATTTGTTCCAAACAAGGGTTTGATAGCTCCAGCGGGTGCTACAGCAGGCTTGTAGGATGTGCAAGCGAAGGCAACTAAACCTTCCTCTGCTAATTTTTCTGTTTCAGGCCACATCGCAGCCATATGATGAGAATTATTTATAGCAAGTACGGCCACTCCATTTTCTTTTGCAGCTTTTGCTAATTCAGGTAATCCTTTATTTAAAACTACAGGGGCTAAACAATTATTCCCTTGAACTTTTATTACTGATGCTGAAATTTTTTTTACCTCAGGTTTTCCTTTACCATTAATTTTTCCGCTTTTTAAACCACTCACATATGCAGGCAACCTGAACAAACCATGAGATAAAGATCCATCTCTTTCAGCATTTCTTATTAAATCAGAGAGAATAGATGCTGTTTCATCATCACAGCCATTAGCTAGTAAAGTCTTTTTAGCTAAATCAAAAATTTCATCTAATGTGAGGGAAACGGTACTCATCCCAATATTAGATATTATTAATGGTTAAAGATCAATTTTTATTTAACAGCCTTTAAAAGATTTAGACATATTGCCAATTAAATCGAAGTATAGATCTTTGCCAGGGTTAAGTGTTGCCCCTAATGGATCAATTACGCCTGTTGCAACGTTAGTATCTTTTGCTACAGCCTTAATAATATCAGGGTTAAACTGTGGCTCTGAAAATATACAGCTTACTTTATCATGCTCAATTACTTCTCTAATTTCAGCCAATTGCTCAGCACCGGGCATAACATCTGTATTTACCGTAAATGCGCCTAAAATATTAACACCAAATCTCTCTTCAAAATATTGATACGCATCATGAAATACTATTGATTTAAAATCTTTATTTAATTCAGATTTTACTTTCTTAGTTAACTTATCTAAATCTTTATGTGCTTTTTTTAAATTTTCTTTATATTTGGCAGTATTTTTTGGATCATTCTCAATCAAGTGCTCTGCCATTTCGCTTAAAATAACTTTTGCATTCATTGGATCTAACCAAATGTGCGGATCGTACTCACCATGAGCATGTCCTTCATGTCCATGGCCGTGATCATCATGGTCGTCTTCTTTATGACCTTCTTTGTCATGATCATGTTCGTCATGACCATGTTCTTTCTCTTCTTTATCATGATCGTGGTCATCATGATCGTCTTCTTTTTTAGCATGATCATCATGATCATCCTCTTTATGACCGTGATCGTCATGACCTTCAAAAATATTTCTTTCTCTAAACTTAAGTTTGGTTATCCCTTTAATTTCCATTAATTCAATTTTTTCAGCTTTTTTTGCAATAGATTTTAATGGTTTTTCTAAAAAACTTTCTATGTCTTCACCTACCCAAAAAATAATATCTGCATTTTGGATCATTTTTGCATGCGATGGTTTAAGTGCAAATCCATGAGGTGATGCGTAGCCATCAACTATTAAATCTGGTTTACCAATACCGTCCATCAAATAGCTTGCGAGTGAATGAATTGGTTTTATTGATGCTACTACCTTAACTTCAGCATTAACAGGTGAAAAAATTATTAGGAATGATAAAAGTGATATTAATAATGGGATTTTTTTAATAGTTTTCATAGTTTAATTTTTTTAATTGTTATAATATAACACTATGTAATAATATAACGTTTATAAGTCAAGTGATATAATGAATGCTAATCAAAATATATTGGTCAAATTAAAAGACGCTGGTTTTAAAATAAACGATAAATGGCTCGTTCAAGGCGTTTCCCTTCAAGTTGAAAAAGGTAAAATAGTTACTTTAATAGGACCTAATGGATCAGGTAAAAGTACAACGGCTAAAATTGCTTTAGGAATTTATAAAAAAATTGAGGGAGAAGTAGAAAAATACACAAATAAAATTGGTTATGTTCCCCAAAAAATTTCAATTGATTGGACTTTACCACTTAGGGTCAATGATTTTATGGTATTAACTGAAAGTTTAAAAAATGAAATAATTGATGAGGCACTATCATTAACTGGCGTTATTCATTTAAAAGATAAAAACTTAGGTGATTTATCGGGTGGTGAATTTCAAAGAGTATTGCTAGCAAGAGCTATTTCAAAAAAACCAGATTTGTTAGTTCTTGATGAGCCAGTTCAAGGTGTAGATTTTACAGGTGAAATAGCTTTATATGAACTTATAAAGAAAATTTCCGATGAATTGAATTGTGGTATCTTATTAATTTCTCATGATTTGCATACTGTAATGAGTGCTACAGACCACGTTGTTTGCCTAAATGGTCATGTATGCTGCTCAGGGACACCCATGGATGTCGCAAAAAATAATGAATATAAAGCTTTGTTTGGTGAACAAGCTTCACAGATATTATCAAGATATGAACATAGACATGATCATATTCATACTGATGAGGGTAAAATTAAGAAAAATTAAATGTTCGACGATTTTTTTATAAGAGCATTGGTGGCTGGAATTGGAGTTGCTTTCGTTACAGGGCCTCTTGGTTGTTTTGTAATTTGGAGAAGACTATCTTATTTTGGTGATACGTTAGCCCATTCGGCTTTATTGGGAGTAACATTAGCATTTACAATGGAATTTAATATTGCGTTATCTGTATTTATTATCTCATCTTTAATTGCTTTAACATTAATACAACTTCAAAAAAGAACTAATCTTCCGGGAGATGCTTTATTAGGGCTTTTAGCTCACTCATCTTTAGCCGTAGGACTTGTTGTTATTGGTTTCTTAACATTTATCAGATTTGACATTATGGGATTATTATTTGGAGATATATTAGCTGTTACAGTTGATGATCTATTAATAATATGGGTTGGAGGAGCAGTAATTCTGTTAATTTTGAAATTAATTTGGAAACCTTTATTCGCATCCACAGTAAACTATGAATTAGCTGAAGCAGAAGGTTTAAATCCTGATAGAGCAAAAGCAATATTCACAATATTGATGGCTGCAATTATTGCTATATCAATTAAAATGGTTGGTTTGTTATTGATAACAGGAATGCTAATCATACCAGCTGCAATGGCTAGAAATATTTCGTCTAGTCCACAAAGAATGGTTATCTATTCAATCATTGGAGGTCTTTTGTCAGTAATTTTAGGATTATTTACATCTTTGGAATTTAATACTTCCTCAGGTCCATCAATTATAACGGCAGCATTATTTTTGTTCATACTTTCATTATTTAATATCAAACAATCAATTAAATTGAAAAACTAATGAGGAATCAGTAAAATGAATAAAATGCACAAAGAACATAATCTCACCAAAAATCAGAAAATTATTTTTGATTTAATTGATAAATCACCTCAGCCACTTAAGGCCTACTCAATACTTTATAATGTTCAAAAAAAAGGTATTAAAGCTCCTCTGCAAGTTTATCGAGCATTAGATAAGTTAGTTGAAATAGGTAAAATTCATAAAATTGAAAGTAGAAATGCCTTTATTGCATGTCATAATTCAAGTTGTCAGGTGGCTAAAGCTACTGCGTTTTCAATCTGTGAGATTTGTGAGAAAGTAACAGAAATAAGTAGTACAGGTCTTTCCAAATACTTAGCTAACTTCAAAGACAAAGATGGCATGAAATACAGTAAATATAATCTTGAGTTTTTTGGTTTATGCAAAAAATGCACACTTAAATAAAATCATATCATTAATGATATTTTTTTAATAAAGTTAAATCATTAATGATATTTTTTACCTTAAAAATTGTTCTTGCTGCAATTATAATTGCCTTTGCTAGTTGGCTTTCAGGACAAAATCCAAAGCTTGCAGGTTTTATTATTGCTTTGCCTCTTGTATCACTCATAGCTATAGCTTTTTCTTACTATGAGCATAATGATATAGAAAAAACAGTTCTTTTTACTAAGAGCATACTAGTAGCGGTACCAGTGAGTTATTTATTTTTTTTACCCTTCTTTTTTGCAAAATCATTTAATATGAATTTCTTCCTAATTTATGGCACAGGCTTAGGATTTTTAATTGTTGGTTTCTTCATTCATAAATATATAACAAATTTTCTCTAATACTGTTACATCTTAATAAATTTGTAACATTAATGTTATAATTAATAAGAAGGAGAAAATATGTTTATAAAAAAATATCTAAAGTGGATTAGTACGTTTTTAGTTTTAGTAGGAATACTTCTTACAAACTTAAATATATATCCATTAAATATATATTTTCATGGATTAGGAGTTATTGGATGGACTATCGCTGGATTTGTTAGCAAAGATAAGGCGATACTCACTAACTTTGGATTACAAATTCCATTATTTGTTATTGGAATTTATAAGATTATTTTTTAAATGAAGAACATATTGTTTGTTTGCACAGGTAATTCAGCAAGAAGTATTATTGCTGAAAGTATAATAAATAACGAGTATGACGATATGTATAAAGGTTTTAGTGCTGGGAGTAATCCAACAGGAAAAATTAATGAAGATGTGAAGAATTATTTATTATCAAAACATTATGATCTTTCAAATTATAGATCTAAAAATTTTAATACGTTCGTTGATAGCGAAATTAAAATGGATTATGTGATTACAGTTTGTAATAATGCCAATAACGAAGTCTGTCCTATTTGGCCAAATAAAGATCAGATAATTCATTGGGATATAGAGGATCCTGTTAAATTACTTAATGAAACAAACGACTTAAATAAAAAAGATGAAATAATAGAAAAAGTTTACAATAATATTCATAAAAGAATAAAGGAACTGCTTTATGAAAAATAAAAGTCGCTATTTTCTTGCTGAACTATTAGGAAGTTGTTTTTTAGTAATGATTATTGTTGGTTCAGGTTTAATGGCTGAAAACTTAACTAATGATGTTGCTGTGATGTTAATAGCTAATACTATAGCAACAGGAGCAGGTTTATTTGTGCTTATCACGGTTTTTGCTGATGTATCAGGAGCTCATTTTAATCCATTTGTAAGTATCGCAATGGCAATAACGGGTAAATTAAAAAAAAAACTATTACCCTACTATATCATTGCTCAATTGGTTGGTTGCTTAATTGGTGTTGGTTTAGCTAATTTCTTTTTTGAACATGAAATTTATGAATTATCTACTAAGTCAAGAGATGGGATTTACATATTCACATCTGAGGTAATAGCAACATTAGGTCTTATAATTATAATTTTTGGGTCTATGAAGTCAGGCAAAATTGCTGTTGCTGCTAGTGTTGGTCTTTATATTACTGCTGGTTATTGGTTTACTTCCTCAACTTCATTTGCAAATCCAGCTGTTGCAATTGCTAGAACATTTACAGAGTCTTTTACTGGTATTAGTTATTTAAATACTCCATATTATATTTTAGCTGAACTTATCGGAATGTTAATTGCTGTATTTATTGTTAAAAAGTTATTTTTAGAAAAAAATTGAAAAATATAAAACTTACCAATCGAATAAGTTTAATTAACAAAAAATTTAAAAAAAAAGAGTTTTATCATTATCTTAAAACTTCTAATCTTTCATTAGTAATACCTAAGATTAAAGACAAATATGTAGTAGTTTCCCAAAAAAGAGTTCCAATTAATAAAATTAACTACGAGTTTCCTTCTGGCATAGTGGAAAAAAAGGAAACAACTCTCCAATCAGCATATAAGGAATTAAGAGAAGAAACAGGATATAGATCAAGATCAAAATTGAGTAAAATAATAACTTTTTATAATGAACCTGGAAGACTAACTACTAAAATTACTGGTTATTACACAGAAGACTTAATTAAAATTTCGAAACCAGAACAGGGTATTAGAATTCATCTTTTTAATCAAAGAGAGATATTTAAATTAATATTAAATCAAAAATTCAATAATAGTTCTCATATAGCAATGTTTTTTTATTTAATAACAGTTCTTAAAAAACTATAAACTAAAGGTTGTATCAAAATATCTTTTTTATTTAAGGATTATATGATTAAATCAAATATTAAATAATTCGGAGGCATTAATGAGAAAAAAACTAAAAAAAAATGAAAAGAAAAAAACAAAGATATTAAAATCAATAGACAAACTTAAAAATAAAATTACAGCAAAAGAAAAAAAATTATCAAGCCTTAATATTAAAATTGCTGGTCTAGAAAAAAAGGTTGCAGAAAAAAAAGCAAAAAAGCTTGCTAAGAAAAATGCAGAGCAGTCTCCTGCATCTATAAATAATTAATTCCAAATCGTCTTTCTCCCTTCTCATTTAAGAGAAGGAAGAAAGTAGTTAATCAACAAAATTTAAACAGGGGAAGAAATAATGAATATTTAAACTTTGATGGTGCTTTATACATAAACTAAATTACAAAATTATTTACTTATTGTTAAAGTTAAATGAATTTAAATTAAAATAATGTTACAAAAAAATATCACTCAATTAAAAATAGAATTAAATTTAATTTATCTTGAATTATTTGAGTAAATTACTCTTGGTTCTAAAAATAATTCTCTAGCAAGAGCTTTAAATCTTTTAGTAACTTGTTTTGAGATTATTTCTTGATGTTGTGATGGAATTTTTAAAAATACAGCATTACCTCTTTTATACAATTTAAACTCTTCAAGAAATATCGTAGATATCGAGGTCAATGATTGTGAAAATCTCAATGCTGCTCCAACTTGTTTGCTTGAAAAAATTTCATTATTATTTAAAAAAGTTAGATACTCCATCTTTGGATTATACTTGATACTACAGTACCGCCAATAACATGACAAAGCTAATTGTATTCTTTCTTTATGAGTCAATCTAAGTAAAGGAGTATTTATTGTTTCTTGAAATACCAATTCAGCTTTTTGAAATGCTCCTAATCCCCAATCCATATGACTTAATACACATGCCAGATATAATAATTTCTTATTAAAATGTTCATTGCCTTCAAAAACTGGCTGAATAAAATCATAATATTTTTTATAGTTCGATCCTAGATCACCTCTTTTTTTTGCAATATTCTCAAGTGCTTTATGAAAAATTTCTGATTCTTTTACATCTTTAAAATAGTCAATTGATAAAGAACCTTCACGCAAACCACTTATAGAACAAATTATATTTCTTGGATTTGTAACTCTCATAATTTCATCAAGTATAATGCAACTATAAGGTAAATACGCTGTTCTAGATTTTGAAATATACTCAACTGTTTTAAGTTTAGATTTATTAAAAGATGAAATTTTTTCAACAAACTTAGATAAAACATTGTTATCAATACTATATTGATGAATTATATGTACCGGATGATTATTTTGAAAAAGATGTAATTTAAATAATGCTCGCCAGGTACCTCCAACTAAATATAGATTATTAAATTTCTTTTTTGAAAGCCATTTTTCTTCTCTTAATAATTTTTTGATATATTTTGCTAAATTTCTTTTTTTAACTATAGGATTATTTAATAATCTTAAAACTCCAATAGGTAATGAGGTTTTATTAGTAACTATATTATTTTCAACTCGAGCTAATTCTAAACTTCCACCTCCAAGATCAGCAACTAATCCATTGACATTTTCAAAGCCTATTTTTACTCCCTCAGCTGAGCATTCAGCTTCTTCTTCACCAGATAATATATTAATCTTAGTTTTAAAAAGTTTTTCAACTTCATTAATAAATGGTTTTGTATCAGTCGCTTCTCTTAAAACTGCTGTTGCAATGATTTTAAGATTTGTGATTTTTGAAACATTTAAAATTTCAGAGAATCTTTTTAAAACTTTTAAAGCATATTCGGTACCAGATCTGTGAAGTTTTTTGGATTTATCTAAATTTTTTCCAAGTTCACAAACTGCTTTTTCATTAAAAAAAGGCACACGAGAAGAACTGAAATCTTCATAAATTAGCATTCTTATAGAGTTTGATCCAATGTCTATTATAGCTAATTTTGCCTGATTTAATTTTAAACTATTTTTACTTTTAATTACTTCCACTTTTAATCAATCTTAAGTGCAGTTGTTTAGGCTGCATTCTTAGTTTAGCTTTACCTCTTCCAGATAAGCTCGGATTATTCATAAAATATTCATGAGCTGAAAAGGAATCGCTCTTACTATATTTAATTTTTTTATAATTACCATCAGCTTCAAGTTCCCAGCTCTGATTAGTATCAAGATAATTTGCCAACATTATTTGATCTAAGATCTGTTCATGAACAGTCTCATTTTCAATTGGGACTAGAAGTTCTACCCTTCGATTTAAATTTCTCGGCATTAAATCAGCTGACGAAATATATACTTTTGCATTTCTATTAGGCATTTTTTTTGTACCATTACTAAAGCAGTAAATTCTAGAATGCTCTAAAAATCTTCCTATGATACTTTTTACAAATATGTTTTCTGATCTATCTTTTACTCCTGGTCTTAAACAACAAACACCCCTTACAAATAAATGAATTTTTACACCAGCATTCGAAGCTTCATAAAATTTATCAATAATTTCTGGATCTACTAAAGAGTTCATTTTTGCCCAAATAGCTGCAAATTTTCCATTTTTAGAATTTTTAATTTCAGCATCAATATTTTCATTTAAGGTTTGCCTCATATTTACTGGCGAAATAGAAATTTTATTTAAATTTTTTGGTTTTGCGTATCCTGTTACATAATTGAAAAACTTTTCAACATCTGATGCCATTTTCTTATCACAACTAAATAAAGACAAATCAGTATAAATTTTAGCATTTACTGGATGATAATTGCCAGTTCCTAAATGAAAATAAGTTTGTATTTTACCCTGTTCTCTTCTTAAAACTAATGATGATTTTGCATGAGTTTTATATTTAGCAAAACCATAAACAATTTGAACACCTACTTTTTCTAAACTTCTTGATAGTTGAATATTAGCTTCCTCATCAAATCTAGCTTTAATTTCAATTAAAGCGGTAACTGTTTTTCCGTTTTCTGCAGCTGTTATTAAAGCTTTAACAATAGGTGAGTCTAGAGTTGTTCTATATAGAGTTTGTTTTATAGCTATAACTTTTTTATCATTTGCTGCTTGGTTTAAAAATTCAATTACTGAGTCAAATGTTTCAAAAGGATGATGAACAACTAAATCTTTCTTTTTAATAGTTTCAAAAAAATTATCATTATATTCTTTTAATCTTTCAACTTCTCTAGGTGTAAAATGTTTAAATCTTAATTTTGGATTTTTTACTTTACATATTTGATCTATATCTTGAATTCCAACAAGGCCAGCAACATCATAAATATAGTCAGGATTTATATCTAATTTATTAGTTATAAATCTTATCAATTCGTTATCACTATTTTCAAGAACCTCTAAACGAACAATATCACCCGTTCTACGTCTTTTTAAAGCCAATTCAAAAGATCTAACCAAATCTTCTGCTTCCTCTTGAATCTCTACATCGCTGTCTCTTATTACTCTAAAAATCATTTTCTTTTCTAAATCATGATCTGGAAAAATTTCATTAGCAAAAAAACTTATTACATCATCTAGAATCACAAATTTCTTATGATTTTTTGAAGACTCAATTTCAATAAATCTAGATAATGCTTTTGGTATTACTATTATTGAGTTTAAAATCCTTTTTTTATTTTTTTTTCTTAACTTCATTACAATTGCTCTTCCTTGATTGATTATAAATGGAAATGGATGTGCAGGATCAATTGCTGATGGTGTTAATAAAGGGTAAATCTCTTCTTTAAATATTTCTAAAAGTTTTTTTTTATCCTTAGTATTTAAATTAACTGGTTTAACTAAATTGATATTATTTTTTTTTAATTCCATAATCAGTTGAATAAAAATTTTGTTCTGTTTTTTTAATAGATTCTTAGTTTCAAGCACTACCTCATCCATTTGCTCTTCAGGTGTCAAACCATCAGAGCTTAGTGAGTCAACTTCTTGTTTTATTTGACTATATAACCCAGCTACACGGACCATAAAAAATTCATCTAGATTAGACCCAGCAATTGATAAAAACTTTACTCTTTCATAAAGAGGATTTTCGATATTTTGCGCCTCTAAAAGTACTCTATCGTTGAATTTTAACCAAGAAAGCTCTCTATTTATATATTTAGATTTCAACTCTTCTTTATGTTGTTTTTTTAAAGCAGTCATATATTTAGATTTTATGTATCAATTATACGTCATGAGACACGCAAAATCTAGTTGGGATGATTTAAGTATTAATGATTTTGATAGACCACTTACTAAAAGAGGCAAGAAAAATGCAAAAATGATTTGTGAATTTTTTGTTAAAAAAAAATTTGAATTTGATTATGCATTAATTTCATCATCAAAAAGAACAAAAAAAACTTTTCAAATTTTATCCAAGAAAATTAATAAGCCAAAAAAAGTTAATTTTTCAAAAGATTTATATTTAGTTGATGAGAATGCAATTGTAAAAAAAATTAAAGAAATATCCAGTGAATATAAATCAATTTTGATTATAAACCATGAACCATCAGTGAAAAATTTAGTACGAAATCTTACAAAAAATCATAATACGAATAATTTTAAACTAATGAATTATAAATTCCCAACAGCAGCATTTGCAAAAATTGAGTTTGATATTAAATCCTGGAATGAAGTTGAGAAAAAGGGAGTATTAAAAAAATTTATAAGACCCAAAGATCTTCAAGATTCTAAAGAATAACCAGCTGATCTTACTGTTCTAATTAAAGGTTTTGTATTTTGTATGTTAATTGCTTGTCTTAATCTTCTAATATGAACATCAACTGTTCTAGACTCAACATATATATTTTCTCCCCAAACATTGTTTAAGAGTTGTTCTCTTGAATAAACTCTTTTTGGATTTTTGATAAAAAAATCTAAGAGTTTAAATTCAGTTGGACCCAAAGTAATTTCTTTATCTTTTCTATAAACTCTTTTTGTAATCCGATCTATTTTTAAATCAGTAAATTCTACAATGTCTGATGATGATTGAGGTTTAGATCTTCTCAATAAAGATTTAATTCTAGCATTCAATTCTTTTTGACTAAAAGGTTTAGTTACATAATCATCTGCACCTGTATCAAATGCTTTTAATTTGTCTTCTTCCTCCCCTTTTGCAGTTAACATAATGACAGGAATATCATTAAACTTATTATCTTTTTTTAAGTTTTTACAAATTTCAACACCAGATAATTCTGGTAACATCCAATCCATTAATATTAAATCTGGCTGTTTTAATTTTATTTGTTTAAGAGCATCTTCTCCATTTTCTGAATGACTGACTTTATAACCTTCTTTTTCAAGATTGTACTTTAACAAACTAACAATTGATGCTTCATCTTCAGCTATGAAAACATGAGCTGACATAAATCATTTTTCTCCGGTTACAATTGGCTCTGTTCCCTTGGGTCTATCACCTTCTAAATATTCGCCTTTAACTAAATAGTAAACTTGTTCTGCAACATTTGTAGTATGATCACCAATACGCTCTATGTTTTTAGTTACAAACAATAAATGGGTTCCATCTTCTAAATTTTTTTCATTTTCTTTAAGATATTTTATAACTTCTTGCATACAAAGATTTGTTAGATCATCTATTTGCTCATCACCTTCCCAAACATTTACTGCCATTGGCGCAGATCTTTCTAGATAAGCATCTAATGTTGATTTTAATTGTTTTTGAACATTGGTAGATACTCTATTCAATGAGTCTACCAAGTTCTTTGGAAGATTTTCGTTAAGCAAAAGTGTTCTCTTGGATATATTTTTTGCTAAATCACCTATTCTTTCTAAATCTGAAGACATTTTCAAAGCCGTTACTGTCTCTCTTAAATCAATTGCCATAGGTTGTCTTAAAGCAATTAAATTCACAACTTGCTGTTCAATTAAAGTCTCATATTTATCTATTTTTTCATCTTCTTGAATAACAGCTTCTGCAATATCATTATCTCTTGTTGTAATGGCTTGAATTGCTTTACCTAAAGAATCTTCACATGCACTTCCCATTTTAATTATATTAGCATTAAGATTTTTTAATTCTTCTTCGTAAGATTTGACTGTATGTGGTGCTTCAGACATTATCCAAACCTCCCTGTTATATAATCTTGCGTTTTTTTATTATCAGGATTCTTAAATATTTTATCAGTAGATCCATGTTCAATCAATTGACCTAAATGAAAAAAACCTGTATTTTGAGAAACACGTGCTGCTTGAGCCATAGAATGAGTTACAATTATTATTGTGTGCTCTTTTTTTAACTCATCAATCAATTCTTCAATTTGTGCTGTTGCTATTGGATCTAATGCTGAACAAGGTTCATCCATTAATATAACTTCAGGTCTTACAGAAATCGCTCTAGCAATACAAAGTCTTTGCTGTTGTCCTCCAGATAATCCAGTTCCAGGTTCATGCAACCTATCTTTTACCTCTTCCCATAGTGCAGCCTTTTTCAAACTAGTTTCAACAATTTCATCCATTTCTTGTTTTGATTGAGCCATACCATGAATTGTTGGACCGTAAGACACATTTTCATATAAAGTTTTTGGGAAAGGATTGGGTTTTTGAAAAACCATACCAATTTTTTCTCTTAGTCTTACGACATCACAACTTTTATCATTGATATTAAAATCATTAATTAAAATTTCTCCTTTAACACTACAGATATCAATTACATCATTCATTCTATTAAGACATCTTAGGAAAGTTGATTTACCACAACCAGATGGACCAATTAATGCCGTTACTTGATTTTCCTCAATATCTAAACTTATATTAAAGAGCGCTTGTTTTTTTCCATAAAAAACATCAACATCTTTTGCTTTAATCTTTATCATTTTAACTCCATTTTTTCTCAAACTTATGTCTTATTATTTGGGCAAATAAATTCATTATTATTAAAAAGCCAAGTAAGACCATTATACATGCCGAAACTTTTTCTACAAATCCCCTTTCAGCACTTTCAGCCCAAATATAAATTTGAACTGGTAAGCTTGCAGCAGGATCCATGGGTGATCCAGGTATCGTGTTAACAAAAGCAACCATTCCAATTAAAATTAAGGGTGCAGTTTCTCCTAAAGCTTGAGCTAAACCAATTATTGTTCCTGATAACGTGCCAGGCATAGAAAGAGGAACTGTATGATGCATTGTGGTTTGCATTCGACTTGCTCCCATAGCAAGTGCTGCCTCTCTTATACTTGGTGGAACTGCTTTTAAAGATGCTCTAGCAGCTATAATTATTGTTGGTAAAGTCATTAAGGACAAAGTGATACCTCCAACTAATGGGGTAGACCTTGGTAAATGAAATATAGCCAATAAAACTCCTAACCCTAATAGACCAAAAACTATAGATGGAACCGCTGCTAAGTTGTTTATATTAACTTCAATAAAATCAGTAAATCTATTTTTAGGGGCAAATTCTTCAAGATAGATTGCGGCTAGAACCGCAACAGGAAAAGCTATCATTAAACAAACAAGTATAGAAAAAATTGAGCCCATAAATGAACTTGCTATTCCAGCTAGCTCAGCTTCTCTTGAGTCAGCATTTGTAAAAAAACTTATATTAAATTTACTTTCAACCTTACCATTTGCAACAAGTTGATCAA
>CACHMJ010000006.1 GCA_902580895.1 uncultured Pelagibacteraceae bacterium | reverse complement strand
TTTTTTTTGAGGCTTTAGACACTCCTTTAATTCTTAAAATTTCTATTGCTTTATCCAAATCTCCATCAGACTCTTTAATGGCTAAATTACAATCCTTAAAACCTGCACCAGTGGCCGATCTAAGTTTCTTTACTTTTTCAATATCACTCATTTTAATTTATTGTCTCTTTTTTTTTTTCACTAAATTTCTCTTCTAGTTTTTCTCTGTCTTTTTCTTGAACAGTTTTATTTGGTTTAGCCTCTTTCTTTTTAATTTCTTTTTTTTCTTCAACTGGAGCTGATTTTTTTGCTGATTCAATTGTCTCTTTTATTAAGTTGCAATACAAATCAATAGCTCTTCTTGCATCATCATTACCTGGAATCGGGAAATCAATTCCATCTGGATTTGAATTACTATCTAATATTGCTACAATTGGAATTCCTAATTTCACAGACTCCTGAATAGCTAAAGATTCATAATTAGTGTCAATAATAAATACTAAATCAGGTATTTTTTTCATTTCTGAAATACCCCCTAAAGATCTTTGTAACTTATCTTTTTTAACACTCATTTTAAGAAGTTCTTTCTTTGTGAAACCTCTATTTTCAGAAACTAAATTTTGTTCCAAATTTTTGAGTTTTTTGATTGAATTTGAAATGGTGCCCCAGTTTGTTAGCATGCCACCTAACCATCTATAGTTCACAAAGTACTGATCAGTTTCTTTCGCAACTTCTGCTATAGCCTCAGATGCTTGTTTTTTGGTGGAAACAAATAAAATCTTTCCATTATTTGAAATTACTTCATGTATTTTCTGAAGCGCAACTTTCGTCAACTCTAAAGTTTGAGTTAAATCTATGATGTGTATAGAGTCTCTTTTTCCAAAAATATATTTTTTCATTTTTGGATTCCATCTAAGTGTTTTATGACCTAAATGAACACCAGCTTCTAATAATTGTTGAATTGTAACGTTAGGTATTTTCATATTTATTCCCGGTTGAGCCACCACAGTAATTTCCAACTAAGGACCGGAGGTATAAAACCAAAAACTGTGTGCGTTTTTTGTTAATTTTAGTGACTATTTACAAAGATTTTTTTTATTTAACAAGCTTAAAATCATCGAATAATCGCAGAAATCTCCTTATTTCTAATTATATTCAACATTTTTCTGTCAATATTTCTCTTATTTTTAAGAGTAAAATCTAATTCATTATTTTTATCTCGTAACTTAATTTTAACAACTGTGTTTCCATTATCAGGAATAATTTTTGAGATTTCATTTAATTCCTTTAGTGACTTTAAATTGAAAAGCACTTCCTCAATTGGCTTATTTATTAATTCTGAAAGTGAAGCAATTTTTTGAACATTTGTTCTTTTAAAACGATTATCTACATCCGAAATTGATTTTGCCAAAGTTAGTATTATTGATGATCCATCTTTTAATATATCTCGATTTTTCTCTAAAACTTCAGAAAAAATAAACAATTCAAAAACACTTGTTAGGTCAGTTAATTTCAAAACAGCATAAGGATTTCCTTTGGCTGTTTTTCTCTCTTGAACCTTTAATAAAGTTGCAGCGATGTTTGAGTTTATGATGTTGTTATCATTATTAAAACTTTGATAATCATTTATATTATAGTCTTCAAATATTTCTTTGAATTGATTTAATGGGTGATCAGATATAAAAAAGCCAACTGACTCAAATTCTTTTGATAATCTTTCTTCAAACTTCCAATCATCAATCTTTATTATTACTTCGTCATCCTGCGTATTATTTTCACCGAATAAATCAATCTGATTAGCAGATTTATTTTCATAAATATTTTTAGATTTTGAAATAAATTTTGGTATCGAATTAAACAACGATTGTCTATTTAGGTTTATATTGTCAAAAGCACCTGCTTTTACTAAACCTTCTAACTGTAACTTGTTTATGTCTTTTGGATTTACTCTATTTAAAAAATCATTAATAGAGCTAAATTTTCCATTTTTAATTCTTTCTTCCACAATGTTTGAAACTGCCTCATATCCTACCGCTTTGATAGCACCTAAAGCATAATAAAATTTTTCTCCATCAGTTCTAAAATCAGCATAACAGTCGTTTATATCAGGTCTTACTATTTCTATATTTAGTCTTTTCAATTCTTCATAAAATTCACTTAATTTATTTTGATTTGATATATCCATCGTCATTGATGCAGCAATAAATTCTTTAGGATGATAGGTTTTTAGATAAGCAGTTTGATAGGAAATAATTGCATAGGCAGCTGCATGACTCTTGTTGAAACCATATTCAGCAAATGGCTCTATTTTTAAAAAAATCCCAGCTGCAACATCTTTGCTAATTCCATTGTTCACAGCACCAGAAATGAAACTTTGTTTTTGTTTTTCTAATTCAGCTCTTTTCTTTTTACCCATCGCTCTCCTTAATATGTCAGCTTGACCAGCTGTGAAACCAGAGAGTTTTTGTGCAATTTGCATTACTTGTTCTTGATAAATAATCACTCCATACGTAGGTCGTAAAATATCTTCAAGCAAAGGATGCAAATAATCTGGTGTCTGTTTTCCATGTTTGCAATCGTTATAGATTGGTATGTTACTCATTGGACCTGGTCTATAAAGTGCTACCAGTGCAATAATATCCTCTATGTGATTTGGTTTCATTTGCATTAAAGCTTCACGCATTCCAGCACTCTCAATTTGAAATAAACCCACAGTTTTACCAGACGACAATAAATCAAAAACTTTTTGATCCTCAAAATTAATATTTTCAATATTAAAACTTTTATTTTTTTTTCTTATCAATTTCTGAGTGTTATTAATAACTGTTAGAGTCTTTAAACCTAAAAAATCAAACTTTATTAATCCTGCATTTTCAGCTGAATACATGTCAAATTGAGTTGATGGCAACAATAAGTCAGAAGTGGAGTCCTTATATAATGGAACAATCTCGGTTAATTTTTTATCAGCAATAACAACACCTGCGGCATGAGTTGCAACATTTCTATTTAAACCCTCTAACTTTAATGAAAGATCAGTGAGTTTTTTTACTCTAGAGTCTTCATTTATCAGTTTTTGAAGCCGCGGCTCCCCAGCGATACATTCTGTAAGATTTTGTGGCCTCGATGGATCAAACGGTATCATTTTTGATATACTATCAACAAAACCATAAGCTAAACCTAAAACACGCCCAACATCTCTTATAACCATTCTAGCTTTTAATTTTCCAAAAGTTATTATATGTGCAACACTATTTTTATATTTTTTAGATAAATATTCGAAAACTAAATCTCTTTTTTCTTCACAAAAGTCTATGTCGAAATCAGGCATTGAAATTCTGTCTGGATTTAAAAATCTTTCGAAAATTAAATTAAATCTTATCGGGTCAACATCAGTTATTGAAAGACACCAAGCTACTAAAGAACCGGCACCGGATCCTCTGCCAGGTCCAACTGGAATATCATTTTCTTTTGCCCATTTTATGTAATCAGACACAATTAAAAAATAACTTGCATAATTCATCTTGATTATGATTTCTAATTCATGATCTAATCTATCTTTATATTTTAAATAATTTTTGTCAGATGAAAAATTTTTATTGTCTAAATTAAATATCTTTTTGAATTTTTCGTTAAGACCATCAAATGAGTCTTTCTTTAAAATTTCGTCTGCACTATTACCTTTGTCAGAACTTATATTGGGCAATATAGGTTTAGATGATAAAGGTCTAAAATTACATCGAAATGGAAAATTATAATTATTTTCTAGTGCCTCTGGTAAATCAGCAAATAGATTAACCATTTCTGTACTACTCTTAAGATAATGCTGATTACTATATCTAACTCTATTTTTTTCATTAATATAGGTCTTATTTTTTATACATATCAATGCATCATGTGCTTCGTGCATATCTTTGTTTAAATAATATACTTCATTGGTAGCAATTATTGGGATTTCCAATTTTTGTGAATTTATCAAATTAAATTTTTCAAATTCCTTTTCATTCTGGTCACCATGACGCTGAATTTCAATATAAAATCTATCTCCATAACATTCTTTTAATTTTAAAAAAATTTCATTAATTTCTGCAAATTTACCTTTATCAAATAGTTTTCCAAATAAGCCATTCACTGTTCCAGAGAATACTGCTACACCTTCATTTTTATTTAATAAATCATCAAAATCTAAATGGGGTTCAGAAAGTTCGTCATTTTTTAAAAAAGATAATGAGGACAGTTCTATTATTGTTTTATATCCATCTTTATTTAAAGCAAATAAAGGTAATAGACCTGTTGTATCATTTAATTTAAAATTTATTTGAGTTCCAATTATTGGTTGGGATCCAGACTTAGATAATTTTTCAGCAAACTCTAGTGCTCCACATAGATTAGAAGTATCACATAACCCTAGAGCTTTTACTTTATTTTCTTTAGAGATATCTTTTAAATCATCTATTTTGATCGCCCCTTCACAAATAGAGAATTGAGAGTGAATTTTTAGATGATTGAAATTTTCAGTATTAGACTCTTGCATTAATGGTTTTTATATTACCATTAACTATTTCCAACATGCAATCTGACTTTTTAGCAAAAAATCTATTATGAGTTGCAAAAATAATCAGTCGGTTTTCATTAATTTGTTTTTTTAAAAGATCAAAAACACTTTTTGCAGTTTCTAAATCTAAACTTCCTGTTGGTTCGTCGGCTAAGATAACTTGAGGGTCATTAATTAAAGCTCTAGCTATTGATACTCTTTGTTTTTCACCTCCAGAGAGTTCTGCAGGATAATGGTAAATTCGATTCGATAAACCAACTTTTTTTAATAATTTTTTTGATTTTATTTCTGAGATTTCTTTATTTTTTTCAATAGCAAGATTAGCCAAATATACATTTTCTAAAGCTGTAAAATCTGGAAGTAAATTATCCTGTTGATATATAATTCCAATTTTATTCGCTCTTAAAACGTCATTATAATTAGAATTTTTATAATCTATCTGTTTATTTCCATATTTCATTATACCACTTGATGGTCTATCGATTAATGACAACAAGTTTAGTAATGTTGATTTTCCAGAACCAGAGGGTCCCATTAAAGAATAAATTTTTCCAAGTTTAAAATTATAAGTTAATTTTTTTAAAACTTTTAAATTTTTTTGGTGAGTAAAAGACTTAGAAATATTTAAAAGTTTGATAAAATTATTCATATTTTAATGCTTTAACAGGATCTAGTTTTGCTGCTTTTAAAGCAGGGAAAATTGAAACAATAATTGTAATAATTATTGAGCATAACGAGATTAATAAAATTGATGGCGGGTTAATCTCTGAGGGCATCGTACTTAAAAAATATATTTCTTCTGGAAACAAACTTATGTTGAACAAAGTGCTTAAAAATTGTCTTAAATTTTCAACATATATTGAAAAAGTTATACCAAGAATAATTCCAAAAATTGTAGCAGATGTTCCTATTATTACTCCAACAAGAAAAAAAATTTTTACAATTGATTTGTTAAGTACACCAATAGATTTTAATATCGCAATATCTTTTGTTTTGTTTTTAACCAATATTGTTAAACCAGAAATTATGTTAAAAGCGGCTACAATAATAATTAAAGACAATATTATAAACATCACATTTCTCTCAACTTTAAGAGCTGAAAAAAGAGCACTATTCATATCTGACCAAGAATACACAAATTCATTTTTAAAAATTTTCTGTACTATTTCTTTTTGGTCTTCAATTTTTTGAGGATTTTTAAGATAAATTTCTAAATTTCTATCATCCTTATTTAGATTAAAGAACTCCTCTAGAGTCGATAAATTTATAAAAGCTATATTGTTGTCGAAATCAACAAGTCCACTTTCAAAAATTGATACAACTGTAAAAGTTTTTTGTTTAGGTATATTACCTATTATTGTCTCAATTCCACTTGAGGACATGATTGTAATATCATCCCCTATATCAAGGTTTAGAGTAAAACTGAGCTCTTTTCCAATTGAAATAAAATTTTTACTTAAGTTATTTCTATTACCTGAAAAATTTTTATTCTTTACTAATTCAAGTTTCGAGAAATCATTATTTTTATAACCTCGCAATACTATTCCTTTGGAGGTCTCGCTTTTAATCATTATGGCCTCACCTGAATTGCTTAAAATCAATTCATCAGAAATAAGTTTTAAATTGTTAAGTTTTAACTTTTCAATTTCGATTACATTTTCATATGGTTTGACAGTTATATGAGCATTAAAACCAACTATCTTATTTATTAGTTCTGTCCGGAAACCATTCATGACTGACATAACAATTATTAAAACAGCTACACCAAGACTGATACCTATAAATGAAAAAATTGAAATAACATTTAGAAAGCCGTCTTTTTTTCTAGCTTTCAAAAACCTGAAGGTAATTTCTTTTTCTAAAGTAGAAATCAATTTTTTTCTTTTTGTTTTTTGATTATTTCTATTATTTCAGCTATTTTTAATTTTCTTGTTTCTTTTCCAACTTCTTTAAATTCTATTAAGTCACCCTCAGTTTGTTTACCTATTATTATTTGATATGGGGCACCTATTAAATTCATCTTTTTTATTTTTGATGAAAAATTTTCATCAGTATCGTCAATTATTGCGTCAATGTTGTTTTTTTCTAATTCAGAATTAAACTTATTTGCTTTTTCTAATGCTGAATTATCATTTTTATTTATCATCGTTATTATTCCAATATCATATGGTGCAACAGATATTGGCCATTTCATGATTTCATTTTTCTCATCATATTTTGCTTCTATTATTGCGCCGACTAACCTTGAAACTCCTATGCCGTATGAGCCCATTTTAACAAAATCTTTTTTACCACCAGGAAGATCTACTGATGCTTCCATGGGTTTTGAATATTTATCACCAAAGTAAAATATATGACCCACCTCAATACCTTTAGTTTTCAATCGATTAGTTTCTGAAACTTTTTTTTCAAACTCATTCTTGTCAAATTTTTCATCAGTAACTGAGTAAAATTCTTCATATTTTTTTCTCAAATCTTCTAAAGATTTTTTTTCTAATTTTGTACCTTCGCTTTTTAAATCAAAAATTCTTTTATCCGTAAAAATTTTACTTTCACCGGTTTCAGCCAAAATAATGAACTCATGCGAAAGATTACCTCCTATAGGTCCTGTATCAGCAGCCATTGGGATAGCTGTAAGATCTAATCTTTTAAAAGTTTTTAAATAAGATAAGAAAAATTTATTATAAGAAAATAAAGCTTCCTCATCAGAAATATCGAATGAGTAAGCATCTTTCATATAAAACTCTCTGCATCTCATTATTCCAAATCGTGGTCTAATCTCATCTCTAAATTTCCATTGAATATGATATAAAAGTTGCGGAAGAGATTTGTAGGATTTCACTGAAGCTCTAAATATATCTGTTACAAGTTCCTCATTAGTAGGGCCATAAAGCATTTCACGATCTTGACGATCTTTTATTCTGAGCATTTCTTCACCATAGTCCTCATAGCGCCCACTCTCTTTCCATATTTCACTTGATTGTATGGTTGGCATTAAAATTTCTTGAGCCCCAATTTTGTTTTGTTCTTCTCTAACAATTTGTTCAATCTTTTTCATTACTTTGAAACCTAATGGTAACCAAGAGTAAATTCCTGCTGATGATTGTTTAATCATTCCCACACGTAACATTAATTGATGTGATTTTATTTTGGCTTCTGAAGGGTTGTTTTTTAAAATTGGAATAAATGATTGTGAAATATACATTCTAAGTGATTATATTTCTTAAATTTAAATATTCAAATTTCATAAGTAGGTAAATAATTATAAACAAAACTGTTGTAATTCCAGTACAATAAACAAATTTCTTTAACATTTTTGGATTTTCTGGAGAGCCTGGATCCTCACCCTCTATTTTAATGACTTTATTTCTTTCTACATCTATTGGTAGAATTGCAAAGAAAACTATCCACCAAATGATTATATAGATAATTGCTAATCCTGTAGGGCTCATTAAATCTTCACTAAGTTAATATTAGCAAAAGGTTTTTTTCCAGTTTTTTCTTTTGTAAATTTACGACAAGCAATTTTTAGTGCATCTATTAAATTGTGCTCTTGCTGTTTATTACCAAGTTTAAATGTTCTTGTTGTTTTTTCAATTTCATCTTCTAGTCCATATAAAAAATCCTCTTTCTCATAAACAGGTAATCCCCTAAAAGTGATTATGGGATTATTATGGATATTTCCCTTTGGAGTAATTAAAATTGTTATTTCCAAATATCCATTACTACTCAAATTTCTTCTGTCTTTTATTGACTGCGAGTCCTCTTCAACACTAACATTTCCATCTAAATATAATCTACCACTCGGTGCTTTATCATAAACTTCTGGTTTATCTCCAGGTGATAATTTTACAATATCTCCATTTTCAACTTGAACAGGATGAGGAACCTGCATTTCTTTTGCAAAATTGATATGTTCTATCATATGTCTGTGCTCTCCATGTACTGGAATAACACATTGTGGCTTGACCCATTGATACATATCTTTGAGATCTTCTCGATTTGGATGACCTGACACATGAATAAACTCAGTTTCTTCAGAGATCACCTCAATACCATCTTTCACTAATTGATTATGGAGCTTATAAAGTTTTTTTTCATTACCTGGAATAATTTTTGATGAAAAAATAACAGCGTCATCTTTTTCAATAAAAACATCTGGATGAATATAATTTGCTATTCGCATCATTGCTCCCATTGGTTCTCCTTGACTACCTGTGCATAAATAGAGAATTTTTTCTCTAGAGAAATTTTTTGCATCCCTAGGATCAATAGGTTCAATTGTATTTTTTAAATATCCACATTGTCTTGCAGCCTTATAAATTCTGTGCATTGATCTTCCAACTAAAGATATCTGTCTACCAGATTTTTCAGCACAGTAAAAAGCTGTTTCCATTCTTGCGACATTGGATGCAAAAGACGTAATTATAACTCTTTTTTTTAATCGATTAACTATATTTAACAAATTTTTTCTTACATCTAACTCTGATCCTGATCTTCCAGCGCTAAAAACATTTGTTGAGTCACAAATCATAGCTAAGACACCCTCATCACCTATTTCTTTTAACCTTTTAGAATTAATTTCATCTCCAATTAATGGATTTGGATCAACTTTCCAGTCTCCAGTATGTAGAATT
Source organism: uncultured Pelagibacteraceae bacterium (assembly GCA_902580895.1). GTDB lineage: Bacteria > Pseudomonadota > Alphaproteobacteria > Pelagibacterales > Pelagibacteraceae > Pelagibacter. The sequence continues at coordinate 56,121 of CACHMJ010000006.1, read as the reverse complement.
ACACCTGCTGGGGTTTTAATTCTCAAACCATTTGGCTCTAGTATTGAATGTGTTAAAGTGATGTATTCAATCTCAAACTTTTCTAATGAAATATTTCCATTTAATTCAACAATTTGTAGATCTTTTGTAATATCAATATGTTTTTCTTTAAATTTTTCCTTTATCAAAACAGCTGTGAACGGTGTTGCGTATATCTTGCATTGAAGTTTTGGCCATAAATGAGCAATTGCTCCAATGTGATCTTCATGGGCATGGGTAAGAACTATACCTAATAAATTATCTTTCTTTTCAACAATAAATCCTGGATCTGGATAAATTAAATCTATTCCAGGAAGAGTATCATCTGCAAAAGTAACACCAATATCAACCATGATCCATTTGTGGTCACCTGGTAAACCATAACCAAACAGATTCATGTTCATCCCAATTTCACCAGATCCACCTAGTGGACAAAATAATAATTCTTCTTTCATCTATTTAATAATTTAGAAATTTTTATAAGACCCTTAATAGTGATATCTTTGTTTTCAATAACTTTTGTTTTAATCGAATTTTTAAATAAATCAGAAAAGCCACCAGTAATAACAACCTTATAAGATTTTCTCGTCTCTTTCTTAATCAAATTAATAATATTGTCAATTAAGCCTGCATAGCCCCAAAAGAAACCTGATTTAACAGCTGAATTCGTATCAATTCCAATTACTTTTTTTATTTTTTTAAGATTAATTTTTGGTATCAGAGAAGCCTTATCAGTTAAAGTATTTAATGAAATACTTATACCGGGAGCAATAACACCTCCTCGGTAAGTATTATTTACTAATACATCGAACGTTGTAGCTGTGCCAAAATCTAAAATGATAAAATTTTTCTTAGGACTCATTAAACTTATTGCATTTGCCAGTCTATCAGAACCGACTTGTTTAAAGTTTGCTTTTATATTTAGAATAGATTTTAAATTGAGATCTTTAATTTCATAACACTTAACTTTAGTTTTTTTTGATATAAATCTTTTAATAGAGTTAAAAGTTTTTGGGACAACGCTACAAAATAATATCTTTTCAATATTTTTGAAATCTTTTGTTAAACTTTTAAATTTTTTATTAAGAATTGAGTTTGTTATTGATTTTGATGGTAAACTTATTTTTTTTAAGATCTTATCTTTAGGATTTACTAAAAATAATTTAGTTACTGAATTTCCAATATCTCCTAAAATTAGCATATTTATATTTATACTCTTTTTTTAATTAATCTCTTTAAATTGTTTTCAAAAATCTTTTTTAGTTTTAATTCAAATTTTTTTTTTGATATATCTTTGTTTATAAGCTCTCTTAAATGAGTAGTTGGATAATTTCTTATAAAGGGACTTTTTATTAAATTTACACCAATTCCAACAATCAAATAAGTATTATTAAATTTATTCACTTTTTCTTGTAATATTCCACATATCTTTTTTTTTTGGATTAAAAGATCATTAGGTTTTTTAAAATGAATCTTTTTTTTATAATATTGTGAAATACATTTTTTAACAATTAAACAATTAATTTTAGTTAATTTATTTAAAGATATCTTAAAATTTTTAAGATTATAAAAAAAACTTACGAATAAATTTCCTTTATAGGAAACCCATTTTTTTCCATATTGACCTCTACCATTAACTTGCAAATCAGATAAGATCATACCAAAATCATAATTATAATTTTTGATTATTCTTATTGCGGTATTGTTGGTACTTTTTACTTTATTAAATCTAAATATTTTAAATTTCATTAAATTATCTTGATTTTTGAAACTACATCAATCAATTCACTAGGAAAAATAAAGTACATTAAAATTAGTATTGTAGAAACTGTTAAAGATAACTTCAACCAAAGGTTATGATCTTTGTCGTAACTATCTTTTTCCTCATCAAAATACATTATCTTAATAATTCGCAAGTAATAAAACGCTGCTACTACTGTTGATAATAGTCCAACAATAGCTAAAAAATACATTGACTGTTCAATAACAGATTTAAAAATATAAAATTTTGCAAAAAAACCTGCTAGCGGTGGTATTCCAGCTAGAGAAAATAGAATTATTAATAATGAAATTGAAAGCAAGGGATGATTTTTTGATAATCCTGATAAATCATCTATTTGTTCATAATAAATATTGTTTCTTTTCATCATTAACAAACATGAAAAAAAACCTAAGTTCATGATAATATAAATGGTCATATAGATAACTGAGTTTTGTATCCCTTCATTAGACCCAGTTGCTAAACCTGCTAATGCATATCCAATATGACTAATAGAGCTATAAGCTATAAGTCTTTTAAGATTTTTTTGTCCTATTGCTGCTATCGCACCAAAAAGCATGGATGCGATTGATAAAAAAACTAAAATCATTTGCCACTGATCAATAAGATTTAAAAAAGGAACATATAAAAATCTTATAAACACAGTTAACGCTGCTATTTTAGGAACCATTGTGAAAAATAATGTTACTGATGTTGGCGACCCTTCATAAACGTCTGGGGCCCACATATGAAAAGGTACAGCAGAAATCTTAAACGATAAACCCACCAAAATAAAAACTATTCCAAAAGTAATAGCATATTCATTTGTATTAAATTGGGTTGAAATAACATTAAAATTTGTTGAACCTGTAAAACCATAAATCAAAGAGCAACCGTACAATAATAAACCTGAGGATAATGCACTTAAAACAAAATATTTTAATCCTGCTTCAGATGATTTTAATTGATCTCTATTAAATGTTGCCAAAACATACAAGGCTAATGACTGAAGCTCTAAACCCATATAGAAAACAATTAGATCATTAGAGCTGATCATAATCATCATGCCCAATACAGAACTTAGAATTAAAATTGGATATTCAATTTTGAAAATTTTAAAGGTTCTTAAATAATTTGATGAAATTAGCAAAACTACAAAAGCACCCAATAAAGTTATAATCTTCATTAATGATGACAAATAATCAATGATAATACTCTCATTAAATAGAGTTGTCGGATTAATACTTAAAGTTTCATTAAATGTAATGACTGCTGTAATTAATAAAACTAATAATGAAATATTATGAATTATTTTTGAACTATCTTTTTTAAAAACTCCTAAGATAAGTAAAAACATTATTGATAATGAGATAAAAATTTCTGGAAATATTAATTCAATATTATTCATTGTTTGCTTGCCACACTGAAGTTATATGTATCTATTAAATCTCTTATTGAAACTTCAATAGTGTTAATTAATGGTTCTGGATAAAAACCGAAATATAAAGTTGGTATAGCTAAACAGGTAAGCGTGAACGCCTCTGATTTATTTAAATCAATCATTTTTTTCAACTCAGAGTTTATTAGTTTTCCAAAAATAACTCTTTTGTATAACCAAAGCATATATGCTGCTCCAATGATAACTCCTAAACTAGCTAATACTGCTACTAAAAAATTATCTTTAAAAGCAGCCATTAAAATTAAAAATTCACCAACAAACCCACTTGTTCCTGGTAATCCTAAAGCAGCTAAAGTAAATACCATAAATAAAATAGCATATTTGGGTATAACAGTAACAATACCTCCATAGGTTGCGATCAATCTAGAATGCATTCGATCATAAACAACGCCAACACATAAAAATAAAGCTGCTGATACTAGACCGTGACTGATCATTTGAATTATACTTCCTTCAATACCTTGCTGTTGGATTGTAAATATACCTAAAGTAACAAACCCCATATGGGCCACAGAAGAATAAGCTATTAATTTTTTCATATCCTCTTGCATTAAAGCTATTAACGACGTGAAAATGATTGCAATAACACTTAATGTATAAATTAAAGGAGTAAAAACCTCTGAAGCGGAGGGAAATAATCCCAAAGAAAATCTTATAAATCCATAGCCTGCCATTTTAAGTAAAATAGCAGCTAACAACACCGATCCTGCTGTTGGAGCTTCAACGTGTGCATCTGGAAGCCATGTATGAACTGGCCACATTGGAGTTTTTACTGCAAATGAACTAAAAAAAGCTAGCCACAACAAATTTTGATATTTCGTGTCTATACCTAATTCATAAAGTTGAACAACATCTGTGGTACCTGTGATCCAATAAATTGAAATTATTGCTACTAACATTAGAACTGATCCCAAAAGAGTAAATAAAAAAAACTTAAAAGCAGAATAAACTCTTCTAGCTCCACCCCAAATTCCGATAATTAAAAACATTGGGATTAATCCAGCCTCGAAAAATAAGTAAAAAACAACAAGATCTAGAGAACAAAAAACACCTATCATGAAAGTTTCCATAACAAGTATAGCTATTAAAAATTCATTTAATCTTTTGGTGACTGAATTATTAACTGAAATTATACATAGAGGTGTAATAAATGTTGTAAGAATTATAAAAAGTATTGATATTCCATCAACTCCTACTTTGTAATTAATTAAACCTTTGATCCAAATTCTATCTTCAACAAATTGGAAAGCAGAAGTTGCTTGGTCAAATAAAAACCATAAATAAATAGATAAAAAAAAGTTTACTAGAGATGTAAATAAGGCAACATATTTTGCAGTAATCTTATTTTCACTTTTACTTTTTGTAAAAAATAAAAAGAGTGCACCAATGGAAGGTAAAAGTATTAATGAAGAAAGAATTGGGAAATTCATTATTTAACAATTAAGAAGGTTAAAAAAGCAGAAAAACCAAGTAACATTATAAATGCATATTGATAAATATAACCACTTTGAAATTTATTGGCTTTGATAGAAAATTTTTTAATTATCCCGGAAATACCATCAGGTCCAAAGCCATCAATAACTTTTACATCAAAAAATTTCCATAAAAATAAACCAAATTTTTTTGAAGATTTTACAAATAATGTTTCGTAAATTTCGTCAAAATACCATTTGTTTAACAAAAATTTATATAGTGGCTCATTAATACTGACTAGTTGAGCTGAAAAATTCTTATTTTTTACGAATAAATAATAAGCAAGTGGTATAGATAAAGTTACTAATGTTGGGGTTAAAACTAAAAACCACAATGGTGGGTGGTCAGTGCTTAATGGTTCTAAAAAGAAAATCGATTTATTCCAAAAATTATTAATTCCTTCATAACTTATAAATAAATCCTTAAAAATAAATCCAGCAAAAATTGCTCCAAGAGATAATATTATCAGAGGTATTAACATAACTAATGGAGACTCATGTGTCTCTTCGATATTGAGTTTCTTGTTGTTATATTGACCATGAAAAGTTTTAAACATTAGTCTCCAAGAATAAATAGAGGTTAAAAAAGCTGTAAATATTCCTATTCCAGCTGCATAGTAGCCAGTAGTTGTGCCACTTAAATATGCAAATTCAATGATCGCATCCTTAGAATAAAAACCTGATAGCAAAGGGAAGCCTGTTAATGCTAAAGTTCCTATTATCATCAAAGCGTAAGTGTAAGGCAATTTTCTCCATACTCCTCCCATATTATTTATATTTTGTTCATCTTTAAAAGCATGAATAACAGATCCTGAACCTAAAAATAATAATGCTTTAAAAAATGCATGAGTGAATAAATGAAACATTGCAACATTATATGCACCTACTCCTGCTGCAAAAAACATATAACCTAATTGGCTACATGTGGAATAGGCAATAATTTTTTTTATATCTGTTTGAACTAAAGCTACACTGGCTGCAAAAAAAGCAGTGCTCATACCGATTATAGTAACTATGTTTAAAGCCAATTCTGAATATTCATATATAGTAGAACACCTTACGACTAAAAAAACTCCAGCGGTAACCATAGTCGCTGCATGAATTAAAGCTGAAACAGGTGTTGGACCTTCCATTGCATCTGGTAACCAAGTATGTAAAAAAATTTGAGCTGATTTACCCATAGCTCCAATGAACAATAGTATACAAATTAAATCTATCGCATTAATTTGTATCCCTAAAAAATTTAGTTTTTCATCTACAACTGTTGGGATTTGATCAAAAACTTCTGTGTAGTTAACTGTACCAAACAAATAAAAAATTAAAAATATACCAAGAGCAAAACCAAAATCTCCTACTCTATTTACAACAAATGCTTTAATTGCTGCTGCATTCGCAGTTTCCTTTTTAAACCAAAAACCAATTAAAAAATACGAGCAAAGACCAACCCCCTCCCATCCAAAAAATAATTGAATAAAGTTATCAGCTGTTACCAACATTAACATAGCAAAAGTAAATAGCGATAAATAGGCCATAAATCTTGGTTTATGAGGGTCATGAGACATGTACCCAATTGAGTAGATATGTACCAACGCAGAAATAAAAGTTACGACTACCAACATTACTGATGATAATGCATCAATTTTCATTGACCAGTTTACCTCTAATGATCCAGAATTAATCCATGTAGCAATTTTGATATTTTCCTCGTATTGATAAAAAATTACTTCATAAAACACAATTGCTGAAAGAACAGCTGATATAGATACTAATAGACTCGTAACTATCTCAGAATTTCTGTCCCCTATAAATTTACCAAAAAATCCTGATATAATTGAAGCAATTAATGGTAATGCTAAAATTGAAATTTCCATTTTATCCTTTTAATTTATCTATCTCTTCAACTCTTATAGTTCCTGCATTTCTGTAATAGACTACTATTATAGCAAGACCAATAGCTGCCTCAGCAGCTGCTACCGTTAAAATAAATAATGTAAAAACTTGACCAGTTAAATCACCAAGATAAATAGAAAATGATACTAAATTAATGTTCACAGCTAATAATATCAGCTCAATACTCATCAAAATCACGATAATATTTTTTCTATTAAGAAAGATACCAATCACACCAATACTAAAGATAACCGCTCCTAAAGTAAGATAATGTCCTAAACCTATTTCAGTCATCTATCTTTACACCTTTATTTGATTGAACTTCTAAAACTTCGATACCTTCAGACCTTTCTCTAGAAATTTGTTTCAAATAACTTTGTGTTTTTAATCCTTCTCTTCGTCTAAAGGTAAGAACGATCGCACCAATCATTGCAATTAATAATATCATTCCACTAATTTGAAAAATATGAATGTAGTCAGTATACAAAACCTGGCCTAATGAATGTGTATTACTTATTTCATTAGAACTTTGAGTAGTGTTTGGATTAAACAACTCAGGTTTATATTTCCAACCACCTACAACAATAATTAATTCAAAAAAAATAATTGTGCTTATAATTAAACCGACTGGAATGTGGCTAGAAGTAGTTGACTCAGAATTAAACCATTGATTTTTTTGTTGAGCAACATTTAACATCATCACAACGAATAAGAACAAAACAGCTACTGCACCAACATATACAATGAGCATTATCATTCCTAGAAACTCCGCGCCAATCATTATAAAGAGACATGAAATACTAATAAAATCTAATATTAAAAAAAAAACTGAGTGTACGGTATTTTTCGAAACTGTAACCATGATGGCCGAAATAACTGCAATAATCGAAAAGACATAAAAAAATATCGCATGAGCTAACATAAATTTACCTATAAGGATTGTCTGATTTTATATTCGCCGCTAAAATATTTTCCCATCTATCACCATTATCTAGTAGTTTTTCTTTAGTATAATAAAGCTCTTCTCTTGTCTCTGTTGAAAATTCAAAATTTGGACCTTGAACTATTGCATCTACAGGGCATGACTCTTCACATAAACCACAATAAATACATTTCATCATATCAATATCGTAACGCGTAGTTTTTCTGCTTCCATCAGATCTTTCAGCTGACTCGATTGTAATTGCTTGCGCTGGACACACAGCTTCACATAGTTTACATGCGATACATCGTTCTTCGCCATTTGGATATCTTCTAAGTGCATGCTCTCCTCTAAATCTTGGGCTAATTTTTCCTTTCTCAAAAGGATAATTAATTGTTTTTTTTGTTTTAAACATTTCTCTTAAGGCGATTAATAACCCAGTTATAAAATCAACCATAAATATTGTTTTAAAAAATCTTGTTATTTTCATCTAGATTGTAGGTAAAAGGTTAAAATAAAATAAATAACTCGCAGTTAAAACAACATAAGTTAGAGACAAGGGAAGAAATATTTTCCAACCCAATCTCATTAATTGATCATATCTATATCTTGGCACAACTGCTTTAACTAATGCAAATAAAATAAATAAAAGTAATATTTTTAAAATTAACCAAATAGCTCCCGGTATCAAATTAAATGGATATAAATCAATAGGCGAAAGCCAGCCTCCTAAGAATAAAATCGATCCTAAAGCACACATTAATAAAATATTTGCGTACTCACCTAACCAGAACATTGCATACATCATACCAGAATATTCAGTTTGATACCCAGCAACTAATTCTGCTTCAGCTTCTGGTAAATCAAAAGGCGGTCGATTTGTTTCTGCTAAAGCAGAAATAAAAAATATTACAAACATTGGAAATAAAGGAATTATGAACCAGATATTTTGCTGTGCTAAAACGATATCACTTAAATTTAATGATCCTACACACAAAAGGACATTAATGATAATAATACCAATTGAAACTTCATAAGAAACCATTTGCGCTGCAGATCTTATTGACCCCAAAAAAGGATATTTGGAATTGGACGCCCAACCCCCCATGATAATTCCATAAACTCCAAGAGATGAGACAGCAAAGATATAAAGAATTCCAACATTTATATTAGCTAAAACCTGATCTTCTCCAAAAGGTATAACTGCCCAAGCTATTAAAGCTAAAGTCATAGTAATAATTGGAGCTAAAATAAAAATAATCTTATTAGAGCTAGCTGGTATTATGATTTCTTTAAAAATATATTTTAGTGCATCAGCTAATGACTGTAATAAACCAAAAGGACCAACAACATTAGGACCTTGTCTTTTCTGAACGAAAGCCCAAACTCTTCTATCTAACCAAACAATCATGGCAACAGAAACTAAAACCGGGACAAGAAGAAAGAGGATTTTGTAAACCTCTTCAAAAACTAAATTTATATATTCCATTATTTACCCTTCGGTGCCAGTTCGTTTAACCTCTAATTTAGAATTATTACAATTCAACATTGTTTTTGATGATCGTGCAATTACATTTGAAAAATAGTAATCCTTATATGTTATTTTGAGGATTTCATCCTCAAAATTCATTAAATCTACTTTAGTGTTAGAGAGATTTTCTTGTTTTTCTTTTTTTAAATTTATATAGTTAAACATACTGCTCTCTAACTCATCTTTATCATTAAAGAGTTTTCTATTATTCATAAGTTCGGCAAGATTATTTATAATTTCCCAATCTTCTTTAGCATCACCTGGTGGATATGATGCTTTATAAGCTTTTTGTAATTTGCCTTCTAAATTTGTATAATGACCTGATTGTTCTGTGTAAGCTGCTCCTGGTAAAATAATATCTGCAAGTTCTGCACCGTTATCCCCATGGCTTCCAACATAAATTATAAACTCATTTTTTTTATCAAATTTAAGATTATCTTGCCCCATTAAAAAAACTAAATCAAATTTATTTTCATTGAGTTTTTTTAATAATTCATTTTTTTTGTCAATTACATCAAGATCTAAATTTCCGACTGTAGCTGCATCAGAAGGTAAAAAATTAAAAGGGCTCCAATCATTAGTAAATTTATTATTATTCAATAAAAAGTTTTTAAATGAACTAAATAAAAATTCAGCTGACTTAGATTTTAAAAACGACTCTCCAAATATTATTAATGGTTTTTGAGAATCAATAATGTCTTTTGAAAGTGCATTTTTATTTTCAAAAATATCTTTGATTGTTTGAGTTTTTCCATCAAGACTTTGATAAGGATATGTCAGATCGCCTACATCATTTAAAGAAACAATTTTAACTTTATTTTTTAAATAAGCTTTTCGAATTCTTGCATTTAGCATTGTGGCTTCAAATCTTGGATTAGTACCAATTAATAGAATAAAATCTGACTCCTCAATACCATTAATCGTTGAATTGAATAAATAGTTTTCTCTTTTAGAGCTATCAATAAACATATCAGATGATCTAGATTCATAATTTTTTGTATCTATGGTTCTCTCTAAGAATTCCTTAAATATGTAGCTAGCTTCCATATTTATCAGATCACCCACAAATCCAGCTATTTTATCTTTGTCGGTATTTTGTATTTTTGATTTTATAATTTTAAAAACTTCATCCCATGAAGCTTTTTCATACTTATTATTATATTTAATATATGGTGTATCTAGTCTTTGATTTAAAAGACCGTCACAAGCATACCTTGTTTTGTCTGATATCCATTCCTCATTTATATCCTCATTGATTACTGGTAGTACTCTTTTTACCTCCCAGTCATATGTGTCTACTCTTATATTTGATCCAACAGCATCCATTACATCAATAGTCTCAGTTTTTTTTAACTCCCAGGGTCTTGCTTCAAACACATAAGGTTTAGAAGTAAGGGCTCCTACAGGGCAAAGATCTATTACATTACCTGATAATTCTGATTGTATTGATTTTTCTAAGTATGTTGTGATTTGCATATCTTCACCTCTACCTATTGCACCTAATTCAGGCACACCAGCAATTTCTGTTGCAAATCTAATGCATCTAGTGCAATGAATACATCTGGTCATTTGGGTCTTAATAAGTGGACCCATGTTTTTATCAGGAACTGCTCTTTTATTCTCTTTAAATCTAGATTTATCAATTCCATAAAACATTGATTGATCTTGAAGATCACATTCACCACCCTGGTCACAAACAGGACAATCCAAAGGATGATTTGCTAGTAAAAATTCCATTACGCCCTTTCTAGATTTTTCTATTTTGGGAGTATTTGTTTTTATAACCATACCCTCAGCAGCAGGCATTGCACAAGAGGCTATAGGTTTTGGAGATTTTTCCATCTCCACAAGACACATTCTGCAATTTCCAGCAATCGATAATTTTTCATGATAGCAAAATCTTGGAATTTCGACTCCAGCTTTTTCACAAGCTTGTAAAACAGTCAAACCCTCCTCGACTTCAACTTCTATATCGTTAACTTTTAATTTAAGCATTCTTATCTAACAAGTGTTGATCTACCAAGTAAGGGATATTTTGTGTTTCTTTTATAATTGGATCAAAATTATTTCTTTTTTTAATTTCATCCTTAAAATGTCTTAACAAACCTTGAACAGGCCAAGATGATCCCTCACCAAATGCACATATTGTGTGACCTTCAATTTGTTTAGTTACATCACCTAGCATTTCAATTTCATCTTTTGAAGCCTCTCCTTTTGCCATTCTTTCAAGCATTCTCCACATCCAACCTGAACCCTCTCTACAAGGTGTGCATTGACCACAGCTTTCATGCTTATAGAATCTGGCAATTCTTGCCATACATTTAATTATGTCTTGATCTTTATTTATAACGACTACTCCTGCTGTACCCAGTCCACTTTTTTCAGCAACTAAAGAGTCAAAATCCATTGTCAGTGTTTCACACTTTTCTTTGGGAATAAGTGGCATTGAAGATCCTCCAGGTATTACAGCTTGTAGATTGTCCCAACCGCCTATTACACCTCCCGCATGAACTTCTATTAATTCTTTCAAAGGGATGTTCATCTCCTCCTCAACATTACATGGATTATTAACATTTCCAGAAATGCAGAATATTTTAGTCCCAGTATTTTTTTCTCTACCTAAGGAAGCAAACCATTTACCACCTCTTCTTAGAATTGTTGGAACTACAGCTATAGTCTCAACATTGTTAATTATTGTTGGACATCCATACAAACCAATTAATGCAGGGAAAGGTGGTTTTAATCTTGGCTGACCTTTATTACCTTCAATGCTCTCAAGTAATGCAGTTTCTTCTCCACAGATATAAGCTCCTGCACCGTAATGTATATAAATATCTAAATCCCATCCAGTTCCAGCCGCATTTTTTCCAATTAATTTTTTTTCATAAGCTTCATCAATTGCAGCTTGAAGCTTTTGTCCATCAACAAAATACTCGCCTCTTATGTAAATATAACAAACATTTGCTTGAATTGCATATGAAGCTATTAAACAACCCTCAATGAGTTTATGTGGTTCAAACCTTAAGATATCTCTATCTTTACAAGTGCCTGGCTCTGACTCATCACCATTAATTACTAGGTAGTGAGGTCTAGATCCAACTTCTTTTGGTGCAAATGACCACTTAAGACCTGTAGGAAAACCTGCTCCCCCTCTTCCTCTTAATTGAGAGTCTTTAATTTCATCAATTATCCAGTCTCTACCTTTTTCAGTAATTTCTTTTGTATTTACCCAATCACCTCTTTTTTGAGCTGATGTTAAATCTGAACCAAAATCGTTATATAAATTTTGAAAAATTCTATCTTGATCCTTAAGCATTTTTTAATTCCATTAATGTTTTTCTTCCGTTTTCTGGTTCATTGTTTGTGCGTCCTCTGTATGAACCTGGTTTAGGTTTTTCATCTTTTAAAATTTTATCTAAAATTTCTAAAGTTTTTTCCTTGTCTAAATCTTCATAATAATCATCATTAATTTGCATCATTGGAGCAGTAACACATGCACCTAAACACTCTACCTCCATCCATGAACAGTTTTTATCCGGTAATAATTCAGACTCATTTTCAGATATTTTTTCTTTGCAGGCCTCAACTAATTTACCAGCTCCCCTTATCATACAAGGTGTTGTGGTACAAACTTGAATTAAATATTTTCCAACTGGTGATAAGTTAAACATACTATAAAAAGTCGCCACTTCATAAACTTTTATGTAAGGCATATCTAAAAGTTTGGCTATGTATTTCATTGCAACTAAAGGTATCCAGTTATCATTTTGTTTTTGAGCTATATATAACAATGCCATGACTGCACTTTGTTGTTTTCCTTTGGGATATTTTGAAATAAACTTATTTGCTGCATCTAAAGAAGATGAATTAAATTCAAAGTTCTCTGGTTGATCTTTAGCTGGTCTCTTTAAACTCATCTATCAACCTCACCAAAAACTATATCTAAAGAACCGAGCACAGCAGGAACATCAGCCAACATATGTCCTTTAATTAAATAATCCATCGATTGTAGATGTGAAAACCCAGGCGCTCTGATTTTACATTTATAAGGTTTACTTGATCCATCTGATATTAAATAAACTCCAAATTCTCCTTTAGGTGCCTCAACTGCTGTATAAATTTCGTCTTCAGGTACACGATATCCTTCAGTAAATAATTTAAAGTGATGTATCAAAGCTTCCATCGATTGTTTAATATCTTTTTTTGATGGAGGTGTTATTTTTCCATCTAAGGTTTTGATTGGACCTTTTTCCATTTTTGATAAACATTGTTTAATTATTTTGATACTTTCTTTCATTTCTTCAATCCTGCATAAGTATCTATCGTAACAATCTCCATTTTTTCCTACAGGAATTTTAAATTCTAGTTGATTATAACAATCATAAGGTTGTGATTTTCTTAGATCCCATGGAACACCAGAGCCTCTAATCATAACACCACTAAAAGAATAATCGAGAGCGTCTTCTTTTGTAACAACACCAATATCGACGTTTCTTTGCTTGAATATTCTATTGTCAGTCAATAAGTTTTCTAAATCATTTATTATTTTTGGAAAAGTTTCACAGAATTTTGCAATATCTGTCTCTAAACCTGCTGGTAAATCTTGATGCACACCACCTGCTCTAAAATAATTTGCATGTAATCTTGATCCGGATGCTCTTTCATAAAAAGTCATTAAAGTCTCTCTTTCTTCAAAACCCCATAACGATGGTGTTAAAGCTCCAACATCTAATGCTTGTGTTGTAACATTTAAAATATGACTTAAAATTCTTCCAATTTCACAAAACATCACTCTTATAAATTGGGCTCTAATTGGAACATCTATGTTTAAAATTTTTTCAACAGCCAAAGCAAAAGCATGTTCCTGATTCATTGGAGCTACATAATCTAATCGATCAAAATATGGAACTGCTTGCATATAAGTTTTATTTTCTATTAATTTTTCAGTACCACGGTGTAGTAAGCCAATATGTGGATCTGCTTTTTCGACAACTTCACCATCTAATTCTAATATAAGTCTAAGAACCCCATGAGCTGCCGGATGTTGAGGTCCAAAATTTAAATTAAGGTTTTTAATTTTTTTTGTCATTATTCTCTTTTAATTCTTTAATGTATTTTGTGCCCTCCCAAGGACTTTCATAATCAAAATTTCTATAATTTTGTTCTAGTTTTACTGGTTCGTTAATTACTTTTTTTTGACTCTCGCTGTATCTAACTTCAGTATGACCAGTCAAAGGAAAATCTTTTCTTAATGGATGACCCTCAAAACCATAATCAGTTAAAATTCTTCTTAAGTCAGGATGATCTTTGAAACTCACTCCATACATATCAAAAACTTCTCTTTCCATCCAATTAGCAGATGGAAAAATTGGTGTTAATGATGCAATAACTTCATTTTCACTTATATTGTAACTTAAGATCATTCTCTGGTTAAATTCATGACTTAAAAATAAATATACAATTTTAAATCTTTTTGATCTTTCAGGATAATCAACAACCGTAATGTCTATAAGTTGTCTAAATTTTGAGTCTTTATTAGTTTTAATAAATAAAACTACATCAATTAAATCTTCACTATCTATCTCAAGATAAATTTGATTATGTTTGATTTCAGAGGTGTTTATTTTGGTACCAAGCTCTGAATTAATTTTTTTTTCTAAATCAATTAAGTTATTCATATTATCTACTAATGGATCCTTTATTTCTTATTTTTTTTTGTAATTGCATAATTCCATATAATAAAGCTTCTGCAGAAGGAGGACATCCAGGAACATAAATATCAACTGGAACAATACGATCACAACCTCTTACAACAGAATAAGAGTAGTGATAATATCCACCACCATTAGCACAACTTCCCATTGATATAACATATCTTGGTTCAGGCATTTGATCGTAAACTTTTCTAAGAGCTGGTGCCATTTTGTTAGTTAAAGTGCCAGCAACAATCATTACATCAGATTGTCTTGGTGATCCACGAGGTGCAGCACCAAATCTTTCTAAATCATATCTAGGCATTGCAGTTTGCATCATTTCAACTGCACAACAAGCAAGACCAAAAGTCATCCAGTGTAATGATCCTGACCTTGACCAATTAATTAAATTATCTAATGACGTAGTAATAAAACCATTCTTACTAAAATCTTCAGCAAGTTGTTTAAACTCTTCCGGAACTTGATCTATTTTATTATTCATTTAAAAAAATTTTATTCCCAGTCTAAAGCACCTTTTTTCCATTCATAAATAAATCCAATAGTAAGTATGAATAAGAAAATCATCATTGAGGTAAAACCTAAAATTCCAATATTTCCTAAAGAAATTGCCCACGGAAATAAAAATGCTATTTCAAGATCAAAAATTATAAAAAGTATAGCAACCAAATAAAAACGAACATCAAATTCCATTCTAGAGTCTTGAAAAGGCTCAAATCCACATTCATAAGCTGATAATTTTTCTGGATCTGGATTTTTTGGAGATAGAATAAAATTAATTACTATAAACGCACAACTTAATCCTAATGCAATAATTAGGAACAATATTATAGGTAAATAATCCTTTAAAAATTCCGCAGTCATGTGGAATATATATCATTTTTTATAGCTAGATGAAGTGGTGTTAGGTCACATTATTCAAAATATACAGCGTATTTGATAATGATTATCAGTAGTAAACTTATAAAGTGGCGGGAGTGAAGGGACTCGAACCCTCGACCTATCGCGTGACAGGCGATCGCTCTAACCAACTGAGCTACACCCCCACTTTTGATTCTTTTGGTGGGCAGTAAAGGACTCGAACCTTTGACCCCCTCGGTGTAAACGAGATGCTCTACCAACTGAGCTAACCGCCCTAAACCAAAATAGAGTGATTTATATCTTTTGGAAAAATAACGTCAAGTTCTATTACTATTGAAAAATTGGCTTAAAAATTATTTTATTAATAAATATTTTGATAGTTAACAAAGATAGTCAAGTGCTTTAAGTATTCCACCTTTTTTATAGGGAATTTTGGATTTCATTAATCCCATTTCAACACCAGCTAAAGTTCCAGCTAACATCAATTCGTTAAAATCTCCTAAATGTCCGATTCTAAAAATTTTACCTGCAACTTTTGCTAAACCTGTTCCTAAAGACATGTTGTAATGATCTAAAATTATTTTTCTTAATGAATCCGCATCATGTCCATCTGGAACCATTACTGCTGTTAGTGAATCTGAATATTCCTCTGGATTTTTACAAAGTATTTCTAAACCCCAAGCTTTTACGGCAACTCTGGTAGCTTCTGCAAATCTTTTATGTCTAGTAAATACATTTTCTAAACCTTCTTCAGTCAACATGTTAATTGCTTCATCTAATCCATACAATAAATTTGTTGCTGGTGTATATGGAAAATAACCTTTTTTATTATTTTCTAGCATTGGTTTCCAATCCCAATATGATTTTGGTAAATCTGAGGTTTCATAAGCTTTTAATGCTTTTGAACTTATTGCATTAAAGGAAAGTCCTGGGGGTAATAATAATCCTTTTTGAGATCCACCAACTGTAACATCAACTTTCCACTCTTCGTGTCTATAATCAATAGATCCAAGTGAAGAAATTGTGTCAACAAATAGTAAAGCAGGATGTTCTGCATTGTCCATCGCTTTTCTTATTTTTCCAATTCTACTTGTAACTCCTGTAGATGTTTCGTTATGAACTGCACAGACTGCTTTAATTTTTTTATCTTTATCTTCCTTCAATTTTTGCTCAACAATATTTGGGTCAACACCTGTTCTCCAGTCACCTTTAACAAAGTCGATTTCTAATTTAAATTTTTCTGCAATATCATACCAAAGTGTAGAAAAGTGTCCTGTTTCAAACATTAAAATTTTATCACCCGCACTTAAAGTATTTACAATTGCAGCTTCCCAAGCACCTGTGCCTGAAGCAGGAAATATTATTACAGGTTCTGAAGTTTTAAAAATTAACTTTATTCTATCTAAAACTCTTAAACCAAGTTCTGCAAAATCTGGACCTCTATGGTCTATTGTTGGATAATCCATTGCTCTTAATACTCTATCAGGAACGTTAGTTGGACCTGGTATTTGTAAAAAATGTCGACCTGGTCTTATATTGTTTGAAATTGCCATTCTGCTGTATATGCTAAAGAAATTATATAATCAAACTTATAATATATGACAAATGGTATTAATTCAATCGAGACCATAGAAGTTTATGTTTTAAATAACCCTGATGAAGTTAATCCTCACTGGGTAAGCCATTTCATAGTTCCAACAGCAAATGAATTATTGATTAAGATTAAAACTAAAGATGGTAATTCTGGTTTTGGTCTTGCAACAAGTTACACAGATATCAAACCAATTATCAAACCTTTCTCAAATGGTTTACAGGATTTAATAGTTGGGGAAGATCCTTTTTGTCCAGAAAAATTGTATGAAAAAATTTTTAGATTAACAGATACACGCCAAAGCAATGAGAAAGGTTGGAGCAGAGAAGCTTTGATTAGAATTTCTGCTGCTTTAGATATTGCATGCTGGGATTTGATAGGTAAAGCCTCAAAAATTCCGCTATATAAGTTGTTTGGGGGTTACAGAAATAAAGTTCCTGTATATGTAACATGTGCCTATTATAGAGATGGTAAAAAAGAAAAAGAACTTAGAGAAGAATTACAAAAATTAATTAAAATTGGCCATCAAAGCTTTAAAGTTAAAGTAGGTGGATTAAGTATAAAAGAAGATGCAAAAAGATTAGAAATAATTCGACAAGAAATTGGTGACGATAAAGATCTTATGATAGATGTTAATAGAGCATGGGACCTAAAAACGGCTATTGA
This sequence comes from uncultured Pelagibacteraceae bacterium, assembly GCA_902580895.1. Lineage (GTDB taxonomy): Bacteria > Pseudomonadota > Alphaproteobacteria > Pelagibacterales > Pelagibacteraceae > Pelagibacter. The sequence goes on along the minus strand of CACHMJ010000006.1, from coordinate 38,241 downwards.
GGGAGTAAAAGAATTTGAGAGATTTAATCCAACTTGGATAGAAGAGCCTGTGAGATGGGAAGATGATAGAAGAAATTTAAAACTTTTATCACAACAAACAAAAATTCCTTTATCAGGTGGCGAAAGTGAAATTACGATTTATGGATGTAGATCCATGGTGGAAGAAAATGCAATTCAAATTTTACAATTTGATTGCACAATGTTTGGTGGTTTTACAAATGGTAAAAAACTATCTGCTTTATGTGAATTAAATCATTTGGATATAGCACCACATCATGATTGTTATATTCATGCTCCTTTAGTTGCATCATCACCATCAGGAAGGATAGTCGAGTCATTTGATGATGAAAGAGATCCTCTACAAGCTGAATTATTTGAAAATTCCCATAAAATGAGTAATGGTTGGATACATCTAAATGAAAATCCAGGTTTAGGATTAGAAATTTCAGAAACCGCGTTAAAAAAGTTCGGTAAACTAGTTTACAAAAATAAATAAACCTTTAATTAAGTTTTATGCGGTTTAGTTCAGATCAAATACAAAAAATAGGAAAAGAAATTAGTAATAAAGTTGATGGAAAAACTTTATTTGATGAATTTTCTCGAGGTCGATACAGCACTGATGCATCAGTTTATCAAATAAAGCCTTTAGGTGTAGTTCTTCCAAAGGATACAAATGATGTTTTAAAATTAATGGAATACTCTCAAAAAAATTCTATTCCTCTTCTAGCTAGAGGCGGTGGAAGTTCTCAATGTGGTCAAACTGTAGGTGAAAGTGTAGTTCTCGATTATTCAAAACATCAAAATAAAATATTAGAACTTAATGTAGAAGAAAAATATGTATGGGTTCAGCCAGGTGTTGTCTTAGATCATTTAAATTCATTTCTAAGACCGCATGGTCTATGGTTTCCTGTAGATGTATCTACAAGTAGTAGAGCAACTATTGGGGGGATGTCAGCAAATAATTCATGTGGATCAAGATCTTTATATTATGGAAATATGGTTCACAACGTACTAGCTATCGAAGCAATTCTAGATGATGGTTCATTACATACTTTTGACCAAATTAATAAAAACTATTTAACAACAACTAATAACCAAGATCGTTTTTATAAAATAATTGATAAATTTTTACATTTAAGACATAAAGTTAGTAAGGATATTGATGAAAATTGGCCAACCACTCAAAGAAGAGTGGGTGGTTATAATATCGATTTGATTGATCCAAATGGATTTAACTCATCAAATTTATTAGTTGGCTCTGAGGGAACATTGTCTCTTTTTAATAGAATAAAATTAAAATTATCTGAGATTCCTAAAAATAAAATTTTAGGTGTTTGTTACTTTGATAACTTTCATCAAGCCATGGAATTAACAAAAGAAATTGTAAAATTAAAACCAACTTGCGTTGAATTAATGGATCAGAATTTATTAAATCTAGCAAAAGAGATACCAATGTACGCAGGTGGTATAAAGAAATATATAAAAGGTAATCCAGAAGCTGTTTTAATGGTTGAATTTATAGATACAGACCAAAATATTTATGAGAAAAAAATAAAAGACCTTGAATATTTAGTTCTTAATCAAAATAAGAAAAATCAATTTTCTTTTTTTACAGACTTATCAGAACAAAAAGAAGTTTTTGAGATTAGAAAAGCTGGATTAAATATCTTAATGTCGATGAAGGGAGATAAAAAGCCAGTTGCATTTATAGAGGATTGTGCAGTTTCTTTAGATCACTTGGCAGAATACACAGCAAGATTAAATGAAATATTTCGAAAATATAATACAAGTGGAATGTTTTATGCTCATGCATCGGTTGGAACCCTTCATGTGCGACCAGTTTTGAATATGAAATCTGACCAAGATATTAAAAATATGAGATCTATATCTGAGGAAGCTTTTGAAATGGTTAAAAATTATAAAGGTTCTCACTCTGGTGAACACGGAGATGGAATTGTAAGATCAGAATTCCATGAAATGATGTTTGGAAAAAACATCACAAATGCATTCGAAGAAATTAAAGATACATTCGATAATAAAAATTTATTAAATCCAGGGAAAATTGTAAGACCTTTCAAATCAAATGATAGATCGTTGATGAGATATAAATCAGATTATCAAACAGAAAATATAATTACTCATTATGATTGGTCGAATTGGGGTCAATTTTCAGATGCTATTGAAATGTGTAATAACAATGGTGCATGTAGAAAATTGGATTCAGGAGTAATGTGCCCTTCATATAGAGTAACAAAAGAGGAGAAAGATTTAGTTAGAGGAAGAGCAAATACATTAAGACTCGCACTTTCTAATCAATTACCAGAAGGTTCTTTTGCATCCAAAGAAATGTATGAAACAATGGAGCTTTGTGTGAGCTGTAAAGCTTGTCAAAGAGAATGTCCAATGTCTGTAGATATGGCTAAGATGAAAAGTGAATTTCTTTCTCATTATTACAAAAAATTTAGTATGAGAATTAAAGATAAAATTATCTCTGATATGCCTAGGCTGATTTGGTTATATAAAATCATAAATCCAATAATTAATAAGATTAAAAATTTTCCAGTTATTTCAAACATTATTAAAAAATTTGGTTTTGCAACTGAAAGAAGCCTGCCTGAAGTCCAAAATCAAAAGGCTTTAAAAGACATATATAAAAATCAAGAAATTTCAGAAAATAAAGTAATTTTATTTGCAGATACATTTAATATCAATTTTGAGAATGAAAATTTGGTCTATACAATTAAAGTATTAAATAAATTTGGTTATCAAGCAGTAATCCCAAGTTTTGGTAGTGATAAACTTGATAGACCACTCTGTTGTGGAAGAACTTATATATCGTATGGTCAACTAGATAAGGCTGCAGAGGAATTGAATAGATTTAATGACTACATTATAAAAAATAACTACTTTGAATTACCTATTGTAGGTATTGAACCATCTTGTTTACTTACTTTTAATGATGAGTATCAATCACTTAAGGGCATAAAGAATAGAGATAAAATAAAAAATAGATTTTATTTGTTGGAGGAGTTTATTTTAGAACAAATTAAAAAAGATAAAAATGTTAAATCAAATAGTTTTAGTCAAAATGTTTTGATCCATGGACATTGTCATCAAAAGTCTCAAGATAGAATGAAAGGACTAAATGATCTTTTATCTGAGCTAAATATAAATAATAAGATGATAGATTCTAGCTGTTGTGGGATGGCAGGCTCTTTTGGTTATGATAGTAAAACTTATGAAACTTCAAAAAAAATGGCTAATCTATCTTTAATACCTGCGATTAATAGCAGTGACAAAAATGATTTTATTATTGCAAATGGCACAAGCTGTAGACACCAAATATCTGATTTGTCAGAAAAAAAAGGGAAGCACGTTTCAGAATTACTATTTAGAATTTTCGAAACTGTAAATTAAAGAATTATTTTTTTGTTATAAAAATTATCTATCTCTTCATCTTTATAACCAAAATTTTGCATTATTTCTCTTGTATGTTCACCTAAATCTGGTGCACCTTTGGATTTTTCGGTTTTGCTTTTTGAAAATTTGATTGGCATTCCAACAGCTTTACTGGGACCAGCTTTTTTATTATTTACCTCAATAATCATCTCTCTTTCAATAGTTTGAGGGTCTTTAAACATGTCGGTTATCGAATTTATAGGACCACATGGTAAACCATTTTCATCAAATATTTTTAACCATTCTTGAGAAGTTTTTTTGATAAATTCATTATTTAGTATTTCTACAAGTTCATTTAAATTTTCTTTTCTACTTGAATTAGTTGAAAATTTCTCATCCTCATTAAGATCTTGACGATTGATTGCCTTTAATAACATAAGCCACGTATTCTGATTTGATGCACCAATAGTAATCCATTTATCTTTTGTTTTAAAAGCTTGATAAGGTGCAGTTAAAGGATGAGCTGATCCAAGAGGGCCAGGAGATACACCGGTTGCGCCAGCGATTGCTGATTGCCAGTAAGTATGAACTATTCCTGCCTCATATAAAGATGTATCAACTTTTTGACCTTCACCAGTTTTATCTCTATGAATTAAAGCAGCTAAAATACCACTTGCAGCAAGTAATCCTGCGGTGATATCTGTAAGTGGCGCCCCTACTTTCATTGGTGGTTTATTCTTATCTTCGCCAGTAATACTCATTAAACCACTCATGCCTTGTGCTACTAAATCAAATCCTCCTTTATTTGCATAAGGTCCTGTTCTACCATATCCAGAAATTTCACATAAAATAATTTTAGGATTAATCTTTGAAATTGCATCATAACCTATACCTAGTTTTTCTAATGTCCCTTTTCTAAAATTTTCTAAAACTACATCAGAATTTTTTATCATTGTCTTAAAAATCTCAATTCCCTCTTTATCTTTTAAATTTAAAGCAATACCTTTTTTATTTCTATTCATCATTAAGTAAGCTGCTGATACTCCATTGATATCAGGAGGAAGGAAATTTCTGGTATCATCACCTCCTGGAGTTTTTTCTATTTTAATAACTTCAGCCCCTAGATCTGCCAATAGTAATCCACAAGTAGGACCAGCCATTATTTGAGCCATCTCTAACACTCGAATACCTTTTAATGATGCCATTTAATGTTTATTTATTTTTAAATTTTGGCTTAGTTTTATTTAGGAAGGATTGATATCCAATTTTAAAATCCTCGGTATCATAACATTTATAACCAAGATTATTTATTTTTTCTGTCACTTTACCTTTTTTTAAAATGTTTCTTGCAAACTCTTTGTGCCATCTAGCAACTTTAGGGGCACCTTCGCATATAAGTTCGGCTGATTTATAAGCTTCTTTCCTAACGTCTTCATCGTTAACTACTCTATTAACCAATCTTTTTTCTAAAGCCTCCTGAGAGTCAAATACTCTTCCCTCAAACAAAATTTCCATGGCAGTTGAATAAGTAGTTGCTTTCAAAAGAACTTCTAGCTCTTTTGCAGCCATTGTTAAACCAAGTCTTTTTATCGGTATACCGAACCTCGAACTTTTCCCACAAATTCTAATATCACAACAAGCAGCTATTTCTAAACCACCACCTACACAAATTCCCTCAATCATAGCAATTGTAGGTACTGGACAATTAAATATTGCTCCTAAAGTTCCATGTAAAAACTTTCCGTAAGATTTTGCTAATTTTGATGAAGATCTCTCTTTTTTAAATTCTCCAATATCATTTCCAGGTGAAAACGATTTTCCACCTTCTCCTCTTATGATGACACATCTAAGATTTTTTTCTTTTGAAATTTTATTGAAAATTTTACCAAGTTCTATCCACATCGGTTTAGTCATTGCATTTAATTTTTCTGGTCTATTAATAACAACTTCAGATAAATGACTACTTATTTTATTTAGCTTGACTAAACTGCTCATCTAACTCCTATAAAAATACTCTACTAATGTCATTGGTATTGCTGGTACATACGTTACTAAAAGTAATAAAACTAACAACACACATATAAATGATATATTTGATCTTGTTACATCCCAAATATCTGCTTTTGCAACCGAACAGGCTGTTACTAATACACTTGCTACAGGAGGTGTTTGCTGTCCTATGGCAAGGTTTAAAGTTACAATTATTCCAAAATGAACAGGATCAATACCAACTGCATTAACCAATGGCATAACTATTGGTACGGTTAAAATTATTGCTGCAACTGAGTGTAAAAAGAAACCTATGATTAATAAAAATATATTTAAAATTCCTAAAACTGCATATTTATTATTAGTAAATTCAATAATTGACTCAGCAACCTTTTGAGGAATTTGTTCAATGGTTAAAAACTCTCCTAATAAAACAGATGCTGCAACTAATAACATTACTGATGCAGTCTGTATCGCTCCCTCGCAAGCTGACTCATATAGTCTTTTAAAGTCTATTTCTTTATAAATAAAACCAATCACCAGAGATGCTACAACTGCTAAACCAGCTCCCTCTGTAGCTGTTACAACGCCTCCAAAAATCCCTCCTAAAATAATTACTGGTAGTAAAAAGGCTAAAGCTGCATCTTTTGCTGTTTTTTTAACGTTTGGTATATTGAATGTCTCCTCAACAGGAAAATTTTTCTTTCTTGCTGTAACATAAGCTGCCAACATAAGAAAAAATCCACCTATAACTCCAGGAATAATTCCAGCAACAAATAATTGTACAACTGAACTTTGAGACATAACTGCATAAACAATCATTGGTATTGATGGTGGAATAATAATTGCTAAAGATGCTGAAGATGAAGTCACTGCAGCAGCAAATGCACCTGGGTATCCTTTCTTTTTCATTGCAGGAATTAAAATAGAACCAAGTGCAGCAACATCAGCAACTGCCGATCCAGAAATTTCAGCAAAAAACATTGAGGTTGCAATATTAATCATACTCAACCCACCTTTAATAAATCCAACTAGAGCAGAGGCAAAAGCTATAAGTCTTCTTGAAATACCAGCACTATTCATAATTGAACCAGCTAAAATAAATAGTGGAATTGCAATCAACGGAAACTTCATTGATCCATCAAACATTACGATCGCAGTATCAATTAGAAAACTTGTGCCAGTTTTCATAACCATTGCAATAATAGTAGTTACTGCAAGGCCAATCGCAATAGGCACATTTATAGACAACAAAAGTAACAAGACCATAAACATTGTTAGAATTACCATTAAATATCTCCTGTTTGCTCGTCGCCCGTATTTTGTAAAACTAAATTTTTATAATCTTCTGGAATTCTTAAAGTCTCAGATAGAATAAAAAGACATGATGCAATTGGAATTACTGATTGAACAAATGGTTGAGGAACCCATTCTAATGTCACCAGTGTTTCACCTGTTATTAAAGTTAAAACTAAATAACCGTAATATGCTAATAATATTAAAAAACCATAAACAACTAGCTTAGAGACAACAAAAAAAATTTTTCTTAATGGCAGTGGAAAAGCTTTAAAAATACTTGGTACACTTATGTGAGAACCTTTTAATGCGGCATATGCAGAACCATAATATGTTATCCATGCAAGCTGGACAGCAGCAACTTCATCGTACCAAACCAAAGCACTGCCAGCAAAACGAAAGGTAACTCCAAGTAAAACCGTTACTGCTAATGCTACCATCATTATAAACAGTATTAGTTTTAATATTTTTTCGTACGAATTAATAAAATTTTGTAATTTCATATTATATTCAGGCCCTCTGAATGAGGGCCTGATAAGATCTATTCAACTATATTACTTTGCTAAAGATGATACTTTTTTAACTAAAGCACCACCCGTAGGAACTTCTGATCCAAATTGATCGTAAATCCCTTTACTAGCTGCAATAAAAGCACCTTTGTCTGCTTCATTTACTTGAACACCAGCATCTTTAATTACTTTTAATAAAGATTTTTCAAGTTTAGCAGCTTCTTTGTACACAAATTTTTGTGTATCTTGAGCAGCTTTCTCTAAAATATCTTGAACATCTGCAGGTAGTTTGCTCCAGTGATCCTTATGAACAGTTACATAAGCAGGAGTATAAACGTGACCTGTGATTGATAAATATTTTTGAACTTCTTGAAATTTAGCACTAGCTATTTGAGCATATGGGTTTTCTTGTCCATCCATTGTACCTGTTTTCAAAGCAGTAAATACTTCAGAAAAAGACATTGGAGTTGGGTTTGCACCATATGATTGGAACATTTTAACTCTCCATTTTGATTTAGGAGTTCTTAATTTAATTCCTTTTAAATCACCTGGAGTATTAATTGGTCTAGTATTATTTGTTATATGTCTAAAACCATTTTCCCATACAGCAATAACTTTATAACCTGTTTTATCTTCAAGGTTTTTGAACATACCTGGTAAAACATTTTTTTCTACTTTAGCCATGTGCTTTCTGTCTTTAATAATAAAAGGCATATCAAAAACACCAAACTCATCATGAATAGAAGCCATTACTGATGAAGGTAACCACATATTAACTGTACCTAATTTCAGTTTCTGCATTCCTTGTTTATCTTTTCCAAGTTGTGAAGAACCAAATACAGTTACTTTACCTTTATTTCCTAATCTCTTATTAGCAAGTTTAGCAAAATGATCAACTGAAGCTGAAAATAGAGAACCTGGTTTACCCACATGTCCAAATTTCACTTCAACTGAGTTTGCTGCAAAACTTAAGAATAAAGATGAGAACAATACAACGATTATTTTACTTAATTTATTCATATTTATTTCCCTTAGTTATTATTTATTTAAAATAGGTTACCTAAAATATTAATATAGATCTAGTCAATAAATCAGCTTAGATCAAAAAATTTATTTAAGTAAATATCTGGAAAAATTTAAGATTATTGGATGCTCGCTTGAGATTTATCATCTTTTTTAGACATATCAACCTCAACCCACTCTGTCTTTTTAAGCTCTTTGGTTAGAGCAATTTTTAAAACCTCATCAGCAAACTCAACAGGGGTAATTTTTATCTCATCGATAATCTTTTTTGGCATATCCACCAGGTCTTTTTCATTTTCTTTTGGAATTAAAACCTCTTTTATACCTGCTCTATGGGCTGCTAATAGCTTCTCTTTTAGCCCACCGATAGGTAATACTTGGCCAGTCAACGTTACTTCACCTGTCATAGCCACATCTTTTTTTACTGGAATGTTTGTGATTGACGAAACTATGGACGTAACCATTCCTATTCCAGCAGATGGACCATCTTTTGGTGTTGCTCCCTCAGGAACATGAATGTGAAAATCTTTTTTCTCAAATAATGGAGGAATAATTCCATATTCTAAGCATTTTGATCTTACGAATGATTTTGCAGCTTTAACCGACTCTTGCATGACGTCACCTAGCTTCCCAGTAATTTGCATACGGCCTTTACCTGGCATTGTTACGGTCTCTATTTTTAAAATCTCTCCACCATACTCAGTCCAAGCTAATCCTGTTACTATACCCACTCTATTTTCAGACTCTAACTCACCTGATTTAAATTTAGGAACTCCTAAAAAGTCTGGTAGATTTTTTATGTTTATATTGACTTCTTTTTCCTCTCCAGAGACAACTTTTTTAACTACTTTTCTTGCAATTTTAGAAATTTCTCTCTCAAGGTTTCTAACTCCAGACTCCTTTGTATAACTTCTGATTACTTCTTTTATAATATCATTACCCAAATTCATTTCTTTTTCCTTTACACCATTATCTTTTATTTGTTTTGGAAGAAGATATTTATTTGCAATATTTATTTTTTCATCTTCTGTGTAGCCTGCTAATCTAATTACTTCCATTCTATCTAATAATGGAGGTAAAATATTTAGTGTATTAGCTGTAGTTACAAACATTACATCAGATAAATCATAATCGACTTCTAGATAGTGATCATTAAAAGTCGTATTTTGTTCTGGGTCTAAAGCCTCTAATAAGGCTGAAGAAGGATCTCCTCTATAATCATTTCCAACTTTATCAATTTCGTCTAAAAGTATTAGTGGATTTTTAGTTCCAGCTTTTTTCATCATTTGAATAATTTTACCAGGTAAAGAACCAATATAGGTTCTTCTGTGACCTCTAATTTCAGCTTCATCTCTCATTCCACCTACTGACATTCTTACAAATTCTCTATTTGTTGCTTTAGCAATTGACTTTCCTAAAGATGTTTTTCCAACACCAGGCGGTCCTACTAAGCACAAAATAGGGCCTTTAATCTTATCCATTCTTTTTTGGACTGCTAAAAATTCAATAATTCTCTCTTTAACTTTTTCTAAACCAAAATGATCTTTATCTAAAACTTCAAGTGCTTTTTTTAAATCTATAACAACATCACTTTTTTTATGCCAAGGAAGATCTATCATCCAATCTAAGTAATTTCTAACTACAGTAGCTTCTGCGGACATTGGGCTCATATTTTTTAATTTTTTTAATTCTTGAAGACATTTTTTCTCAACATCTTTTGGCATTTTAGATTTAAGGATTGCTTTATTTAAACTTGTATTTTCATCCTTTCCATCTTCTATTTCACCCAACTCTTTTTGAATAGCTTTTAATTGCTCGTTTAGATAATATTCTCTTTGAGTTTTTTCCATTTGAGTTTTAACTCTTCCTCTAATTCTTTTTTCAACTCCAATAATACTCGTTTCATTTTCCATTATTTTTATGATTGCGTTTAATCTTTTCTTTACATCTATGGTTTCAAAGATTTGTTGTTTCTCTGAAATTGTTGCTGTAATGTGTGATGCAATATTATCCGCTATCTGAGAAGGATCTTTTAATTGTTTTATTGTATTTATAGTTTCACTAGAAACTTTTTTATTTATAGAAGTTAATTTTTCCATTCGTCTAATTGCCGTAACAGCTAAGGGGTACAAATCTTCATCACCATCGATCACATCATTGTGAGGTGTAAAATCACAAGTTATAAACTTTTCATTATCTTTAAAATCAATAATTTTCACTCTACGAACACCCTCAACTAAAACTTTTACCGTTCCATCTGGGAGTTTCAAAAGTTGTAAGATGCTACCTTCACATCCATACATAAATATATCTGTTTTTTTAGGATCATCGATTTCAGAATTTTTTTGAGTTACTAAAATTATTTTTTTTTCTTTTTTCATCACCTCATTTAAAGCAGATATTGATTTATCTCTTCCAACAAAGAGCGGGATTACCATGCTAGGAAAAACCACAATATCTCTTAGTGGCAATAACGGTGAAGAAGTTTTTACATCCATAAAATCAATATGGATATTAAAATTATTTTTGCAATACCTTTTTACAAGTTATTAGGGTTATTAAGCCGCTGTTGTCTTAGTTGTTTTGGATTTACCATCCTTTTTTGAGTGAACGATAATAGGCTGCGACAGACCTTTGGCCGCTGATGAGTCGACTATTACCTCTTCAATATTTTCTTGACTCGGTAAATCATACATCGTTTTAAGAAGTATATTTTCTAAAATAGATCTTAAACCTCTGGCTCCTGTTTTTTTGCTAATTGCTTTAATTGCAATTTCTTTTAATGCCGTATCTTTAAATGTTAATTTTGCACCATCTAGTTTGAATAGCTCTTGATATTGTTTTGTTAAAGAATTTTTTGGCTCTTGCAGTATCTTGATTAAAGATTTTTCATCTAAATCTTCCAGAGTGGCAATCATAGGTAATCTACCAATAAACTCAGGTATTAATCCATATTTAAGCAAATCCTCAGGCTCTAAATTTTTCATCCACTCACCAGTCTTTTTATCTTGAATATTCTTAACATCTGCACCAAAACCAATGGACGTTCCTTTATCTCTTTGAGAAATAATTTTATCAAGTCCCGCAAATGCTCCACCACAAATGAATAAAATATTTGTAGTATCAACTTGTAAAAATTCTTGTTGGGGGTGTTTTCTCCCACCTTGAGGAGGTACGCTTGCGATTGTCCCTTCCATTATCTTTAACAAAGCTTGTTGAACACCTTCACCAGAAACGTCTCGAGTAATAGATGGGTTTTCTGATTTTCTACTAATCTTGTCAACCTCATCAATGTAAACAATTCCCCTTTGGGCTTTTTCAACGTTATAATCTGCTGCTTGTAATAACTTTAAGATTATATTCTCAACATCCTCTCCAACGTAACCCGCTTCGGTTAAAGTTGTTGCATCAGCCATTGTAAATGGAACATCTAAAATTCTTGCTAGTGTTTGTGCTAATAATGTTTTTCCACAACCAGTTGGACCAACTAAGAGTATATTTGATTTTGCAAGCTCTACATTTTTACTTGTCTTATTTTCATAATTTAGTCTTTTGTAGTGATTATGAACAGCAACGGATAAAACCTTTTTTGCATGAGATTGTCCAATTACATAATCATCAAGAACTGTGCAAATTTCTTTTGGTGATGGTAAACCATCTTGATGTTTTACAAATGTGTCTTTGCTCTCTTCTTTTATAATATCCATGCAAAGTTCAACACACTCATCACAAATAAAGACAGTTGGACCCGCAATTAATTTTCTAACTTCGTGTTGGCTTTTGCCACAGAAAGAGCAATAAAGAATATTTTTATTATTTGTATTCATAAAATTTTAAACGAATCAATTTAATTACTTTATTATAAATGACTCCTATTAATCAAGTTTTGGATTTTGTGAACTATATGTGGTGTTCTAAGATCTTTTTTCTACTACAGAATCTATTAGTCCAAAAGATTTAGCTGTATCTGCAGTCATAAAATTATCTCTTTCTAAAGCAGATTTAATTTCTTCTACAGATTTACCAGTATGTTTAGAATATATTTCGTTCAATCTTTTTTTTAAAGAAAGCACTTCATTGGCATGGATTTCAATATCAGTAGCCTGTCCTTGAAAGCCTGCAGATGGTTGATGAACCATAATTCTTGAATTTGGAAGTGAAAATCTTTTTCCCTTTGTTCCTGCTGATAGTAAAAAAGATCCCATTGAGGCTGCTTGTCCAATGCATAAAGTTGAAATATCTGGTTTTACATATTGCATTGTATCGTAAATACCTAGACCCGCAGTAACAAGTCCACCTGGACTATTAATATATAAAAAAATTTCTTTTTTAGGATCTTCCGCTTCTAAAAATAATAATTGTGCTGTGACTAATGAAGCTACATTGTCATTTATTTGACCTGTAAGAAAAATAATTCTTTCTTTTAAAAGTCTTGAATAAATATCGTAGGCTCTTTCACCTTTATTTGATTGTTCAACAACCATAGGTATTAAGCTACTCATATGTTCTGACATTTTATTATTCATAAAGTTGATTCGTATTACTTATACAACTTGAGATTACTTTTTGCTAACTTTTTTTGTTTTTTTGGCAGGAGTCTTCGTTTTTGAAGTAGTTTTTTTTACCTCTTTTTTTTTAGTCTCAACTGCTTTCTTTGAAGCTTGTTTTTTTTCATCATCTTGATTTTGGGATTGTTTTAATATTTTTTCAGCTTCTACTTTTGAAACCTCTTTTTTATTAGATTTAGCTTTTTGTTTAACAAGATTTAAAATTTTTTCCTCATAAACTGTTCCTCTCAAGCTAGCAAGGGCTGATTGATTTTTTTGATAAAAATCCATTACCATTTTTTCTTGACCAGGCATCATTCGTATTTGTTTTTGAACTTCAGCCTGTAATTCTTGTTCTGATACTTTTATTTGATTTTGCTCACCGAATTCATTTAATATTAATCCAACTTTAATTCTTTTTTTCGCTATCTCTTCAAAATTATCTTTACTTTTTTTCTTATCCTCATCTGTCATTCCTTGAGAGAGAATTTTAACTTCTTCATCAACTAAATTTTGTGGTATTTCATCCACTTTAAATTTCTCTAATTCTTTAAGAATCTGATTTTTTGATAGTCTATCTAGTGAATTTTTATATTCATCATTAATTTGTTTTGAAATAAGAGTTTTCAAATCCTTTAAATCTTTTGCTCCCAGATTTTTTGCAAATTGGTCATCAATCTTTACTTCTTCTGAAATTTTTACAGATAATATTTTACAATTAAATTTTGCTTTTTTATTTATTAACTCTTTTTCAGGAAAATTTTCAGGAAGGGTAGCTTCAACAATTTTTTGATCATCTTTTTTAACGCCTACTAATTGTTTATCAAAACCTTTTAAAAATAAATCCTTACCTAAAGTTAATTGAGTATTTTTTCCTTCTCCTCCTTTAAATGACTTTTCATCTACTGTAGCTGTATAATCAAAAGATACTAAGTCACCCTCTTTTGCTTTTGTTTCAGGTGGAGCGTCTTTAAAGTTTGGCGTGTTTTTAGCTATCTCTTTAATTCTTTTTTCTGTTTCACTCTCATCGATTTTAACCGTGTATTCATCAAATTTAATATTTTCTATAGATTTTAATTCAACTTTAGGAAACTCTGTAACAGAGATAATATATTCTAAATCCTTATCTTCACCATATGTTTTGAGATCTAATTTAGGTTGTCCTGCTGGTTTTATTTTATTATCTTCTAAAGCCTTAGTGGATGAATCTTTTAAAACTTTGTCTAAAACTTCACTAAATACTGCTTTTCCAAACTGTCTTTTTAAAACTTCTACTGGAACTTTACCTGGTCTAAATCCTTTTAGATTTACAGTGCTTTTTATTTCTTCATATTTTTCATCCATATAAGAATTCATAGTCTTTTTATCGATGAAAACTTTTATATTTTTATTAAGACCTTTTTTATTTTCTACTGTAACTTTCATAATTCATTAATGGTAGGGCGAAAAGGACTCGAACCTTCACAGATTGCTCTATCGGTTCCTAAGACCGACGCGTCTACCAATTCCGCCATCGCCCCACAAATTCAAGGGGTTTTATATATGATTGAAACTATTTGTCCAACGACAATTATTGTAAATTTTATAATTTTTACTCTATAATATTATTATGGTTGTTTCTCCGTGTATAAGTATTTGCAAAACTGATCCAAAAACTGGTTATTGCTATGGGTGTGGAAGAACTAATAAAGAAAAAAAAACCTGGAAAATTGAGGATACAACTGATGAGTGGAAAAATGAAAATCTTGAAATTATTCAAAAAAGATTAACTGGTTGGCAATTGGAAAGTTTTAAAGAGTCCTATACTTATAAAATTGAAAATGGTATCTCTCTTTTCAAAAAAAAATTATTAGATGAGTAAAACTACAATTGTAATTATTGTATATGTACTAGGTCTTATTTTTGGGGCTCTATTTCTTGATTTATGGAGTGCTGACACAAATATTATAAAAGGATTAGTAGGACTTGGTTGGACAGCTTTACTTTTAATTGGTTTATTTTTTGCTGAAAAAAATGAGAGAAATTAGATTTTTAATTTCTCTTTTATTTATAATTTTACCCTTACAACATCTAAAATCGGAAATAATCATAATGAGTAAATGCGATGATAAGCAGGATGAATTTCTAAAAAATGAATATATTTTAAATCTTGATGAATTAATAATGACTAGAAATTATATTTATAAGGAAAAAACATATCAAAAATATCGATTAACTGATTTAAGCACCAAAAAATCAAATTCTTATGTACAAAATATTTATGAGGAAAATGGTAAAATACTTACTCATAAACATGGATATCCTCAATTTTATACTCAAATTCTTTTTGAAAAAGACAAACAAGAGATTTTCATGAAAACTGTTCTTAATGATGAAGAAGGAATATCTAAAATTTCTACTTGTAAAAAAATTGAGAAATTTAAAAAAGAAAGTTAACTTTTTTTATTTTTTTTAGAGAAATTTTTTTTTCTATTTCCAAATCTATTATTAGTAATGTTGCTTCTATGTTTGGCGTAAGCTTGTTTTTGGGCTTGTTTCATTGCTCGCTTTGATGACATAATATTAATAATCTATTTCTATACTATCAATTTTATTTAGATTCTTATCTGAAATAACTATTTCACCTGATGAAGGAGCATAATCTAAAGCTTCAGATATTACTACATAGTGTGTCACAAAAATTAAATTTTCATTGCCTTTGAATTTTTCAACATAATTTTTTAAATCTAACATTTGTTTATTTTTATTATTAGCAAACTTTTCACTAAAAAAGGAATTTAAAAAATCCTTTGTTTCGAAATTTGTAAAAGCTAATTTGGCAGTATCTTTACAACGACACCATTCACTTGAAAAAACTTTAAAAATTGGAATATCATTTTCTTTAAAAAATTTTCCAATTTCTTTGGCTTGGTTTATTCCTTCCTCACTTAAATTTCTCTGTGTATCACAATTTTTAATATCAAAATTTTCAGGATCTCCACCACCTGGTGCATATGCATGTCTAATAAATATGAGTTTACCACCTTTTTTTAGTTCTAAAGATAATTCTTGATTTAAATCTGCTTTAATCGTTGAAGGTAAAGTTATAAAAATAATAAAAAAAAATTTTATAAGTTTCATAAATGACTATTAAATTAAAAAAAGTAAATAATACAATTATTAAATGTAGAAAATGTCCGAGGCTGATTAGTTTTATCAAAAAAATTTCAATACAAAAAAGAAAGCAAAATAAGAATGAGAAATACTGGGGAAAACCAGTTCCAGGCTTTGGAGGTCATAATGCAAAATTGATGATCTTAGGACTTGCTCCTGCTGCTCATGGTGGAACAAGAACTGGGAGGGCATTCACAGGCGATAAATCAGGGAATTTTTTATTTAAGAGTTTATTTTTAACGGGAATTTCAAATCAAGATTTTTCAGAAACAGCGAATGATAATTTAAAAATAAATAATACTTACATAACTAATATTCTTAAATGTGTTCCTCCAGGTGATAAACCAGAAAATAAAGAATTAAATAACTGCTCAAATTATTTTGAAAACGAAATTGAAAATTTAAAAAATCTTAAAGTGATCATAGCTCTTGGAAAAGTTGCATTTGATAATTGTTTAAAAATTTATAAAAAAAAGTTTATGTTTCAAAAAAAAATCGAATTTAAACACGGAAGCAAATACTTATTACCAGATAATAAGGTTTTGATTGCTTGTTATCACCCAAGTCCAAGAAATGTAAATACAAAATTAGTGACAACTACTATGATTAACCAATTACTTATTAAAGCAAAGAAAATAGCTAAATTTTAATAGTATCACAAAAATAAGGTTTAAATTTTGAATAAATTTCATCAGGTAGTTTTACTGGTTTACCTAAATCATTAACAAAAACTAAATGAACTTGTGCCTCAACTATGGTTTCATCACCTTTTGTAATTATTTGATTCATAAAAAAAGATGTTTTTGTGATGGATTTAATAAAAGATCTTATAGTTAGTTCATCTTCAAGACTTGCGGGTTTTTTATATTCAATGTTGCAAGCTTTTACTATGATTAATGAACCAAAGTCCTTTTTGACTTTTTGGTTACTGAACCCAATTGAATGAAGAGCTTCTGTTCTGGCTCTCTCTAAAAACTTTAAATAATTAGCATAATATACGACGCCTCCGGCGTCAGTATCTTCATAGTAAACTTTTAAAGTGTGAAAAAAATTTTCATGCATAATAAAATTATATCAAAAAAGTAATCTATTTAATAGAAACTAAGGTATAAGTATTTTATGAATATATTTGTAATTTGGTTAGTGATGGTTACAGCGTGGAACTTTGGCTATCCACAAGCAAGTCCTTTAGAGGATGTTATTGTAGCAGTTATTCTCTCTTTATTTAACATTTATCTTAAAAAATATCTTAAATTTTAATTATTGAGATGAAAAATATATATTTTGAAAATAAGCTATAGATTTCTTTTTTGAATTATCGGTATCAGACATAATGGCAATTCCATCAAGCTCTTTTACATCTAGATTGTGCAATCTTTTAAAATCCTCTTTAACATTGGCTTTAACTGTTACCCACTCATTTAAATTATCTTTTGTGCTAGCTAAAACGTTATCTATCGATTTTTTTGTATATGGGCTTGGAAAATTTGCCCCAACTTCATTATTACTAGAGAAAACGTAATTAATAGCTCTATTTGAAAGTGGTGTAGCTCCGGTTTTTTTAATCACAAAAACTCTTGCAGCAAAATCATGTCCTTTTTTCGTATTTTCTCTAATTCCTGACAGGTCTTTCTCAATTTTCCACGTTATATTTATAAATGGGGTCTTATCTAAGTCTATCTTGATCTCTTTTCCAAGGCCTGAAGCAGCGTTATCGGCAACCGATTTAAGATAATTTCCATTATCGTTTATTCCAACAGTATAAAGTGTTTTGTTATCAGCTCCCCTTACTTTTCTAACTTGAAGTTCTGAAAGCTCTGTCTCCGTAAAATCAAAAACTTTTAATTCTTCTGCTAAAGCTAGATTAATCGATATGATTATGTTAATTAAAATTTTTAAAAAAATTTTCATAAAAAATTCTTAATACATTATTTGGACAAAATTTAAACATTCAAAATTCAACATTCAGTTTTATATCAGTATTGTGAAGACGATTTCTATTTTTATATTACTTATTTACTGGTCGATAATGATTTTTGCGCCTGTCATGTCTAAAGATATCAAGTTTAGTAGAGGAAAAATTAATAATATCAAAATTGTTGAGCAAAAACTGAGAATTTAATAGGTAGAACGACCGCCGCTAATATCAAAAACAGCTGCTGTTGAAAAGGTATTTTCCTCAGATGAAAGCCAGCAAACTAAAGACGTAAATTCCTGTACCTCTAAAAATCTACCTCTTGGTACTTTTGAAAGCATTCTTTGAACATGTTCTTTGGTCATTTGATCTAAAATTCTTGTTTTTGCTCCTGCGGGTGTGACAGCATTTACAGCTATATTTTTATCAGCAAGCTCTTTACCTAAGGACTTTGTTAACCCTATTGCGCCTGCCTTTCCTACACTGTATGCACTAGCATTAGCATTTCCATCTTTTCCAGCTACAGATGCTACATTTACAATTCTTCCATAATTATTTTTAATCATATTAGGCACTATTGACCTGCAACAATTAAATGTTCCCATTAGATTGATTTCTACAACTTTTTTCCACATCTCAATGTCATATTCCCATAAAGTAGCAGTTGGCCCTGTTATACCTGCATTATTTATTAAAATATCAATATTGGAATTCTTTGTGATTTCTTTTACATTATTATTAACTTCATCATAATTAGATACATCTAAAATATTAGAACTCAAATTTGGGTTATTTAAATCTTTAACAGCTAATTCTACGGCTTTAGGGTCATTATCCCAAATTATTACTTTAGCACCAGACTCTAAAAATCTTTTTGAAATATCCAGTCCAAAACCTTGTGCACCACCAGTAACAATTGCGGTTCTACTTTGAAAATTATAGGTAATTTTTTTCATTAGATTATTTTTTAGCTAGTAAATAGTATGTCAATGCTGCAACAAAAGCACCTATTATCCAAGAAAATGACTGAAGAAACATTAGGTTTACATTCCAAATAGTTGATGCTGAAAATACAAATCCTAGTGTTACAGAATAGATAGCTTTTATATGCCATCCTCCAGAATAATAGTAAATACCACTATTTTCTAGAGAATAGATATCTTTATTGTTTATCTTTTCCTTTTGAACATAGTAAAAATCAGAGATCATAACACCAAAGAGTGGACCCAAAAAACATCCAAAAGTATCAATAAAAGATAAAGCACCAACTTGGCTTAAATAGGTTAACCAAAAAATTCCAATAACAAAACCAAATACTAAAGTTATTAAGCCTGCACTTTTAATTGACAAAGAAAAAGGTAAAAAATTTATTAAAGTATATTGAGATGGAATAAAGTTAACAATCAAATTAGTTGAAGCAGATGCAATTATTATAAAAATCAAAGCTAGAATTGTAACTAATAAATTATTTAGTTTGCCAATAATATCAGTTGGATTTGTCAATATTCTTGCGAGATTTTCAGGATCTTCTTTAAAATATGCATCCATTCCAGATACAATAAACAAAGCAAAAAATGAAAATATTATTAAGTTTAGTATTAAACTTAGATTTCCCTTTTTAAGTTCACTATCATCTTTTACATATCTTGAAAAATCTCCAAAACTCAAAATTACAATTGAGAAATAAGCAAAAATAGTACTTGTAACAGTTATTAAAGGACCAAAATTATTTTTATCTAAAAAATTTTCAAAATTAAGTACATCTATAAAAGCCTTGGAAGTAAATTTTACATCATTTAAAAGGACCGATAGAAAAAACAAAAGCAATCCAAGATAAACTGATATAGCCGAATAAATGATAATCTTTTTATTAAAATTCATACCATTACTGAAAAGAAATCCTTGAAAAATTATAGCTGTGATAATTGCAACCCAATCAATAAGGTTCATACCAAGAAAGAATATCAGAAAAATTTGTTGATCAAGAATTGTGGGTTCAAATGAGAAAATAGCAATTCTTATTAAATAACTGAAAGCTTTTGATAAAAAATAAGTTTGAATACCAAATAAAAAGACACCAACTAAAAATCTTATCAAACCAAAATATTTTGCTCCAGTAATACCTAGAGAGGATCTAAGTAAAACAACGAAAGGTAATCCATTTTTTTGAGATGGTTTACCTATCCAATTTGAAAAAAAATAGACTAATATTGCTCCTAAAATCGTTCCAAAAAAAACAACAAAAGAATTTAGATTATAAATTAAATAGAGTGATGTAATTAGTGAGAAACCAATTACACTTTGAATATTTACGCCCCAAAAACAAAATAAAACTTTCCAATCCCAATTTTTTTCGTTTGGATTAACTGAAACTAAATCCCAATTAGTAAGATTTTTTTTTAAATTTTGAGGACTCACTTAGACAATATAAAACTTTAGCTTTCTACTGTCCATATAAGAGAGTTGGTAACCATAAAGCAATTTTGGGGAATATAATAATTAAAATTAAACCAAAAATCTGTAATACCATAAATTGCATCATTCCGTAGTAAATATCCTTTAAATCCCATTCTGGAACAACACCTTTTAAAAAATACGCAGATAGTGCGACTGGAGGTGAAAGCCAGGCGGTTTGTAAATTTACAGCTACTAGAATGGCAAACCAAGTTAAATTAAATCCTAATGCCTCGATTAGAGGTAAAATTATTGGAACGATAATCATAACAATTGGAACCCATTCCAAAGGCCATCCTAATAAAAATATCATTACCATAACCATAGCTAGAATTAGATATTTATTCATTTCTAATCCTAATAAAAATTCAGTTAGCAATGTTGGTGTTCCTAATCTTGCAAAAACTGCACCAAAAAAATTTGATGCTGCTACTAAAACCATTATCAATGCAGTTATTTCTAGAGTTTTAACTAATGCTTCTTGTAACTTTGGAAGAGTTAATTTTTTGTAAGCTAGAGAAAGAAGTAAAGCACCCATAGCCCCGCATCCTGCTGCTTCGGTCGGGGTTGCAAACCCAAATAAAATGCTTCCCAACGCTGCAAATACCAAAGCTGCTGGCGGCACTAATCCTAAAAAAAATTCGATCCATACATCTTTCATACTAGCCGCTCTCATATCTTCAGGAATCACGGGTCCTAATTTTGGATTTATCATACATCTAATTGTTGTGTAACCTGCGTATAAACTTGCAAGAAGAATTCCTGGTAAAATGGCAGCAGCGAATAAGTCTATTACTGGAATTTCCATAATAGGTCCCATAACAACTAACATAATACTCGGTGGAATTAATATTCCCAGAGTTCCTCCAGCTGTGATAGTCCCAGCCGCAAGTCTCACATCATAACCAGATCTATTCATAGACTTTGCAGCCATAATCCCAAGAATTGTGACAGATGCACCTACAATTCCTGTTGCAGCAGCAAATATTACAGAAACAAATAAAACTGCGTAATATAAAGATCCCTTAACTTTTGCTAACATCATTTGGAATGCTGAAAATAATCTTTCCATTAATCCTGCTTGTTCCATCATAATTCCCATAAAGACAAATAATGGGACAGCGGCGAGAGTTTGTTCAGTCATTACCATAGAAAATTGAAGGGTCATTAAATAAAAAACTAATTTTCCAAATCCTAAATAGCCAAATACAAAACCTAAAAAAATTAATGTAAATGAAATTGGAAAACCTACAAAGATTGCAAATAACATTACTCCAACGAGAATGAAACCTAAGATTGCTGGATCTATAAACTCAGCAATCATTTAGTTTCTCCAGGCCATTCACCTTTTTTAGCTGCCCAATAACTTTTGAGTAACTCAGAAACTCCTTGAATTAGTAAAAATATAATACCAATAAGCAAACAAGTTTTGATTGGCCACATATAGGGCATCCATGTTGTATCCATGCCTCTTTCACCTCTTTGAATTGACTCTCCAACAAAACCAATTGTCATATAAAGAAAAACGATTAAACCCGGAAAATAAAATAATAGATATAACCAAAAATCTATAAGACCTTGATTTTTGGTTTTAAAGTTTCTGTATAAAAAGTCTGCTCTTATGTGAACTCCTCTTGAAAGTGCATAACCGGCACCTAACATAAAAAGTGCTCCATATAGAAAGCGACTTATATCGTAAGCCCAAATTGTTGGTGCTAAAAATAATTTTCTTGCAAGTACCTCATAAGTCATTGCAAAAATTAATGGCATTAGTATCCAACAAACAATATTACCAATCCATTTACTAAATTTATCAATACTCGTAATAGATTTTGCCATCCAGTGTGGCATATCCTCGGGCATTTTTACCGAACCACCTCGCCTTTCGGCTATCATTTCATCGGAGATATCTAATTTTCCTGGTTCGTCTGCCATAAAATTCTAGTGTAAATAATTAGAGCGGACTGTAAAAGTCCGCTCTAATAAATCAAGATTAATTACTGATTACTTTAATGTTGCTGCGTGAGCCATTCCTAGCTTTGCATTAGACATTTGAGCACCACTCCAGAATGGAACAGCAATATCAGCAAATTCTTTCATCGAATTATAAACTTCGTTAAAGAATTTATTTTCTTTAGCATTCTTGTTTAAAGATGCTTTTGCTGCAGCCATATATTCTGTGAAATAATCTGAAGGTGTATCTTCTAAAATTACTCCGTGTTTGGTAGTCAGCTCTTGTAAAGCCTTTCCGTTTTCATAGATTCTGTAACTTAAAGATTTAGCTAATGATGCATTAGCTGCAACTTCAAGTGACTTCTTCTCATGATCACTCATAGCATTATAAGTTTTTCCAGTAATATAAAAGTCAGCATTTACCACTACTTGGTGTAAACCTTGTAGATAATAGTGCTTAAGTACTTTTTGGAAACCAAATGTTAAATCTGGTTTTGGACAACACCATTCAGCAGCATCAATAGTTCCTGCTTCAAGAGCTGGTAGAATATCTCCACCACCCATTGCAACAGATGCTATACCAATGTCCTTATAAGTTTGTCCAGGAATTCCTGGAGGTGTTCTGAATTTATATTTTCTAAAGTCAGCCATATCTTTAATTGGTTTTGGAAACCAACCTAAAGCTTCTGGTCCTACTGGTTGAATCATAAATCCTTTTATGTCTCTTCCCATTTCTTTCCATAGTTGGTCGTATAATTCTTTACCACCACCATATTGGAACCATGATAAGAAAGCGATGTTATCAATACCTACACCACCACCAGCTACTGGCGAACCAAATAGCATAGCTGCAGGGTGATCTCCTGACCAATAGTGAGTCCATGCGAAACCACAATCAATCAGACCTTTGTCAACAGCATCTAAAGTTTCCTTAACACCTACAACAGCTCCAGCTGGTAGAATTTCAAACTTAAGAGATCCTCCTGTTAAAGTTGTTACTGTGTCAGTGAAATCTTTTAACATTTTAACCTCATCGGCTTTGGTGTTAAGAACTGTCTGACATTTTAGTGTTTTTGCAGCGTTAGCACTAGATGCGAATCCAAGTACTAAAATAGTTGCAAACAACATTGAAATGATTTTTTTCATTATTATTCCTCTAGTTAGTTAAATTTAACAACCTGAATACAATCAGAAAAACAAAGTTCACACAAGTGACAATTGATTAATATGAGTGTAAAGATGATTTAATAATATATATAAAAAACTATTCAACTATAGATGGAAAATTTTGACTTTATAATTTTAGGTGCTGGATCTGCAGGGTGTGTTCTTGCTAATAGACTTTCAGAAAACTCTAAGAACAAAGTTCTTTTAATTGAAGCTGGTGGAAAAGATAATTATCCCTGGATTCATATTCCAGTTGGATATTTTAAAACAATGCACAATCCGTCAGTTGATTGGTGTTATAAGACAGAACCTGACGAAACAATGAACAATCGTTCTATTCGATATCCTCGAGGTAAAACCCTGGGTGGAAGTTCTGCAATAAACGGATTATTGTATATAAGGGGACAGAGTAGAGACTATGATATCTGGCGTCAATTAGGTAACACTGGTTGGGGTTGGGATGATGTGCTTCCATATTTTATTAAAGCCGAAGATCAAGAACGAGGAAAAGATGATTATCATGGTGTTGGTGGTCCTCTATCTGTATCAGATCAAAGAATTCAGTTACCACTTTTAAATGAATTTCAGAATGCAGCTGAGGAGTTTGGTATTCCGAAAACTAAAGATTTTAATACCGGTGACAATCATGGGTGTGGATACTTTCAAGTAACTGAAAAAGATGGGTTTAGATGTAGCACTGCTGTTGGATACTTAAATCCAATTAAAAAAAGAAATAATTTAAAGATTATTACTAATGCACATGTAAAAAAAATAAATTTTGAAAACAAAACTGCCAAAAATGTTGAGTATTGGCAAGAAAATCAACTTCAGAAGGTTTCAGCCAATAAAGAAATAATAATATCATCTGGTTCAATTGGTTCTCCTCAAATTTTACAAACATCTGGAATAGGTAATTCAGAAAAATTAAAAGATCTAGGTATAGATATGGTCAATGATTTGAAGGGAGTTGGAGAAAATCTACAAGATCATCTAATGTTTCGACCAATCTATAAAGTCCATGGACTTAAGTCATTAAATAAAAAAGTTAATAGTTTGTTTGGAAAATTAATGATTGGTCTAGAATATGTTTTTAACAGAAGTGGACCAATGACAATGGGTGCCAGTCAAATGTGTATGTTTGCTAAGAGCGATCCATCTTTAGAATTGCCAGATCTTCAATGGCACGTGCAACCCATGAGTATGGACACTTTAGGTGCTACTAAAAACCATGACTTTCATGCATTCACACCTACTGTATCAAATATAAGACCAACAAGTAGAGGTCATGTTAATATTATTAATAAAGACTCAAGAATTTATGCAAAAGTAAAACTCAATTATCTTTCAACTGACCATGATCGTATTATTGCTGCAAAAGGTTTGAAGCTTACAAGGAAAATAATAATGGAGTCTGAAACTTTTAAAAAATATAAACCAGAGGAATATAGACCTGGTATTAATATTAATGATGATGAAGAGCTAGTAAAAGCTGGATCAGATTATGCACAAACTATTTTTCATCCAGTTGGTACATGTAAAATGGGACAAGATGATATGGCGGTAGTTGATGAAACACTTAAAGTAAAAGGGTTAAATAATTTAAGGGTAATTGATGCATCAATAATGCCTAATATAACTTCGGGTAATACAAATGCACCCACAATAATGATTGCCGAAAAAGGTGCTGATATGATACTTAGAAGTAATGTTCACTGATTTAATTACTCCAGAACAAATAACTATTTTAACACAAATCATATTAATTGATCTTGTATTAGCAGGAGACAATGCAATCATAATTGGAATGGTTGCATCAAAATTTCCTTTAGAACAAAGACGAAAAATTATTTTTTGGGGAATAGGTGGAGCAGTTGTCTTAAGAATAATCTTAACTTTATTGACTGCTTATTTATTACAAATTACAGGTTTAAGGTTAATTGGAGGTGTTCTTCTTCTCTATATTGTCTACAAACTTTATTTAGATGTCATAAAAGGTTCTGATCACGAAAGTGATATAAAGGTAGATAATTCCAGTTTTTTAAAAGCTATTTGGACAATCTTATTAGCTGATTTTACCATGAGTTTAGATAATGTTTTAGGAGTTGCAGGAGCAGCAGGGGACCATTATTACTTATTAATTTTTGGTCTTGTTTTATCAATTATACTAATGGCAACAGCAGCAACATTAATATCAAATTGGATAAAAAAATATAAATGGATTGCTTGGGCAGGATTATTGGCAATTTTAATTGTTGCTATTGAATTGATTTATACTGATATTAAAATATTATTTTTATGATGTATCTTAAAAACTACAATTTAAAGAATAAAACTGCAGTGGTAACTGGAGCTGGAAAAGGACTTGGTAGAGCATGTGCTA
Organism: uncultured Pelagibacteraceae bacterium; assembly: GCA_902580895.1. GTDB lineage: Bacteria > Pseudomonadota > Alphaproteobacteria > Pelagibacterales > Pelagibacteraceae > Pelagibacter. The sequence continues at coordinate 12,456 of CACHMJ010000006.1, read as the reverse complement.
TAGCGCTTGCTGAAGCTGGTGCGAATTTGATCATCATAAGTAGAACAAAAAAAGATTTAGATGAAGTTTCAAAAAAGATAAAAAAAATAAAGTCTAAATGTAAATCTTATGTATGTGACATCACAAATTACAATCTAATTAAAGAAATAATTAATAAGCAGACAAAAATAGATATACTAATTAACAATGCAGGCAATAATATTCCTGAACATTTTACCAAAGTTAAAACAAAAAATATGGAGTATTTAGTTAAGATAAACACGATGGCAACTTTTAATCTTGCTCAATTATGTGCTTTAAAAATGATTAAGTTCAAAAATAGAAAAAAAATTGGTGGTGCGATTGTAAATATGTCCTCTCAAATGGGTCATGTTGGTGGTCCTATTAGAAGTGTATATAATATGACAAAATTTGGCTTAGAAGGCTTAACCAAAGGAATGTCGATTGATCTAGCTAAATATAACATAAGGGTAAATACTGTTTGCCCAACTTTTGTTGTTACTCCAATGACAAGTAAATTTTTAAAAAGTAAAAAATTTAAAAAAGAAGTTTTGGGAAATATTCCTCTGGGAAAATTTGCTGAACTTTCAGATGTAGCAAGCGCAGCTGTATTTCTTGCATCTGATGCAGCGTCAATGATCACTGGAACTTCTTTATTAGTTGATGGCGGATGGACTGCAAAATAATACCAAAATTATTTTTTTTAATAATCTTTTTTATCTCAACTCATTTAAATGCTATCGAGTTTAAGGGAAAATTTTTACAGGGTCATTATATCATAGGAATAACTGATCCCTCCTCAAAAATAATTATAGATAAAAAAGAAGTGAAAGTTTCTAAAGATGGTTATTTTGCTTTTGGTATTGATAGAGATAGAAAATTTGATTTAACTATTACTAAAATAACAAACGGAAAAATTGAAAAAATAATTAAAAAAGTTCTTAAAAGAAAATATAACATTCAGAGAATAGATGGCTTAGAAGAAAGTAAAGTTACACCACCTGAGTCAGTTTACAAAAGAATAAAAGAAGAAAACAACAGAATTGGAAAAGCTAGAGCTATCAATTCTGATTTACCTTTTTTTAAAAACCAATTCATTATGCCTGTAAAAGGAATTATTAGTGGTGTTTACGGAAGCCAGAGAATTTTAAATGGTAAACCAAAGTGGCCTCACTATGGAATTGATATAGCAGCAAAAAAAGGAACAATGATTAAATCATCAGCATCTGGGGTTGTAACAATGGCCGAGGATGATCTTTATTATACTGGAGGAACAATTATAATGGATCATGGACACGGGATTTCAACAATTTACTCTCACTTAGAAGATGTGATGGTATCTGTTGGTGATCAAATTAATCAAGGAGATATCATTGGTACAGTTGGATCAACTGGTAGATCTACAGGCCCTCACCTAGATTTTAGGGTAAATTGGTTTCAAACTAGACTTGATCCAATGTCTTTATTGAATTAGCAAAATTTATCTAAATGATGACTAGGCTTAAAAATTTTTTGTCAAAGAGTAAATGGGGTAGATATATTCTAGTTGGAGGATTTACTTTTTTTTTAATAAAAGGTTTGGTTTGGTTGATAGTCTTTTTTATTGCTGGTTTTAGTTTGATAAACTTTGGATCATAAAATATAGTTTATCAATTAAATAAAAAAAATAATTCAAAAATATGAGCACATTAATAGAAACAACTTCAAATAAATTAGTAAAAGCTTTTATTAAAAATAAAATTATCGCACCATTACCTAGAAGATTTACAAAAAAACTGACTGAGGCAAACAAATTCAGAATGCTTTGTGAGAGTAAAGTTAAAAAACCCATAATTGGTTACAAAGCTGGAGGAACTGGAATTCCAGTAATGAAAAAGTTAAAGGAAAAAGAGCCATTTTACGCATCGGTTTATAAAAATAATTTTTTGAAAAGTGGTAAAAGTGTCAAGATTAGTAAGACTACTTTTGGCATTGAGTTAGAGGTTTGCTATCTGGTTAAAAGATCTTTTTTTAATTCAAAAGGTGTAATTACGATGAGGAATATATCGAAATTTATTTCTCATATGGCTCCTTGTATAGAAATCGTTGGTTATAGACAAAGAAAAAAAGGAATAACTTCGTTTGGAGATTTATGTAGTGATTTTGGGGCTAATGTAAAATTTTTGATCGGTCAAAAGAAAAAATATAGAAAAATTAACATTGGAAATTTAAAAACAAATATTTCAAACAAAAATACAAAACAGAATATCAATGGTAATACTAGTGCTGTTTTCATTAATCCATTAAACTCATTAAGGTTTGTTTTAAATAAATTAAAAAAAGATAAAGTTAATCTGAATAAAAATTTTTATGTATTTACTGGTTCAACTGTAGGAGTAGTTCCGATAGGTAAAGGTCTTTATCAAGGTAAAATCGATAAGCTCGGTTCTGTTAAGACAATAATAAGATAAAAGTGAAAACATTAATATTATTATCTTTAGTAATTGTTATTGCTTGGATTTTGTTCAGGCCAATAACAAAAAAAGAGTTAGATCGATATAATGGTAAAGATAACTGGCCTATGGATTTACATTAAGAATTTATAGAAGGCTGCTTTTTCATATCCTCTTTTTTAATTCCAGCAACTTTTACAGGTGCTTTCATCGCATCTCTTCTAAATGGTTCACCTAATTCTTGATTAAGTATTACCTCAATGAATGTTGTAATACCTTTCTTTTGATCCTCACAGGATTTTTTGATTGCCGCAGTTGTTTCTTCCATAGTTTTAACAGTTACACCTTTTAAACCACATGCATCTGCTACTTTTGCATAACTTAAATTAGGATCTAATTCAGTTCCTATAAAATTATTATCATACCAAAGGGTAGTGTTTCTTTTCTCTGCGCCCCATTGATAGTTTCTAAAGATAACCATTGTAATTGCCGGCCATTCTTCACGAGCACAAGAACTCATCTCGTTCATACTAATTCCAAATGCTCCATCTCCCGCAAAACCAATCACAGGTGTATCTGGACATCCAATCTTTGCTCCAAGTATTGATGGGAAACCATAACCACAAGGACCAAATAAACCTGGTGCTAAATATTTTCTTGGTTTTTCAAAAGTTGGATAAGCATTTCCTATTGCACAATTATTTCCAATATCACTTGAGATAATTACATCTTCAGGCATTCCAGCTTGAATTGCTCTCCAAGCTTGTCTTGGTGACATTCTATCTTTATCCCTCTCTCTTGCTTCTTTGTTCCAGACTGTTCCTTCATCATCATCTTCATGATCTAGACTAGATAATTTTTGTAACCATGCAGATTTTGTTTGATGAATTAAGTCTTTTCTTTTTTGTCTATCTGTATCACCTGCATTGGATGATAATTTATCAAATATTTGTTGAGCAACTAATTTTGCATCTCCGCTTATTCCAACAGTAACTTTTTTAGTTAAACCAATTCTATCAGGATTGATATCAACTTGGATTATGCTAGCTTTCTTAGGCCAATAATCTATGCCATACCCTGGAAGTGTCGAAAACGGATTTAATCTTGTTCCTAAAGCCAAAACAACATCTGCTTTTGAGATTAACTCCATAGCAGCTTTTGACCCATTATATCCTAAAGGTCCTACAGCTAACGGATGACTTCCTGGAAAACTATCATTGTGCTGATAACCAGAACAAACTGGAGAATCTAATTTTTCTGCAAGTTTTTTTGTCTCTTCAATTGCACCACCAATTACAACTCCTGCACCAGATAAAATAACTGGAAACTTTGCATTTGATAAAAGTTTTGCAGCTTTATCTATAGCCTCTGCTCCTCCACCTTGTCTTTCTAATCTTACTATTGGTGGTAATTCAATATCGATAACTTGAGTCCAATAATCTCTTGGAACATTAATTTGCGCAGGCGCTGAGCCTCTTATTGCTTTTTCAATTACTCTATTTAAAACTTCAGCCATTCTTGATGGGTCTCTAACCTCTTCTTGGTAACAAACCATATCTTTAAATAAATTCATTTGCTCTACTTCTTGAAAACCTCCTTGACCCATAGTCTTATTTGCTGCCTGAGGTGTAACTAATAATAATGGTGTATGATTCCAGTAAGCAGTTTTAATCGGGGTTACTAATCCAGTGATGCCTGGCCCGTTTTGTGCAATGACCATAGACATTTTACCTGTAGATCTTGTATAACCATCAGCGATTAGTCCACCATTTGTTTCATGAGCTACGTCCCAAAAAGTAATACCTGCATCAGGAAAAATATCAGAGATAGGCATGAATGCTGAACCTATTATTCCAAAAGCATGTTCGATGCCGTGCATTTGTAAAACTTTTACAAAAGCTTCCTCTGTTGTCATTTTCGTCATTAATAGAACCTTTCTAATCTAGCAAATGTAATAATTTTTTTATAAAACTATTTCTTAATTGTCGCGATTAATATATAAGATTTTTGAAAATTCAAACAAACAAATCGACACGATATAATGGCTACTGACATCATAATTCACGATAAAAAGGATAATGTAGGGGTTGTAGTAATCGAAAAAATAACACCAAAACAAGACTGTAAATGCTGGATTATGGAGGATGATAGTTCAACTGATATTCAATCAATGGATGAAATACCATTGGGTCATAAAATTGCTATGACGGACTTAAAAGAAGGAGACACAATCTTAAAATATGGTCACGACATAGGAAAAGTTGTTAAATCCATAAAAAAAGGTGAACATGTACATGTTCATAATGTAAAAACAAAAAAGTGGTAAATTGATGGAAATTCCAAAAAGTTTTTTAGGTTACAAAAGAGAAAATGGAAGAGCGGGAACTAGAAATCACGTTATTATTTTACCAGTAGATGATATTTCAAATGCTTGCGCAGAGGCAGTCGCAAACAATATAAAAGGAACTATCGCGTTACCACATTCATACGGACGATTACAGTTTGGAGCAGATTTAGAACTACACTTTAGAACAATGATAGGTACAGGAAGCAATCCAAATGTTGCTGCTGTGATTGTAATTGGTATTGAGCCAAAATGGACAAAAAGAATTGTAGATGGAATAGCAAAAACTGGAAAACCTGTGGAAGGTTTTCATATTGAACGAACAGGTGATATTGGAACAGTTATGAAAGCTTCCAAAAAAGCACAAGAGTTTGTGATGTGGGCTTCAGAAAAACAAAGAGAGGAATGTCCAATAAGTGATTTATGGATTTCAGTAAAATGTGGAGAGTCGGATACCACATCAGGTCTTGCATCAAATCCTACAGTTGGAAACTTAATGGACAAACTTGAGCCACTTGGTGTTCATCTATGTTTTGGTGAAACTTCAGAGCTAACTGGGGCTGAAAAAGTTTGTGCAACAAGAGGTGCTACAAAAGAAGCTTCAGACAAATTTATGAAAACTTGGAGCGCATATAATGATTTTATTCTAAAAGAAGCAACGGATGATTTGTCGGAAAGTCAACCAACTGCTGGAAACATTGCTGGAGGCTTGACGACTATTGAAGAAAAAGCGTTCGGAAATTTTCAAAAAATTGGTGATTGTAAATTTATAGATGTTTTAGAGCCAGCAGAAGAACCAAAGAAAGGTAAAGGATTATACTTTATGGATACTTCTTCAGCTGCAGCAGAGTGTGTAACACTACAAGCAGCAGCAGGATTTAATATTCATCTGTTTCCAACTGGGCAAGGTAATATTGTTGGAAATCCAATTGAACCAGTCGTTAAATTAACTGCTAATCCATTGACCGTTAAAAGTATGGGTGAACACATTGATTGCGATGTATCAAAAATTCTTTCAAGAGAAATGAATTTATCAGAGGCGGGAGATAAACTTATCGAGACAACTCTTAGAGTTGCTAATGGAAGATTAACTTGTGCAGAAGCTTTGGGTCATAAGGAATTCGTTATGACTAAACTTTATAGAAGCGCATAATCACTTTATAAAAGATGGTCTTAAAACATTACTTGGTGTTAATACCAGGTATAATACTTGCATTTATTCTTTATTCTCTTTCTCAAGGTTTTAATAATATTATTGGTATTGAACTTTTAGGATATAGCAAAAGCCCAATCTCTACAGCGATGATAGCTATTCTACTAGGAATTTTTTTTGGAAATTTTTTTAAAATTCGGGAAAGTTTTCAAAAAGGATTAGATTTTAGTAGAGACTATATTTTAAAACTTGGAATTATCTGCTTGGGAATACAATTAAAACCTTTTGAATTTTTAGAATTTGGAAAAGTAGCAATTCCATTAATAGTAATTTGTATAGTTAGTGTTTTAATAGTAATAAAGCTCATAATTAAAAAGCTCCAAATACCAACAAGGATGGCCTACTTAATATCAATTGGTAGCACTGTTTGTGGCACTACAGCGATCATGGCAACTGCACCAGTAATAAAAGCTAATAAAAGTGAAATTTCTTATGCAATTGCTAACATTACTTTATTCGGAATACTCTCAATGTTGTTATACCCTTACTTTGCAAATTTTTATTTTGAAGGAAACTCATTATTTGCAGGTCTCTTTTTAGGAACTGCCATACATGAAACCTCACAGGTAGCTGCAGCAGGATTAATATACGAACAACAGTTTAATAGTCCTGAGACTTTAAATATTGCAACGGTTACAAAGCTCATAAGAAATACTTTTTTAATTGTTATGATTCCTCTTTTTGCTTTTCTTTATAATAGAGGTCAAACAAAAGAAAGGGGTTACTCTATTTTAAGTATATTTCCATATTTTGTTTTGGGTTTTGTTGGGATGATAATTTTAAGAAATGTAGGTGATGAAGTTTTTTCAACTAATAATAATTGGATCGATTTCATAAATACAATTAAATCTTCTTCTAAAATTTTTTTGACTATGGCTATGGCAGCTATAGGCTTATCTACAAATTTAAAAGATATTAGAAATATGGGTTATAAACCTTTTATTGTTGGATTTACATCAATGTTGACTGTAGGGATTGTGAGTATTTTAACAATTGAGATCTATGTAAAATTTTTTATTTAGATTGTTTAACTGTCTTTTTAAAATATTTTTCTCTAAATTTTGAAATCGATCTTCTAATAAATGCAGCTCCTATTCCTAAAATAACAGCAAACAGGATTGAAAATAATCCATAGAAGAATGGCATATCTTCTGAAAACTCCTTAATAAACTTTGAGAAGAAATTTAAATCTGGTGAAGTTACAGATGTAGCTCCGTTATTAATCTCCTCAGCAAAAAAAGTATCGTAAGCTATTACAATCCCGACTATTAATAATAAAATTGCTAACAAAGCTTTTAATCCAGAGCTGTCAATCTGCTCCCCAAGCTTCTGGCCTACTTGAACTCCTACTATTGATCCCACAACTAACATTAAAACTAACATTAAATCAATTGACCCATAATTAATTGAATGAAGAAATGTAACAATCACACTTACAAAAATGGTCACAAACAATGAGGTTCCGGGCACTAATTTTGTCGGCATCTTAATAATGTAAATCATTGCTGGTACTAAAATAAATGCACCACCAATACCCATGATAGCCGCAATAAAACCAACGATTAATCCAATTACGATAGGTGTAAATATACTTTCATATAATTTGGATTTAGGAAATCTCATCCTAAAAGGAAGTCCATGGATCCAGTAATGTACATGTAATTTTTTCTTCTCTACTATATTTTTTTTGGCTTTATCAATTTCACCCAAACTTTCCACCAACATCAGTGTCCCAATTATTGCAAGAATGTACATATAGGCTAAAGAAATTACTGTATCTATTTTTCCAATATCTTTAAAATAAGTGAAAGTAAAAATACCTAATACAGTTCCTATTGTTCCACCAATTACTATCATTAATCCCATTTTGTAATCTAAAGTATTTTTTAACCAATGAGTGGTAGATCCAGATACAGAAGTTGCTAGAATATTGTTGGCCTCATTTGCTACTGCATAAGCTGGAGGGACACCCATAAAGATTAAAAAAGGTGTCATTAAAAAACCACCCCCTACTCCAAACAAACCTGAAAGAACACCAACAATCGCACTTATTAAAAGTATTTCTACTGGATTAATAAAGACTTGAGCTATAGGTAAAAATACATCCATCAAATATAAAAACTTAAAATATTACTTATTTAAAAGTAATAAAAGTTCCAACTAAGATAACACCCCAACATGCAGCTATAGCTGAAAAAATTCCAGTTTTAATAAAAGTTGATTTTTTATTAGCTATGATATTTAGAATTTTTAAATTTGAAAGATGCATCTAAATCCCTGAATACACCCAGTAAAAAAATTGTCAAACTATAATTAATAGATTGTAGCTCCAAAAATTTTGATCTCATCATCCTCAACCCCAAGTACCAACCTTCCAAGGAACTCCCCAGGTATTTCCTTGTTAGTCTGTTTAATTAATACTGTTATGTGGTCACCACGTCTTAAAGTTCCAAAGGGCTTGTAGGTTTCTTCTAGATTTGTGATAATTTTATTGTTTGCCCATTGTTTACCTAGCTCAACTTCATTTGCTCCAAATAGCATTTGTGTTGAAAAGTCTTTGGTAAAACCTCCATAATCCTTCATATTTGAGGCTCGTACTAAATTTTCCCAAAAAGGTTTGCCGATCTTAAAAATCTCTTCATCTGACTTTGATAAAAGATCCATAAATGTTCTTAAAATAAATTATGATGCCTTCTTTTTCTCTTTTTCATCTACTATGTGATAAACCGGAACTTTTTCTAAAGTAAATTTTCCAGTTTTAGGATCTCTTCTTGAAACTGTCAAACAATGCCAATTTTCATCGTCTAATTTCATATGATCTCCTCGATAATAATAACCTGGCCAACGAGTTTCTTCCCTAAACAAAGTATGCTCAGTCACACATTGTGATGTCAAAGCTCTATGTTTCAACTCCCAAGCCCTCATCAATTGATGATAATCTTCTGCACCAACGTGCTCTAAATCCTCTTGTAACCAAGTTAAAAGTTCTAAAGCCTTTTTTAGTAAATTTCCGTTAGTCATATAATTTGAGGTAATACCCCCAACGTATTCATCCATAATCTTCTGAAGTCTTTGTAATCCTTGTATTGGTGAAATATAACTTGGTGAAACTGTTCCTCCAGTTATCTCGTTCTGAGCAACTGTATATGTTTCTAAGGGTTTGTAGACAGCTTTTTTAAAATTATCACATTGTTTATCTGTAACATTAATTCCTTCAGCTTTTTTATCTTCAATATATTTTACTGCTGCTTTTGCTGCTAATCTACCCTCTGTAAAGGATCCTGATGAAAATTTATGTGCACTGCCACCCACTGTATCTCCTGCACCAAAAAGTCCATCAATTGTTAACATTCTGTTATAACCCCAGAAATATTCTGGTGGAGACAAATCTTCAGGTCCACTAACCCATGCTCCTGAACATGTTGCATGTGATCCCATTACGTAAGGTTCAGATGTTGTTAATTCAGGATTTGTATACTTTGGATCAATATTTTGTGATGCCCAAACAACAGCTTGTCCAACTGTCATACCCAAAAAGTTTTCCCACCCAACTGTTTCTAAATGAGGATCTTGAAAAGCTTCTTTAGTAACCATGTGGATCGGTCCGCCACCGGCAGCCACTTCTTGTATAAATGCGTGATTTCTTAAACAAGTAGGTGTTGGATGATGATCAATATATTCACCAACTAATTCTTTAGTTTGATCGTACCATTTTTTTTCATAATTTTCGCCATTAGCATTTTGTGTATATGTTTTTAAATGTAAAAAATATGCTCCAACAGGTCCATAACCATCTTTAAATCTACACAAAACAATTCTATTTTCCATTTGAGTCATCTTTGCGCCTGCAGCAATAGGTAGTGCATATGCAGATCCATTACTCCATGGTGCATACCAAGTTCTTCCCATACCTTCTCCAACCGCTCTTGGTTTAAAAATATGTGATGCACCACCTGCAGCGACAATAACTGCTTTAGCTCTAAATACATGAAAATCTCCTGTTCTCATATTAAATCCAACAGCTCCACCAATTCTATTTTCTTGAGCTTCATCCATTAATAAATGAGTAACCATTATTCTATTATAAATTTTATCTGCAGATTTTTTTGCTGCCTCAGCAACGATTGGCTTATAGCTTTCGCCATGTATCATGATTTGCCATTTACCTTCCCTTAAGTATCTTCCAGTTTTTTCATTTTTCATCATTGGGAGACCCCACTCATCAAACATGTGAACAGTTGAGTCTACATGACGAGCCATGTCATAACCTAAATCCTCTCTAACCATTCCCATTAAATCGTTTCTGGCATATCTAACATGGTCCTCAGGTTGATTTTCATCCCATTGCATACCCATGTAACAATTGATTGCATATAAACCTTGTGCGACTGCACCACTTCGATCAATATTTGCTTTTTCAACACAAACAATTTTTAAATCTCTTCCCCAATGTCTAGCCTCGAATGTTGCTCCAGTACCAGCCATTCCACCACCAACAACTAATACATCACATTCCTCATAATGTGTTTTGTGCTTAGCCATTAATAATAAACACCTTTTTTAAAAGATTCTTTTGGAACTGATGGTAATTCTTTATTAGTATTTAAACCCTCTGGCTCACTATATAATCTTTGTGAATTAATTTCTCCTTGGTTAGGAGTGTCACCTTCAGCAAGTTTAGGAATAAATTTACCCCAAGGTTTTGTTGTTATTGGGGATACGAAATTTTTTTCTGTTCCATTTCTAAATTTGATTTTCCAAGATATGGTTCCTTTTTCTTCTTCTCTTCTAACTCTCACACTGTGACCCATAGGAGCAAAATCAGCATACCCTCTTACGTCAATTGCATGATTAGGACATGCTTTAACGCATGAATAACATTCCCAACAAAAATTTGGTTCAATGTTTTTTGCTCTTCGAATATTTTCATCAATGTGCATGATGTCCGAAGGACATATATCTACACAATGTCCACAACCATCACATCTTGTCATATATACAAAAGTTGACATAATTTATTTTTCTCCTTTTTTTAATAACATATTAATAGTGTTTTGGCTCTTCTCTTTTTATACCTAAGCCAAATTGCTCGGGGGCATCTGCTGGTGGAGGAAGATTGTCTCTTGAACCATCAGCTTCAGCTAGATTTTTTTGTATTGCTGCTCCAGGTTTGTAGAACATATGGGCAAATTTAGACCAATAAACACCACCAAATAAAATTAAATTTGATGAAACAAATAAAGTTAAAAACAAATATGATAATCCCATTTGTCCGTTAAATTGAGTGTAAGACCATGCTAACCCAAAAGTTGAACATGCAAGTAAAGCTAAAACAAATAAATCAGCTTTAATGATTCTATACCAAGGATGAGCTTCCGCTGATACGTCTACTCTTAAAAAAAACCAAAACCAATACCCGCCCAAGCAAGTTAATATTGCTCCTGCATGCCAAATAAACGACCAAGTTTGAGAAGTTGGTTTATCAGTACCTGTGTAACAAAAAACTAAAACAGCTGAAGACACCCAAAATAAAATTGTCCCGTACATTCCTAGAACATGGGCCAGTCTTCTTTTACCAAAACCTAATTCAGATGTAGTGCCAATATCGACAACTGTTGTTTTAGCAATCACAGAAACTTTTTCTCCAACACCTAGTTCTTTTGTTGCTGATAGTTTTGCTTTTTTTGCGTTATTAAAAAAATAAGTCAGATTTTTATGGTGTATCATTTGAATAATAGTTCCAACTGCAATCAACAAAACCATTGCAATAATAAAAGATTGCATAGCAAACGGTGAAATGGTTTCTGATAAAATTGAAAATGGATTGTTGCTTAACATTTCCGCCTTTTGTTAAATTTTGAATTAATTTTACAGTTTTATATATAGTTGAATTTATAGTTCAACCTCAAACTAGGGTCAATTTGTCTTTTATAACAGGCTAATTATTTCTTTTATAATGTTGTTTGTTTGGAATGACCGATCGTACTCCACCCTGAGGATTATCTACATCTCCTTCTCTTCGGGGAATCAGATGAAAATGACAATGTAAAATAGATTGACCAGATACGATTCCTATATTCGTGCCTAGATTAAATCCTTTAACTAATGGATCCTTATCGATTATTTCTTTTTTTACAATTTTTAAAAGATCATTACAGGCAACCAATTCATCATTGGATAAATCAAAATAATCTTTTATGTGTCTTTTAGGTATAATCAAACAATGATGTTCTGAAACTGGATACGAGTCATAACTTGCATATGCCAGTTCATTTTCATGAGCACATCCACTTTTTTTAACATTGCAAAATAAACAAGGATTGTTTGGGTCTTTCATTTGCTAAAATCTATAAGAATTACATTTATTTATAACTGCATCATATTGTTTTGATAGAAACTTGAATTTTTTAAGGTTTTTTCTTTTCCATTTAAGCTCATTTATAGTTTTAACTGAAGTAACACCTTTG
>CACHMJ010000005.1 GCA_902580895.1 uncultured Pelagibacteraceae bacterium | reverse complement strand
TATTTTTTTAACCCATTAAATCTGCAATTTAATTTTGGATTATCATTATTCAATGTTTTGTATGAAATCATTAATGAGTCATTTTTATATCTCAATAGATGGGTAAATTTATCAGCCTTAGTGTTTGTAATTTTTTTATCTAATTTACTATAAATCAGATTATTTTTTGAAACTGCTATTTTACCAGTAACATATGGCAATTTTTTTTTTCTATTAAAAAAATATGTTGAATAAAAATTTTTAACTTTTTCCTCTAAGAGTCCTTTTCTTACTTTAATTTTTTTTGATTTTAGAATTTTAAAGCTTTTATTCTTAACTCTAGTGTCAACATCTGGAACCGAATAAATTACTTCTGAAATTTTAGATTTTATGATTAAATTTGTACAAGGAGGTGTCACACCATGATGACAACATGGTTCCAAAGTGACATACATTTTCGATCCATTTAAATTATCTATTGAGTTTTTTATCGCGTTAGACTCCGCATGGGGTCTACCATTTATTGAAGTTTGACCAATAGAAATAATCTTATCCTGTTTAACAACCACACATCCAACAGAAGGATTTGATCCTGTATGACCATATCGAGATTTAGCCAGTTTCAAGGCTATCTCCATATATAATTTATCTTTGCTTGAAAATTTATCTTTTTTTGTAGACATCAAGCTTGTCCACGAATTGTACAAAATCTTTTTCTTCTCTAAAATTTCTATAAACAGATGCAAAACGAACATATGCAACAGGATCTAATTCCTTTAAGCCTTCCATAACCATAGTGCCAATAGTATTTGTTGATATTTCACTTTGACCTAGCTCTTCAAGAGTTCTTGAAATTTTACTTATGAATTTTTCAGCAGTTTCTGTATCGATTGGGCGTTTCTTTAAAGCTATATAAATTGATTTTGATAATTTATCTCTATCAAACGCAGACTTTCTACCATTCTTTTTAATTACCATAATTTCTCTAAATTGAACCCTCTCAAATGTTGTAAAGCGTGCGCCACAAACACAAAGTCTTCTTCTTCTTATTGCTGTGCCATCTTCTGTAGGACGTGAGTCGACAACAGAGGTCTCCCCTTTTTTACATATTGAACAAATCATTAATTATAAGTTCTTATATATCGGAAATGATGAAGTTAAAGAAATAACTTCATTTTTAACTTCGTTTTCTACTTTGCTGTTATCGTTTGGATTTTCGGATAAACCTTTTAAAGTTTTTGTAATTAATTCACCAACAGTTTTAAATTCATTTAAACCAAAGCCACGTGTTGTCGCTGCTTGAGTTCCTAATCTTATACCTGAGGTAATCATAGGCTTTTCAGTATCAAAAGGAATTCCATTTTTGTTACAAGTAATGTTTGCTCTTGAAAGACTCTCAGCAGCAAGATTACCTTTAACATTGTAAGGTCTCAAATCTACCAACATTAAATGTGTATCAGTTCCGTTAGAATAAATTTTAAAACCATTATTTTTTAAAGTTTCAGCTAACATTTTTGCATTCGCTAGGACTGACTTTATGTAATCTTTAAATTCCGGTTGTAGAGCTTCTAGAAAACCTGCAGCTTTAGCTGCGATAACGTGCATTAAAGGACCACCTTGATATCCTGGAAAAACTGCAGTGTTAAATTTTTTCGCAAGATCCTCATGATTAGTTAAAATTATTCCACCTCTTGCACTTCTAAAAACTTTATGTGTTGTTGATGTAACAACATGTGCATGATCACATGGGTTTGGATATCCTTTTCCTGCAACTAAGCCAGAAAAATGTGCCATATCAACCATGAGATAAGCACCAACTTTATCAGCAATTTCTCTAAATCTTTTAAAATCTATTACTCTTGAGTAAGCACTTCCACCAGCTATAATTAATTTCGGTTTATGTTCTAAAGCAAGTTTTTCAACATTATCATAATCTATCAGTTCAGATTTTTTATCAACGTCATAACTAATTGCATTAAACCATTTACCTGACATTGAAATTTTTAGACCGTGAGTTATATGTCCACCAGAATTTAAACTCATTCCCAAAAATGTATCGCCTGGACTTAATAGCGCTAAAAATACAGCACCATTAGCTTGTGCACCTGAGTGAGGTTGAGAATTTGCAAATTTACAATTAAATAATTTTTTTAATCTTTCATTTGCAAGATTTTCTGCGACATCAACATGTTCACAACCGTTGTAATAACGCTTACCTGGATAGCCTTCTGCATATTTGTTTGTTAATACTGAACCTTGGGCTTCCAAGACAGCTTGAGAAACTATATTTTCTGAAGCAATTAACTCAATATGTTGTTGCTGTCTTATTAGTTCATCTTTAATAGCTTTATACAATTCAGGATCTTTTACAGATAAACCATCCTCAAAAAAACTTTTATAGCTATCATTTAAATAACTCTTTTCACTAGACATAATTAAATCTTTTTAACCCTTCTTAAGTGTCTACCACCATCAAATTTAGTATTTAAAAAAATTTTTATAAATTTGAAAGCATTTTTTTTACTAATTAATCTAGAGCCTAATGTAATGATGTTTGCATCATTATGCAATCTGGATAATTTGGTAGATTTTGCGTTAAAACATTGAGCTGCACGTATATTTTTATGCTTATTTGCCGCAATATTCATTCCTGTACCTGAGCCACATACTAAGATTCCAACATTATTTTTACCAATTTTGACTTTTTTTGCTAATTTATGTGCGTAATCAGGATAATCAACACTATTATCATTTACAGGTCCAAGATCATTAAAATTCAATTTTAAACTTTTAAGGTGTTTTTTTATGTCTTCTTTTAATTTAAATCCGGCGTGATCTGAAGAAATGAAAATTTTTTTCAAATTAGTTGAACTTGTAATCTAAAACACATGCAACAAGATGTATTCTATTTTCTTCACCACCATTAAAGGCGTTATGGTATTTTGTATTATTTGTAATCCAAACAGATCCATCTGCTGGCATGTGTTTAGCAACATTATCTATAACCATAATACAACCAGGGTTCGTGATTATAGGGATATGTAATCTAGGCTCTGGATCTCTATGCCAACTTAAAGTTGATCGTGGTTCCTTAAGTAAAATTCTCATCCTACCTAATTTATACTTTGAGGACAAAACATCATACACATGTTTAAAGTAAGTATTTTCGTAATCTTTAACAAATTCACTATATGCAGATTCATTTATTGCTCCTTCCCTCATTACTTCTTTGCCAGATCTATCAGGTTTAGTCCAATAAAGACCTCTTGCTTTATTTCCTTTGATAGAATCTGGATCACCAGGAATTTGCGTTAAAGATATTGCACCAAAATGCGTAACACCTGCGTCTTCAAACTTTTTAGTCTGAATAATTTGATTATACGATTCTTGAAGTTTTGAGATGTCAAATTTTATTTCCTGTTTTTGGAAGTCGCTAAAATCTAAAACTCGTTCTTCTTTTTTTACATTTAAATTTATTATCTTTGTATTTTCAACTGTCATCGTGATTGCTTTGTACCTTTTTTACTATATATGTGTATATTACATTTGTCGCATTTTTAAAATAAAATTAAATATGATTACAGGTAAATATCCTAGTTTAAGACTAAGAAGAAATAGAAAAAACAGCTGGTCAAGAAGACTTGTCTCAGAAAACAATTTATCACCGAATGACTTTATACTTCCTATATTCTTGATTGAGGGTAAAAACAAGACTCAACCTATAAAATCTATGCCAGGTGTATATAGATATTCTATTAACAAATTGGGAATAATCTTAGATCGAGCTATTAAAAATCAGATACCTATGGTTGCTTTATTTCCTTATACATCACCTAGATTAAAAGATAATTTAGGAAATGAGGCTCTAAATGAAGATAATTTAGTATGTAAAGCTATAAAATACATAAAAAAAAGATACAAAAACAAAATTGGAATAATGTGTGATGTAGCTCTGGATCCTTACACAAAACATGGTCATGATGGAATTCTCAAATCAAACAATATAATGAATGACGAAACTATAGAGATCTTAATTCAGCAATCTTTATTACAAGCTCAAATGGGATGTGACGTGTTAGCACCATCAGATATGATGGATGGACGAATTGGTAAAATTAGAAAAGCTCTAGACAAAGGAAATTTCAAAAATACTCAAATTCTTTCTTACGCAGTTAAATATGCCTCTAACTTTTATGGGCCTTTTAGAGATGCTGTTGGATCTAAGGTTGCCTTAAAAGGAGATAAAAAAACTTATCAAATGGATTTTAGGAATTATGATGAAGCAATAAGAGAGGTGGCTTTAGATATAAAAGAAGGTGCAGATATGGTCATGGTAAAGCCTGGTTTACCCTATCTTGATATTATAAGATCAATAAAAAATAAATTTAAGATACCAGTTTTCGCCTATCAAGTTTCTGGTGAATATAGCATGTTATCCAATGCTGTAGAAAAAAAAATAATAAATAAAGATGCGATATTTGAAAATTTAATGAGTTTTAAAAGGGCTGGTGCGAACGCAATAGTTAGTTATTACGCAGATAGATTAAATGAAATTTTACCTTAATTATCTCAGTGAATTTATGAACTGAGTTCTGCTAATTGGATAGTTTAAGTTATTTGGTTTTAATACAGTTTTTTCTAAAAAATCGCTTACTAATTTCAATCCATTTAAAAGTATATTTAAATCATTAACTGCAATTTTCTTATCAATTAGAAAATTTGGTATTATCTTTTTTTCATTTTTGGATTTAACTACATATATTATTTTATCATCTAATAACTCTTTAGTTGCAAAATTACTTAATTCTAAATCAAAACCTATCGTTTTAAGTAATTCTAATTCCCAAAAAATATAATCTTTTAACCACTCATCATTTGCAAGTATCAAATAAAATTTTTCAATAAGGTCAAATATTTTAATATTAGATTGAGACTCAGCTGTTAATAAACGAATTAAACTCATTGCAGAACTAATGCATGAAAGTTTTTGAGAATTTTCAAAATATATAGGAGAATAAACTTTTTGGATTTCTAATTTAAAATATCCTAATTTATTCTCAGATTTTGAGTTATAATTCAAATATAGTTGATTACCAATTTGAAGATAATTTTTGATTTTTTTTGAAGTACCGCCAAAAACGATACCCGATATTTTTCCATGATTTTTAGTATAAAATTCCGAAATAAGAGAATTTTCGTTATATCTATTTTTTGAAAGTAAAAAACCTGTATCGTCCCAATTCATCAAATCAAATTATCATTTAAACAAAGTAAAGCTGCATTCTGCTCTGCTTCTTTTTTAGACTTTCCTTCACCATTATAAAATTTAGTATTTTGTAATTTTACAGCAACTCTGAATACAGGCTTATGTCTTGGACCGGTATTTGAGATTATCTTATAAATAGGCAGTCTTTTGAACTTTTTCAATGAAAACTCTTGAAGTTTGGTCTTTGCATCAATTTGAGTAATCACACTTTCTTTTATTTTTTCTTTCCACAATTCTAATATAATTTTCTCTGTTATGTTAAATCCCCTATCAAGGTAAATAGCTCCAATTAAAGCTTCACAACTATCTGATATCACTTTATCCTCAATTGTAACTGATCTATTTTTAGGATTAAAAATTAAAATATAATTTTGCAAATTAATACTTTTAGCGATTTCTAAACAAGTTTTTTTATTTACTAATGAAGCATATTTTTTATCCAAAATTCCTTCCTTTTCCTCTGGATAGATCTCTAAAAGTTTTTTTGCGATAACTAAACCCAAAACTCTGTCTCCTAAAAATTCTATTTTTTCATTATTATTCATTTTATTAAAACTTTTATGAGTAAGACTTTGAGCAAGTAAATTTTTATTTTTAAACTTATAATCTATTTTTTTCTCAAGTTTAGAATAATCAATTTTCATCAAATAATTTTCTTAAAAAATCTGTCAAGTCGAATAGATTTGTTCCATTTCCAGAAAGCAAAAATACTACCAACTGATCTATCAGATGAAAAAAAAATAAATCTTGCTTTACCAACTAGATTATCTTCATGAACATAACCGACACTTGTTAAATACCTGCTATCTTTTGAACAATCTCTATTATCACCTAAAAAGAAATAATGATTATCAGGAACAGTAAAAACGTCAGAATTATCAAAAGTAAAATTTTTGAGATAAACAGTTTTGTAAATTTTTCCGTTTGGTAGTTTTTCCTCAAATGTAAAAACATTAATAGTCTTTTCCCCACAAAAAATTGTATCTCTATCTGAAATTTTAGATTTAAAAATTTCACTATTATTTAGATATAAATTAGAGTCCACAAACTGAATTCTATCTCCCGGTAGACCAATAAGTCTTTTAATATAATCTGTTCTATTATCTGCAGGGGTTTTGAAAACTATTACGTCACCCCTATTTGGCTTGCTAGAAAAAATTCTATTCTCAAAAATAGGCGGACTAAATGGAAATGAGTGCTTGCTGTATCCATATGAATATTTTGTTACAAAAAGTCGGTCTCCAACTAACAAACCAGGTTCCATAGATGAAGATGGAATATAAAAGGGTTGAATAATTAAAGATCTGATAATTATAGCTATTATAAAGGCATAAAAAAGTGTCTTAAAGTTTTCTATAAAAAATTTTTTATTTAACATTTTTTGCCTGAATTATAGTAAATGCAATTGAATATTCTTTTTCATCAGATATTGAAAGAAATATATCAAAATTTTTAACTTTTAATGTTTTTGATATAATTTTTTTTATTTTGTTA
Source organism: uncultured Pelagibacteraceae bacterium (assembly GCA_902580895.1). Lineage (GTDB taxonomy): Bacteria > Pseudomonadota > Alphaproteobacteria > Pelagibacterales > Pelagibacteraceae > Pelagibacter. Next base: position 63,561 of record CACHMJ010000005.1, on the reverse strand, counting down.
TTTAGTCTAAAATATGGTTTGCCTAAATTATCATTTAAAATTTCAATATCTTTGAAATTTAAACCTTTTCTAAAACCGGTACCAATTGCTTTTGAAAATGATTCTTTCGCTGCAAATTTTTTTGAAAAATAGACAGATTTATCTTTTACTAACCTGGAGTTTTTAATTTCGATCAAAGTAAACAATCTCGAGAGAAAACTTTTATTTTTGATAGATTTTTTTAGTCTTTTATTTTCAATAATATCTACACCGATACCTAATATTTTCATTCTAATTTTTGATAATTCTTTTAAACTTTTTTATGACAAATGGTAAACCATAAAAAATAGACTCGCCGATAATAAAATGTCCAATATTAAATTCTACTATTTCATTTATCTTGGTTAGCATCTTAGTAGATTTGAAATCCAGGCCGTGCCCAGCATGTACTTCAACACCAATTTTTGATGCTAATATTGCACATTTCTTAATTCTTAAAAATTCCTTGATAAAAGGTTTTTTTGCTTTTATCAGATTGGAAAAATGTCCAGTGTGTATTTCAATACAGTCAGCACCCATTTCTTTAGACAAATAAATATCTTTTATACTTGGGTTTACAAATAAACTTGTTCTAATCTTTTTTTTTTTAAATTGTGATATTATCTTTTTAATTTTGTTTTTATTCTTATTTAAATCTAAACCACCTTCAGTTGTTATTTCATTTCTATTTTCAGGCACAATACAAATAAATTTTGGTTTTATTTTCAAAGCATATTTAACGATATTACTATTTGTTGAAATTTCTAAATTTACTAACAACTTTTTTATTGAACAAATTTTTTTTGCGTCTAAATCTCTTATGTGTCTCCTGTCCTCTCGAAGGTGTATTGTAATTGAGTCAGCACCTTTTTTTTTAACAAATAATGCAGCTTTATATGGGTCAGGATGAATTTCACCTCTGGCATTTCGAACTGTCGCAACATGATCAATATTTACTCCTAATCGTTTCACTTAATAAATCTGCTTCCTGGTGTTGAAATGGGTATTGAGTCTAATTCCTTTGGTATTTTGTTTGATTTATAAGTTGGTACTTCAATTTTAAGGTGTGAAATTATTTTTTGTTTTATTTTCAATGTTTTCTTTGATGATCTGTCAATGATTGTGGCAAAACCAACTAATTTTGCATTAGATTTTTTTATTAGTTTTACGCATTCCATACTAGACTTTCCAGTTGTTATTACATCCTCAATAATAATAACCTTAGACCCTTTTTTAATTTTAAAACCTCTTCTTAAAGCGAATTCACCCTTAACTCTCTCACAAAAAATCGTCTCTTTTTTTAAAATCCTACCAATTTCATAACCTATCACAATACCACCAATAGCTGGGGCTAAAATTAAATCAAATTTTTTGAAATTTTTTTTAATCTTAAAAGCCAATGATTTACATATTTTTTCAGCTTTTGATGGATAACTTAAAAGTTTAGCACACTGGATATACTTTGAAGAATGTAATCCAGAAGATAAAATGAAGTGTCCTTCTAATAAAGCATTAGTCTTTCTTAAAATATCTAAGGATTTTTTGTGTGAAAGCATTTCTTTTATCTTCGTGTCTAATTATCTTAAATTTTATACCTTTTTGTTTAAGCTCTGCAATAAAATTAGTAAAATTTTTCAAATCTCTTATTATCAGCTGAAATTTAAAATTGATATAGTCAGGTTTTTTTCCAGCCATTACCAAATTTGAAATATTTAATTTATGTTCACCTATTAATGAACTTACATTTCCTAGTTGCCCTGGTTTATCAGGTAATGAAATCCATAAAGTAGTATTGTATTTCTTTATTCTTTCCTGCTTCTCCTCACCCCTATCATGCCAATATCTTCTTATAGCAGCTCTGGCTTTTCCAGTTTTTGTTGTTGGAATCCAGTGAAGTGACGGTGACTGATTTTTTGAAGTAATTATTTTTATTCTATCACCATTTCTTAAAATTGATTGAAGTTCACTCTTATTTCCATTTATTTCACATCCAACTGCCGTATCACCAATTTTTGTATGGACTGCATAAGCGAAATCTATTGCAGTTGCATCTTTAGGTAATTTAATTACTGAACCTTTGGGAGTAAAACAAAAAACATTTTCCTGGAACATTTGAAGTTTAGTATATTCGTAAGAGTGTTCAGGATTTTCATTTTTTTCTATAATTTCAACCAAATCTTTCAACCAATCATATTCTTTCCAGGTAAGAGAGTTGAATTTTTCTGAGGACTTATATTGCCAGTGAGACGCTATTCCTCTCTCAGCAAAATCGTGCATCTCTTTAGTTCTTATTTGAATTTCTATAGGTTTTCTGTTAGATCCAATAACTGCAGTATGAATTGATTTATAGCCATTAATTTTTGCTGAAGATATATAATCTTTAAATTTCCCAGGTATACAATTATATTCTTTGTGAATTATTCCTAAGGTTTTATAACAATCGTCAACATTATCCAAAATAATTCTAAATCCAATGATATCTGTAATTTGTTCCAAAGAAACTCTTTTTTTCTGAACTTTTCTCCAGATTGAGAAAGGTGTTTTTTCTCTTCCATAAATTTTTGAAGAAATTTTATTTTGATCTAATAATTTTCTTATTTCAGTTGATAAGGTCTCAAAAATATCTTTTTTATCTAATTTTATTTCATCAAGTCTTTTTTGAATTAACGATCTAGCCTCATTATTTAAAATTTCAAAAGAAAGATCTTCTAACTCATCCCTGATTCTATGCATTCCCATCCTGTCTGCCAAAGGAGCATAAATTTCCATAGTTTCTTGGGAAATCCTTTTTCTTTTTTCCTCTTTTGAAATTGCTTTTATAGTTCTCATGTTATGTAATCGATCAGCAATTTTTACTAATAAAACTCTAATATCTTTTGAAGTTGCTAAAATTAATTTCCTAAAATTTTCTGCTTTTGAATTGGATGATGCATTATTTTCAAGCGCAGATATTTTTGTAACACCATCTACTAAATCTGCAACTTCATCTCCAAACTCACCTTTGATAGTTTCATAAGTTGCGTATGTATCCTCTATTGTGTCATGTAATAAACCCGTCGTTATGGTTGCACTATCTAATTTTAAATCGGTTAATATATTTGCTACTTCAATTGGATGGACTGAGTACGGATCACCTGAGGCTCTTTTTTGATTGCTATGGGCCTTTACTGCAAAGTCATAGGCCTTATTTAACCTATCTGGATTTAAAAACTTATTATATCCTTTAACTTTATTTATTAAATCATCTGAATTAAGCATACACTTTATTATATCATTAATTCAGATTTGTTTAATAGATCTTATGTCTCTATTTGGTAATGATATTATGAGTTTTTTAATGTGATCTTTAGAAATTGGGTGTTTCCAATTTTTATTTAATTCAAATAATGGAAAAAGGACAAAATTTCTATTGTGCATTCTTGGATGAGGTAAATTAATTTTTTGACTAATTTTTTTACTTTTATAATCAATTATGTCTATATCACATTCTCTAGGGGCATTTTTATACCTTTTTTTACGACCGAGGCTGATTTCAATGTCTTTAGATACTTTAAGTAATTCTAAAGGTTTTAGATCAGAAATAACTTCTAAGACAATATTTAAGTATTTAGGTTTACTTTCATCTGGCCATGATAAACTCTCATAAAAATTTGATGATTTGACAAGTCTAATATTTCTTAACGATAATTCATACTTAGCTTGTTCGATTTTATATCTTCTGTTTCCTAAATTTGAGCCAATACCTAAGTAGATACGATTAGCTTGATTTTCTGAAATATCTTGATTTGTCACGATTCCAATCCCTATCCTTTTTACTAGCTCTTTTGTCATGCAGTTTTTTTCCTTTTGCTACCGCAAGTTCAATTTTTGCTTTTCCTTTTTTAAAATACATTTTAGTGGGAACAATTGTAAGACCGTCTCTTTGCATTTTTCCTATTAATTTATTTATTTCCCGTTTATTTAAAAGTAACTTTCTCTCATCTGTTGGATTGTGGTTAGAATAACTGGCTTGTTTATAAGACGCTATATGAGAATTAATTAAAATCAACTCACCGTCTTTTTCAACTGCATATGAATCTGCAATATTTACTTTTCCTTCTCTTATTGATTTAATCTCAGAGCCTTTAAGGACAATCCCAGCTTCTAATAAATCTTCAAAAAAATAATTAAAACTAGCCTTTCTATTCAAACATATTATTTTTAAACCAGAATTGGTTTTTTTGTTCATTAAATTAATTTAGCTGTATGAAGAGCCTTTTTAACAATATCTTTAGTAGTGTCTGTTACTTTTACTAATGGTAATCTTACATCATCATCACATAAATCTAATAATTTTGCAGCGTACTTAACTGGGCTAGGATTGCTTTCAACAAACATAGCGTGATGAACAGGCTGCAATATTTCATTTAATCTCTCAGCCTCTTTAATTTCATTATCATTATTAGACTTTGAAAATCTTTGGAAATCAGAACAAAGTTTTGGAGCAATGTTGGCTGTTACACTTATAGCACCTACTCCACCTTTTCTATTAAACTCTAAAGCGTTATCATCATTCCCTGTTAATTGTATAAAATCTTTGCCTAATTTTTTTAATGTTTTATCTACTCTTGTTAAATCTCCTGTTGCATCCTTAACACCAATAATATTTTTTAATTCAAATAATCTTGCCATTGTTTCAACTGACATATCAATCACTGATCTTCCAGGAATGTTATAAATAAGAATTGGAATTCCACATTTATCATTTATTGCTTTATAATGTTGATAAAGTCCCTCTTGAGTAGGCTTATTATAATAAGGAGTTACAATTAAAGCTCCATCTGCTCCCATTTTTTCAGCATGAGTAGTCAATGAAATAGCCTCTTCAGTAGAGTTTGACCCAGTGCCTGCAAATACAGGTAATTTTCCATTACTTTCTTTGACACATAAATCAATTACCCTTTCGTGCTCATTATGGCTTAAAGTTGGAGACTCACCAGTTGTTCCAGCTGGAACCAAACCATTTGTCCCATTTTCAATATGAAAATGGATTAACTTAATGTAAGTTTCATCATCAAGTTTATCATTTTTAAACGGAGTGACTAAAGCAACATTTGATCCTTTGAACATAAATACTTATAACATAGTTTGTGGATTCATATACTAAAAGATTATGCTAAAAAAATTCATATTTTTTATCAATTTATTTTTCTTCTCTACTATTACTATTTTGTTTTCTACTGAAATAATACCTTTAAAGAAACCGATCCAAACTAAAGCAGAAAAGGACCAGAAGTTATTAATTGATGTAATGAAGCCTCTGCCAAAACCAATTCCCAAAAAAATAGTAGAGGAAATTAAAAAAAAGCCTGAAAGTGAAATAAAGTTAAAAGCTGAAAAAGACTTAGGTATTATTCTACCAAAAAAGAAACCTTTAATAGCTGGAACCAAAAAAACTGATACAGCGAAAAAATCCAAATATTATAACAAGAAAGATTTCGAAATTGCGAAAAAGGCTATTTCAGAAATGAAACAAGCAAAATGGCCTGCCGCATTGAAAACAGCAAAAAAAGCAAGAGATAAATCAATCCATAATTTCATACAATGGAGACATCTACTAACTAAAGGAAACAAAGCATCATATTACGATTATAAAACTTTTATAGACAAAAATGAGGATTATCCACGATTGGGAAGAGTAAAATATTTAGCAGAGCACAAACTTTCTACAGACACTATTTCACCCAAAAAAATTATCGATTGGTTCGGTGTTGATGAACCTTTAAGTGGTTTTGGAAAAATGATACTTGGAGAAAGTATAATTCTCAATGGTAATACACAAAAAGGTATTTCATATATTAAAGAAGGATGGATTACTGCCGAATTAAGCAAATCTGAATTAAGATTCTATAGAAAAAAATTCAAAAAGTATCTCAATGCGGATGATTATATTAAAAGAGCAGATTACTTAGCTTGGAATAATAAATACTGGGATTTAAAAAGATTATTAAGATATTTACCTAAAGATTATGAGTTGCTTTACACAGCACGTCAATTGTTAATGAGTAAATCGTATGGTGTAGATAATGCTATTTCTAAAGTTCCAGCAAAATTTAAAAACGATGCGGGTTTAAATTACGACAGATTAAAATGGAGAAGAAAAAGAGGAAGGGTTGATAGTTCTGTTGAAATTTTAGTAAAAATTAAAAATACCAAAGATTATTTAGTCAGACCAGATAAGTGGTGGTTTGAAAGAGAAATCATTTCAAGATCATTAATTTATAAAAAGAAATATGCTTTAGCTTATAAAATTGCAAGTAATCATGCTTTGACTGATGGACCCGAATATGCGGCCGCAGAATGGATGAGTGGATGGATAGCATTAAGTTTCTTAGATGATCCTTTGTTAGCTAAGGATCATTTTGAAAATTTTTATAATAATGTTGGTTACCCAATAAGTACTTCTAGAGGAGCCTATTGGTTAGCTAAAACTTATCAGAAACTTGGTAAAAATGAATTAGCTAATGAATGGTTTGGTAAAGCATCTAATTTTCTAACTACATATTATGGTCAGTTAGCATTTATGGAGTTAAATCCCAATCAGCCTTTTGAACTATCTAAAGATATTGAAGTTTCAAAAGAATATAGAGACTACTTTTTTAAAAAAGAATTAGTCAAAACAGTTTATCTTCTTGATGAGCTGAACGAAGACAAATATACAAAACATATTTTAAGACATTTGGCCAATGATGACATAAATAATGGTAGTGAAGTTTTAGCAGCAGAATTAGCATCAAGCATTGATAGATTTGATTTTGCTATTCAAATAGCAAAAATTGCTTCATATGAAAAAAGATTTCATAACAAATATAATTATCCAATTATAAGTACTCCAAATTATATAAATGGAAGAAAAATTCCTGATACTGCATTTATACTATCAATAATAAGACAAGAAAGTGAATTTGATTTAAGTGCTAACAGTCACGCAGGAGCAAAAGGATTAATGCAGCTCATGCCTTACACGGCAAAAGTAGTTGCTAAACAAGCAAAACTACCTTATTCAAAATCTAGATTAACAAGAGATGCAGAATATAATATCAATTTAGGTTCTCACTATATAGCTGGACTAATTTTAGAATATGATGGTGCTTATCCGTTTGCAATAGCGGCCTATAATGCCGGACCTAAAAGAGTCAGATATTGGAAAAAAATAAATAAAAATCCACAAAAGAACCAAATTGATTATGTAAACTGGATTGAATTAATCAAATTTAAAGAAACAAGAAATTATGTGCAAAGAGTACTGGAGAACTACAACGTTTATCGTTATATTTTAGCTCAAAAGCCAGTTACAATGATAAATTTCTTTAAGGATGATCCTTTATACTAAAAATGGCGGAAGAGGAGGGATTCGAACCCTCGGTACAAGTTTCCTCGCACGGTCATTTAGCAAACGACTGGTTTCAGCCTCTCACCCACTCTTCCAATAAATTTGTCACTTCTGATTGTATTGAATAATCAATATTTATAAAGTAATTATTCAATAATTATGAAAAATAAGTATTCAATATTTTCACTTATTAAAAACGCTTTTTCTTATCACGAAAATTGGGAGAAAGCTTGGAAAGATCCTGAGCCTAAAAAAGAATATGATGCAGTAATTGTTGGTGGTGGAGGACATGGTCTCGCAACTGCATATTATCTAGCAAAAAAACATAACATGAAGAATATTGCTGTTGTGGAAAAAGGTTGGATAGGAGGAGGAAATACTGGTCGAAATACTACAATAATAAGATCTAATTATTTATGGGATGCAAGTGCGGGTTTATATGACCATGCTCTTAAAATTTGGGAAGGTTTATCTCAAGAATTGAATTATAATGTTATGTTTAGTCAAAGAGGAGTTATGAATCTTGCACATAATTTGCAAGATGTTAGAGATTTAAAAAGAAGAACTCACGCTAATAGATTGAATGGTATTGATGCAGTTTATTTAAATACTGAAGAAGTTAAAAAATTTTGTCCAATCATAAATACCTCACAAGATATTCGTTATCCTGTTTTAGGTGGAACTCTTCAAAGAAGAGCCGGTACAGCTAGGCATGACGCTGTTGCTTGGGGATACGCAAGAGGTGCTGATGAAATGGGTGTTGATATAATTCAAAATTGTGAAGTAAAAGGTATAAAAAGAAATGGTGATACAGTTGAAGGAATTGAAACAACTAAAGGATTTATCAAAACAAAAAAAATTGGAGTAGTTGCAGCTGGTCACTCCAGTGTAATAGCGAATATGGCTGGATTGAAATTACCTTTGGAAAGTAAACCACTTCAAGCTTTAGTGTCTGAACCAGTAAAACCAATAATAGATACAGTTGTAATGTCTAACGCTGTTCATGCATATGTCAGCCAATCTGATAAGGGAGAATTAGTTATTGGAGCAGGAACTGATGATTATGTATCTTACTCTCAAAAAGGAAGTCATGATATTGTGGAAGGAACTTTAAATGCAATTTTAGAACTATATCCAATATTTAGTAGAATGAGAATGCTTCGTCAGTGGGGTGGAATAGTTGATATATGTCCTGATGCAAGTCCAATCATAAGTAAAACTTCAATTAAGGGTTTATACTTTAATTGTGGTTGGGGAACTGGAGGTTTTAAAGCTACACCTGGTTCAGGGGATCTATTTGCTCACACCATTGCAAATGACGAACCTCATAAATTAAATGCTGCGTTTAATATAAATAGATTTGTAAGTGGTGATCTAGTTGATGAACATGGTGCAGCCGCTGTTGCACACTAATGTTTTTAATTAATTGTCCTTTTTGCGGTGAAAGAGAACAAAGCGAATTTAAAGCTGGTGGTGAAGCACATATTGTAAGGCCAAAACAACCTACAGAACTAAGTGATGATGAATGGGCAGAATATTTGTTCATGAGAAAAAACATAAAAGGAGTTCAATTTGAAAGATGGAACCATGTTCATGGTTGTAGAAAATGGTTCAATATGGTTAGAGATACATCAAACGACCAAATAAAAGCTGTATACAAAATGGGTGAAAAACCACCAGTAAAATAGAATGTCTAATAATTTAAGATTTAAAACAAGCAAATTTATCGATGAGACTTATCGAGTTTCTTTTAAATTTAATAACAAAACATATTTTGGTTTTAAAGGTGATACTCTAGCATCAGCTTTGTTGGCTAATGGAATTCATCTTGTTGGACGAAGTTTCAAATATCATAGACCTCGAGGAATTATGACATCAGGTTCTGAAGAACCCAATGCAATTATTCAATTGCATGATAATTCCTCAAGAACTGAACCAAATGTAAGAGCTACAGAGGTCGAAATCTATGAAGGTTTAGTTGCATCTAGTCAAAATTGTTGGCCTAGCGTTAATTTTGATATTGGAGGGATTAATAATCTATTATCCCCTGTCTTACCTGCAGGTTTTTATTATAAAACTTTTATGTGGCCTGCAAGTTTCTGGGAAAAATATGAATACTTTATTAGAAAATCTGCGGGTTTAGGTAAATCACCTAAAGTAGCTGATCCAGACATATATGAACATAAATATATTCATTGTGATGTTTTAGTTATCGGAGCAGGTATTTCAGGAATAATGGCAGCTAAAATGGCAGCTAAAAATGGTTTTAAGACTCTTTTAGTTGATGAAAAATCTTATTTGGGGGGATCTTCTATTTATGATAACTCAGAATTTTCAAAGATTAATAATCAAATAACAAGTTCATGGTTAGAAAAAGAAATTAACGAAATATCTAAATTAGAAAATTTAGAAATAAAAATAAGAACTAGCGTTGCAGCATTTCATGGATACAACTTTTTATTGGCCCGTGAAAATCTCACTGATCATTTACCGATTAATCAAAGAGAAAATAAAGTAAGACAAAGATTATTAAAAATTCGAGCTAAAAAAGTAATCACAGCAACTGGTTCTATAGAAAGACCTTTAATATTTGATAATAATGATCGTCCAGGGATACTGTTATCTTCAGCAATTAAAAAATATATTGATTTATATGGTGTGGCTTGTGGTGAAAATAATATTCTTTTTACCAATAACGATACCGCATATGAAACAGCCATGAGCTTAATTCAAAGGGGAATTAAGATTAATGCAATAATTGATAATAGAGAGCAGATTGACTCTAAAATTTCATATGAAGTTGAGAAAAATAATATTGAAATTTATAAAGGTTATACTGTCGTTGATACTTACGGATATAAAAAAATTAATAAAGTATCCATTATGAAACTTTCAAAAGATGGTCAAACAGTCATTGGTGACAAAACAAAGTTGAATTGTGATTGTTTAGGTGTATCTGGTGGTTGGACCCCAGCAGTACACTTGTTTACACAATCGGGAGGTAAATTAAAATTTAGAGAAGAAGACCAAGTATTTATACCTTCTGTTTATCCTTCAGATCAAATAAGTGTTGGATCTTGTAATGGAGACTTTGTTTTAGAGGAAATAATAAGGAACACCTTATCTTCTATTAAAAAGTTTCTTGATATTGATAATTCTGAATACAAAACTGTTGAAACTATCTCAGGTTTAAATCAATCAAAGAGAAATATTTGGTTATTACCATCTGATAAATCCATAGGGAAAACTAAGTCTTTTGTTGATTATCAAAACGATGCAACTGCAAAAGATATTAAATTAGCTCTAAGAGAAGGGTTTAGATCTATAGAACATGTAAAAAGATACACTACTACTGGTATGGGAACTGATCAAGGTAAACTTGGTAATATGCATGCTCTTGGAATTATCTCAGAAACAGCGGGAACTAAAATGGGTGAACACGGAACTACAACTTTTAGACCTCCTTATACACCTCTTACTTTTGGAACTATTGTTGGAAGAAATGTAGGAGAATTTTTTGATATATTTAGACGTACTCCAATACATGATTGGCATGTTGCCAACAACGCTGAATTTGAAAACGTTGGTCAATGGAAAAGAGCTTGGTACTATCCAAAAGATAATGAAAATATGCATCAAGCAGTACAAAGAGAAAGTAAAGCTGCCAGAGACTCGGCGGGTATTCTAGATGCATCTACATTAGGAAAGATTGATATTCAAGGTACTGATGCCTCAGAATTTTTAAATCGTGTTTATACTAATGCTTGGTCAAAACTAGCAGTGGGTAAATGTCGTTATGGTTTAATGTTAAATGAAGATGGAATGGTTTATGATGATGGTGTTACAACTAGACTGGGTGAAAATCATTACATTATGACCACTACTACTGGTGGTGCGGCTAACGTATTGGGAAAACTTGAAGACTATCTTCAGACAGAATGGCCTGAATTAGATGTCTATTTATCATCTGTAACTGATCATTATGCTACAATAAGTGTGTGTGGGCCTAACAGTAAAAAAATCGTTTCAAAAGTTATTCCTGATTTAGATCTTTCTGACGAAAAGTTTCCACATATGTCATTTAAAAATGCAAAAATAGATAATATTAAATGTAGAGTGATGAGGATCAGTTTCACTGGAGAACATAGTTATGAAATTAATATCCAAGCAAACTTTGGCAAATCTGTTTGGGAAAAATGTATGGAAGCAGGTAAAGATTTTAATATTACACCTTATGGAACTGAAACGATGCACTTATTAAGAGCAGAAAAAGGTTTTATAATAGTTGGTCAAGACACTGATGCAACGCTAACACCAATTGATTTACAAATGGATTGGATAGTAAGCAAAAAGAAATATGATTTTATTGGAAAAAGATCTTTATATAGATCTGACACTATTAGAGAAGATAGAAAACAATTGGTTGGTTTATTGACAGAAAATCCTGAGGAAGTTTTAGAGGAAGGCGCACAGATAGTTGCTGATATAAAAAAATCACCTATTGAAATGCTTGGCCATGTAACCTCAAGTTATTACAGCCCAAATTTAAGAAAATCTATAGCATTAGGTGTTGTAAAAGGTGGAAAAAACATGTTAGGGCAAAAATTGATCATACCAATGGAAAATAAAAATATTATTGTAACTGTAGCTGATCCAGTTTTTTTAGATAAAGAAGGTGAAAGATTAAATGCTAAATTATAATAATACAATTAAAGAGGAAAAATCATATCAAGGTCTGCAAATGAACGAAGTTAAACCTGTTATGAAATTGATAGTAAGAGGTAAAAAAAGAGAATTTTTATCAGCTGTTGGTAAATCTTTAAATATGGTTTTACCTACAAAAGCAAATACTTCCACTCAAAGTGAAAAATTAACTGCTTTATGGTTGAGTCCAGATGAATGGATGATTTTTACAAATGGTGTTGTTAAAGAAAATACAAATTCTTATGAAACTGAAACACTTTTGAATAAAAACATATCTAAATTAAATTTAGGTGCTGTGGTAGATGTCACAGATCAATTTGTTAGGATTAATCTCAAAGGGGATAAGATATATGATTTATTTCAAACAGGATCTCCTTATAATTTTAATGATTTTAAGGTTAAAATTGGCTCTGTGACCCAAACAATTCTCGCAAAAATAGATGTGATCATTCATAATCAAAATAAAAATGAAGTGAATTTGTTTGTAAGACGCTCATTTTCTGAGCATTTATTCGCATGGATTAATGATAGTGCGTCAAGATTATAGTCACATTTAGATCTCAAATAAGTTAAAAAAAAATATGAAAAAATTATTTTTAGTAGCATTATTTGCTCTTTTACCCTTTTCTCTTAACGCAGAATCTAATTTAGATAAAATTTTATCTTCTGGAGTACTTAAAGTTGGTACTACTGGAGACTGGGATCCTATGACAGTCAAAGATCCTGCAACTAACAAATATAAAGGCTTTGATATCGATGTTATGAGTCAATTAGCTAAAGATATGGGTGTTAAAATTGAGTTTGTACCTGCAGAATGGAAAACAATTGTTTCAGGAATAACATCTGCAAGATATGATATCTCAACTAGTGTTACAAAAACGCCAAAGAGAGCTGAAGTAGCTGGTTTTACTGATACTTATTACAAATATGCTACTGTGCCACTTGTCCTCAAAAAGAACTTAAAAAAATTTCCAACCTGGGAGTCGCTTAATAATTCAAATGTAACAATTGCAACTACTCTTGGTACTTCTCAAGAAGAAAAAGCAAAAGAATTTTTCCCAAAATCAAAATTAAACTCAATTGAAGCACCAGCAAGAGACTTCCAAGAAGTCTTGGCAGGTAGAGCTGATGGTAATATTACAAGTTCAACAGAGGCAAATAAATTGGTCATTAAATATCCTCAGTTAGCAATCGTTCCAGATGGTGGAAAAAATCCAGCATTTTTAGCAATGATGGTACCAAAAGGTGACACTAAGTGGAATGATTATGTCAATAAATGGATTAAAGACAAAAAATCTTCAGGCTTCTTCACCAAGTTATTAGCTAAATATAATTTAAAGAGCTTATAAAAAATTAGTAATTAATTTTTTATTCTTTATAAGTTAAAGAGTGAAAAATCTACTTTTATTAATTCTAATTTTCCCATTAACTTCATGTGGTAAAAGTGAATTAAATTGGTTAATCTTATCACCAAATAATATTGAGGGGTTAACTAATCTAAAGTTTTTATTAAGTGGTTTAACAACTACTATTTATATTAGTATAGTCTCAATCATTATTTCAATTATTCTTGGTCTTTTAGTTGCTATTCCATCACTGGCTAAAAGTAAATTCTTAACCTACCTAAATATTGGCTATGTTGAGATTATAAGAGCAATTCCTTTACTGGTTTTAATTTTATGGATTTATTACGGTCTTCCAATCATGACGGGTATAAGTTTTAGTCCATTTGTCTCTGGTATCATAGCACTATCAATAAGCGAAAGTGCTTTCCAAGCGGAAATATTTAGAGCAGGAATTAATTCAATAAAAAAATCACAATGGGAGGCTGGAAGCTCTTTAGGATTAAGTTTTTTTAGAAAATTAAGATTAGTAATTCTACCTCAGGCAATAAAAAATATCTTACCAGCTATTGGTAATCAATTTGTATATGTGCTTAAAATGTCCTCTCTTGTATCGATAATTGGTATTGGAGATTTAACTAGAAAAGCAAACGAATTAGTTGTGACGACTTATCGGCCACTAGAAATATATACATTTCTAATTCTAGAATATTTGGTCTTAATATTAATTGTTTCTTATCTTGTTAGAAAATTAGAAAAAAAATTACAAAAAGATTAATTTTTTCTTCTATAGTCCCAAGGATATTCAAAAGTCATTGCCCACATACCTTTTTTATTTTTTTTGGCATAATCTTCATCTGGTATATATTTTGTTGAATATTTCCTGTAAGCAAAAGCATAACCCTCTCGAACAAGATACTTAGATAGACTTTGATTATTTACAAAACATTCAGCTAAAATTCTCTTATATCTATCTACACCTTCCTTAACACATTTTACTTTGTTTTTACCTATCTTCTTAATAAGTAATTGTTTTGCTTGGATCCCACATTCTATAACTTCATTATTCTTATTACAAATTTGTTTAATTTCAGGGGTATCAATGCCACTAAAACGAATTTTTTCATTGTTTAAGTGAATAGTATCTCCATCTACAACCTTTATCTCACTAGATTTTACATCAAGGTATGTGACAAAGAAAAATATTAGACAAATACTAGTAAGTAAAAAGACTTTTATTTTGTTTGAAAACATTATTCAAAAAATACCCAATAAACATTAGAACTGCAATTCCCATAAACCAATTTGTTACTAAAATTGTATAAAAAATATCCTCGTAATCACCTCCTTTAATATTAATTACATACCATAAACTTAAAAATGGAAGGGCTGTTAATCTTAGAATACTTAAATAAAGACTATACAATGGTTTTTTGACTGCTTGGAATACTGCAGTGGTTATGAAAAAGACTGGATAAATTGGACCGATTAATGCAGCTATTTTTAGATATATTGCGCCATGCTTAATAGCCTCAGAGTTGTCCGTAAATAATGAAACTAAAAACTCTGAACCAAAAAAAATTATTATACCTGCACAGATCATAAAGGATGATCCAAATAAAAGAGCTTTTCTATATAGTTCTCTCAATCTATCGTAATTTTTTGCACCAAAATTTTGACCCCCTATAGATAATACCGCTGTATTTAATCCAATTACAGGAAGTAAAAAAACTTGTTCAATTCTTAAAGCAGCACCATAGCCAGCAGTAGCTAAATCTCCAAATTGACCAATGAAGTAAAGGATGTTGAACAAACCAACACCAATCAACAACATGCTAAACATCACAGGAATCGTCTGATACAAGAGTTCCCCTAGAAGATCAAATTTTGGAATAAAACACTCAGGCTTAAGATATTTCTTTAATTCACAACAATAAACTTTATATGCTAAATACAAAAGACCAACAAACTGAGCCACTACAGTAGCTATTGCAAGTCCAGCTATACCAAATGCTGGAATAAAACCATAACCAAAAATAAATAAAGGATTTAGAATAATATTTAAAAAGAAACTAAAAATTAAAACGTTTCTGTAACTTTTTGTATCCCCTTGCGCATTTAGTGTTCCATTTAAGGAAATTTGTATCAAAACTATTATAGTTCCATAAAAAATTACATCTAAATATTTTCTAGTTAATATAATTGCCTCTTGGTCTGATCCCATAAGAGAAAGTAAAAAATCTGAAACATTCAAACCAAAAAAAGTAACTAATATGGATAAAAAGATTGCAAAAATAATTGATTGAGCAACAAATAATGACGCCTTCTTTTTATTATTAGCCCCTATATTATTTCCAATTAAAGTATTAGTTCCAGCAGTTAATCCAACACCTATTGCAATAATAGTAAAATAAATTGGAAAAGATTTTGCGATCGCTGCTATTGCTTCAGCAGATATTCTTCCTGCGAACCATGTGTCTACTAGATTGTAAAAAGTTTGAAATAATGAACCAACACTTGCTGGAATAGTAACTTTTCTCAATAAAAACCATATTGGATCTTTAGTTAATTTGAAAGATTGTGACAAATAAATCCTTAGTTAAATTCTTTTTGAAAATTATATTTTTTTCCTGATAGCTTTGCCTTGTATATCTGACTTTGTCTCATTCTAAAACGAGATTTTTGGTTTTTTGAGAGTTTATCAAAACAATTAGGACACGTTACACCTTCCTCATATTTTTTAGATTTTTTATCTTTAATCGAGATTGGTTGTCTACATCCACCGCAAATTGAATAGGTTCCTTGTACTAATCCGTGTTTTAAACTTACTCTGTTGTCGAATACAAAACACTCACCTTTCCATAAACTTTTTTTTGGTTTGATTTTTTTTAAGTAATTCAAAATTCCACCCTTTAATTGATAAATATTTTTAAAACCCTTTCTTTCTAAAAATACAGAGGCTTTTTCACATCTAATTCCACCAGTGCAAAACATTGCTATTGGCTGATCTTTTTTTATTTTTTTTAAGTATTTCGGGAAGTCTCTAAAGTTACTTATATTTGGATTTACTGATTTTTTAAAAGAACCAACTTTATGTTCAAAAGGTTTTCTTGCATCTAATAAAAGAGTTTCTTTTTTTTTAATTAATTTATTCCATTTTGTTGGATCAATATGAGTATTCTTTTTTACGATCCTATTCGACATTTTAAGATCCATTGGAACAACTTCTCTTTTAATTTTAACTTTAGGTTTATGAAAAGGTTTAAATTCACTTATTGAATTATTGATACTATCAAATTCTTTAATATTAAAAATTTTTTTTAATCTAATAATTGTGGTTTTAATATCTTTATTCATTCCAGAAATAGATCCGTTTAAACCCTCTTTAGATATGATAATTGATCCATTTATATTTTTATTAGTTAAAAGATTACTCAATATTTTTTGATTTTTTTTTAAATCATTTATTTTTTGAAATTTATAAAAGCCAAATACAGTGAACATTAAATCTTCCTACAAACAGTCATTCCATCACCAAAAGGTACCATGACCTTTTCAATTCTTGTATCCTTAGAGATAAAATCATTCAAATCTCTAATACTTTTTGTAATTTTGTCATTTATATCTTTGTTAACAACTTCCCCATGCCATAATACATTATCGATTATCACTAAACCCTCTTTATTCAATAAATCTAAAGAAATTTCATAATATTTTTTATAATTCATTTTATCTGCATCAATAAAAACTAAGTCAAATTTTTCATTTCTTATACTCATTAAAGTTTCTAATGCTGGTTTAATCATTGTTTTAATCTTATGATCTTGATTGGCCTTTTTAAAAAAGCTTTGTGCAACTTTGGTTGTTTCCACATTTTTATCTAATGCAATTATACTGCCTTCATCTGGTAAGGCTAATGCCATGGATAATGTACTTAAACCTGTAAAAGTTCCTATCTCTAGGACTTTTTTAATTTTAGAAACTTTAATAATCAGATGTAGAAATTGACATTGAGAAATAGATATTTGCATTCTTTTTGAATCACCAAGTGATAGGTTGTAATCTATTATTTCTTTTTGAATTGGATGTAATTTCAAACCATTCTTTAAAATATAATCTTGTAAATGTTTTGTGATATTAAGGTCTGAACCCATAACCTTATAATTTTTTCTTTAGGATCTCATTGATTAATTGAGGGTTAGCTTTTCCACCTGAAGCCTTCATTGCTTGACCAACAAAAAAACCAAATAATTTTTCTTTACCTTGTTTATATTCAATAGCTTTTTCTCTATTGTCATTAATTATTTTGTCAATTAATGCTTCTAAAGCTTTTGGATCACTTTGTTGTTTTAATCCTTTTTCCTCCACAATCTTTTGAGGATCTTTATCACCATCTATCATCAATTCAAAAACAGTTTTTGCTATCTTTCCTGAGATAGTTCCATTCTTAATAAGATTTATCAAAATAGCGAAATTCTTAGCACTCACTGGACTTTCAGAAATTTCTAAACCTTTGCTATTTAAAACAGCAAATAGTTCTCCTGTAATCCAATTGACTGCCAACTTAATATCTTTGTTTTTACCCATTTTAGCTACAACCTCTTCAAAGTATTTTGCAGTATCAATATCAGACACTAAAATATTGGCTTCATAAGAAGACAATTTAAACTCTTCAATAAATCTTTTCTTTTTATCATCTGGAAGTTCTGGAATATCTTTTTTAAGTTCTTCAATAAATTTTTCTGAAACCTCCAAAGGTAATAAATCAGGGTCCGGAAAATATCTATAATCATGAGCGTCTTCTTTTGATCTCATTGACCTTGTCTCATTTTTCTTCGTATCAAAAAGCCTTGTTTCTTGATCAATAGTTTTGCCCTCTTCTATCAAATCAACTTGCCTATTAGCCTCATATTCTATCGCCATTTGCATAAACTTAATTGAATTAACATTTTTAATTTCACATCGAGTACCGAATTCCTTTGAGTCTTTTGGTCTTACAGAAACATTCACATCAGCTCTTAAAGAGCCCTCTTGCATATTTCCATCACAAGTTCCTAAATATCTCATTATAGATCGTAATTTTTTAATGTAAGCATTAACCTCATCTGGGGATCTTAGATCAGGCTTGCTCACTATTTCCATTAAAGCTACCCCTGATCTGTTTAAATCAACAAAGGTATTTTGTGGGTCAAGATCATGTATACTTTTTCCTGCATCTTGTTCTAGGTGTAATCTTTCTATACCAACTTCTTTTTGACCATTAGGCATATCCAAAATAACTTTACCCTCGCCTACTATAGGATCTTTAAATTGTGATATTTGATATCCTTGAGGTAAATCAGCATAAAAATAATTTTTTCTGTCAAATACTGAACGTTTATTAATTTTTGCGTTAAGGCCAATGCCAGTTTTAATTGCTTGTTTGACACAAAATTCGTTTATTACTGGTAACATTCCTGGAAAAGCAGCATCAACTAAACTAACCTGTGTATTAGGTTCTGCTCCAAATTTGGTTGCTGAAGTAGAAAATAATTTAGACTCAGATAAAACTTGAGCATGAACTTCTAAACCAATTACTACCTCATACTGATTATCTTTTCGATTGATCAAATATTCTGAATCTTTTTTACTCATTTTATCCACCAATCAGTAATTTTGTTTTTAAAATTGATCTTTTCTTCCATAGCATAAGCTATATTCAGTATATTTTGTTCATCAAAAGCTTTGCCAATAATTTGTAAACCTAAAGGATAACCCTTTGCATCATGTCCTGCAGGTATTGAGATGCCTGGAAGTCCAGCTAAGTTAACAGGTACTGTAAATATATCATTAAGATACATTGAAACTGGGTCATTCGTTTTTTCACCTATTTTGAATGCTGAGCTAGGTGTTGATGGAGTTAAAATTGCATCGACTTTTTTATAAGCCTCATCAAAATCATTTTTGATAAGTTTCCTTACTTTTTGAGCTTTAAGATAATACGCATCGTAATATCCAGAAGACAAAACATAAGTTCCAATCATAATTCTTCTTTGAACTTCAGCGCCAAAACCTTCTGATCTAGTTTTTTCGTACATATCAATTAAATTTTCACCTTTTGCTCTAAATCCATACTTTACACCATCATATCTTGCTAAGTTTGATGAAGCCTCTGCTGGAGCAACTATATAATATGTTGGTAAGGCATAACTTGTATTTGGCAAAGAAATATCAATGGTTTCAGCACCACAATCTTTAATATATTGAATACCTTTTTGCCAGAGATCTTCAATTTCTTTTGGCATACCGTCGACTCTATATTCTTTTGGTATTCCAATTTTTTTTCCTTTTATGTTATTTGTAAGTTCTTTACTGTAATGATTTCTTTTAAAATCTATTGAAGTAGAGTCTTTAGGATCATAAGAACTAATCACTTCATGCAATAAAGCACAATCCTTGACATTTTGTGCCATTGGTCCTGCTTGATCCAATGATGAAGCAAAAGCAACTATTCCATATCTTGAACAACTTCCGTATGTAGGTTTCAATCCAACAATTCCTGTAAAAGAAGCTGGTTGTCTAATTGATCCACCAGTATCAGTACCAATTGTAACAGGAGTTAATTGTCCAGCTACAGCTGAAGCTGAACCACCAGATGATCCACCTGGAACTAAATTTTTATCAATAGGACTTTGAACATTGCCAAAAAAACTTGTTTCATTTGATGAGCCCATTGCAAACTCATCACAGTTTAACTTACCTAAAAGTATTGCACCTTCATTCCAAATATTTTCTGTTACTGTTGACTCATAAGTTGGAACAAAATTATTTAAAATTTTACTACCAGCAGTTGTTTTAATGTCTTTTGTGCAAAATAAATCCTTAACTGCCATTGGTATACCTGGCAGTTTTAAATCAAGATTAGGTTTTTGATCAAATTTTTTTGCTTTATCTAGAGCTGATGTAAAGTCATTTGTAATATAAGCATTCAATTTCTCAGATTTTTCAGATCTATCAATAAATGCTTTGGTCACATCTGTTGAAGAAAGTTTTTTATTTTTTATATTTTCAACCAGTTGTGTAAGGGATTGTTTTGTAATATCTGACATTATTCAATAACCTTAGGTACTACAAAATAGTCCTCATTATCCTGAGGAGAATTTTTGATAATTTGTTCTCGTATATCTTTACTTTTTACTTCATCAGATCTTAATTTTAAGGTTGTTTCTGCAATTGAAGTTAATGGTTCTATATTGTCAGTTTTTAATTCATTAAGTTTTTCAATAAAATCAAAAATAGAATTTAAATCACCAGCTAATTTTTCAGCTCTTTGCTCGTCAACTGAAATTCTTGCCAATTTAGATATATGTTTTATTGTTTTAAGATCTATACTCATATGCTATTTAAATAAGAGGCAAAGTATCACTTAAGTTTAAAATATACAATATGATCACTTTAGAGGAATTTAAAAAAAAACACTCAGATAAGTGTAGATTGATAGGTTTAGACCTTGGATCTAAAAGAATTGGTGTGTCAATCTGTGATGACAAACAATTAATAGCCACCCCATTAAAAACAATAAATAGGAATTCACTTAAAGATCTTGTTGATGAGCTCAGATTAATAATTAATGAAAATGATATAAAAGGTGTCATTGTTGGAAATCCTTTAAATATGGATGGATCTTCAGGTAGATCAGCTCAATCAGTAAAAGATACAACTGAAAATATTGAAAAAAACTTAAATATTCCAATTTGTCTTTGGGATGAGAGACTCTCAACTGTTGGGGCTTTTAATCTGTCTAGCCAATTAGACATTAATGTGAGTAAAAGAGAAAAAAAGATAGATGAAAACGCTGCTGCTTTTATATTACAAGGAGCTTTGGATTTTTTGAATAATTAATACTTGCTATAATAGAGGTTTATAGTTATAGAGTTGGTTTTAATGGCAATTAAATCAAATCAAGCTATTAAAATATCTCAAAAACACCTATTAGGAATTCAAGATTTATCAATTAATGATGTTAACTTAATACTTGATGAAGCAAATTCATTTATAAAAGTAAATCAAAGTAAAAATAAGAAAGTTGATGTTTTAAGAGGTAAAACTCAAATTAATCTATTTTTTGAACCTTCTACTAGAACTCAAAGCTCTTTTGAATTAGCTGGTAAAAGACTTGGGGCTGATGTTATGTCAATGAATATTAGCAACTCTGCAATTAAAAAAGGTGAAACATTAATAGATACAGCAATGACTCTTAATGCAATGCATCCAGATATTATTGTAATTAGACATCAAGATTCTGGAGCATGTAATCTACTTTCACAAAAAGTAAATTGCTCGGTTCTTAATGCTGGTGATGGAAGAAGAGAGCACCCTACTCAGGCTTTATTAGATGCATTAACAATTATTACTCGTAAAAAAAAAATTCAAGGATTAAAAATAGCAATCTGTGGAGATATACTTCATTCAAGAGTTGCCAGGTCAAATATTTATTTACTTAGTATGTTAGGAGCAGAGGTGAACATAATTGCTCCAACAAATCTTATGCCAAAAGAAATTGAAAAATTTGGTGTTAATACTTTTACAGATATGAAAAAAGGATTGAAAGATTGTGATATTGTTATGATGTTGAGGTTACAAAATGAACGAATGACGAGTTCATATCTTTCATCCAACAGAGAATATTATGAATATTATGGATTAACTCCTGATAAATTAGAACATGCCAAATCTGATGCTTTAATTATGCATCCTGGTCCAATGAACAGAGGTATAGAAATAGATACAATGTTAGCAGATGATATCAACAAAAGTGTGATTAAAGAGCAAGTTGAATTAGGTGTCGCGGTGCGGATGGCTTGTCTTAAAATATTTTGTACATAATGAAAAAACAATATTTTATAAACGCAAATATAATTGATCCCTATAATTCCATGAATGAGAATGGTGGTCTTATTATAAGTGAACATGGAAAAATTGAAGCCATAGGAAAAAAAGTAAATACTAATAATTTACCAAGTAGAGAGAGACCAATTGATTTAAAAGGCAAGTATATTTTCCCTGGATTAGTCGATATGAGAGTTTTTGTTGGTGAACCAGGCTATGAGTATAAAGAAAATTTTAGAACTTTAAGTAATGCGGCACTTGCTGGAGGTGTCACTTCTGTCGTAACAATGCCTAATACAGATCCAGTAATTGATAACGTTTCTATAGTCGATTTTCTAAAAAGAAGGGGAAGAGACAAATCAAAGATAAATATTTTTCCATGTGCCTCCTTAACAAAAAATACTGAGGGTACAAATATGACTGAATTTGGTTTGTTACAAAACAAAGGAATAATTGGATTTACCGATGGCGTTAAAACAATTCAAAATCCAAGATTGATGTCCAGAATAATGAACTCTGCTAAAGATTTGGGTAGTTTAATAATGCAGCACGCTGAAGATTACGAGCTAGCAAAAAATGGTATGATTAACTCTGGAATAATTGCTTCAAAATTAGGTCTATCTGGTATACCTGAAATCGCTGAACGTATTTTAATTGAAAGAGATTTAACATTGCTGGAAAAGGTTAAATGTAGATATCATATCTCTCAATTGTCATCACAAAAGTCAATTGAAGTAGTTAAATCAAGAAAAGAAATAGTAAAATTCACATGTGGTGTTTCAATTAATAACTTATCTTTAAATGAAAACGACATAGGAGATTTCAAAACATTTTTGAAATTATCTCCACCATTAAGAAGAGAAGAAGATAGAATAGCTTTAGTACAAGGTATAAAGGACGATTTAATTGATGTAATAGTTTCAGATCACAAACCTGAAGATGAAGAGTCAAAAAGATTAACATTTGCTCAAGCAGCAACTGGTGCGTCAGGAATAGAAACTCTGCTGTCTCTAAGTTTAGAATTATATCATAACGGATCACTCAAATTAGAGACAATAATAAAAGCATTAACATCAAACCCTGCTAAAATATTAAAAGTAAATAAAGGGAATCTGTCAATTGGTAATGATGCCGATCTTTGTATAGTAGACATATATAAACCATGGATTGTAAAAAAAGATAAACTTATCTCAAAATCAAAAAATACATCTATCGAAGATAAAAAACTTCAAGGCAAAGTCACAAATACATTTGTAAACGGTAAAGAATTATTTAAGCTGTAGTATGGATATTTTAATCATAGGTTTAATTTCATACTTGATGGGTTCAATTCCATTTGGGTTGATACTAACAAAAGTTTTTTTGAAAAAAGATATAAGAGATATTGGATCTGGAAATATCGGAGCCACAAATGTACTTAGAGCTGGTAACAAAACAGTTGGTTACATCACGTTATCTCTTGATATTTTAAAAGCTGTTATTCCTGTAATATTTGTTAAAATTTACCACACAGATTTCTTATATTTGGCATCATTATGTGCATTTATAGGTCATGTATTTCCTGTTTGGCTCAAATTTAAAGGGGGGAAAGGTGTTGCAACTTACGTTGGAATTCTATTTGCTATAAATATTTATTTTGGGATTATCTTTGCTTTATCTTGGTTTGTAATTTTTGCTGTAACAAAATTATCATCTTTATCTTCATTAATTGCTTCTGTATCAGTTCCTGCATATTTATTGGTCACGGGTCAATCTAAAGATATATTTTTTTTTATAATCATGTTTGTGTTAATATTTTTTACTCATCGAGAAAATATTAAAAGATTGAAAAATAAAGAAGAAACTAAGACAAAAATTTATTAATTTGACTATCTAACTCTTTTAGGTAGTTTGTCATTTATGAACTTGGTCATTGTAGAAAGTCCAGCTAAAGCCAAAACTATAAATAAATATTTAGGTGATAATTATAAAGTATTAGCTAGTTATGGGCATATTAGAGATTTGCCTTCTAAGAATGGTTCTGTTGATCCAGATCAAGATTTTAAGATGGAATGGGAGATCGATAGTTTTTCAAAAAAATATCTTAAAGAAATTACTGACGCAGCTAAAGACTCTTCAAAAATTATATTAGCTACCGATCCTGATCGTGAAGGAGAGGCAATAGCTTGGCATGTAAAAGAATATCTAAATGAAAAAAAACTTCTTAAAGATAAAGAAATAGAAAGAGTTGTTTTTAACGAAATTACAAAAAAAGCAGTAATCCATGGTATTGAAAATCCAAGACAAATTGAACCACTTTTAGTTGATGCTTATATGGCTCGAAGAGCCTTAGATTATTTAGTTGGCTTTAATATTTCACCAATATTATGGACAAAACTTCCAGGTTCTAAATCTGCAGGAAGAGTTCAATCAGTAGCTTTAAAATTGATAACTGAAAGAGAACATGAAATTGAGTCCTTTAAGCCAGAAGAATTTTGGACTTTAAGTGTCAAATTTAAAGATGAAAAAAATCAAAATATTCTTGCAAGTATTAGTCAACTAGATAACAACAAAATTGAAAAATTTTCTTTTAAGAATAAAGATGAGATAAATAAAGCTATATCGAGCATCAATCAAAAAAAATTTAGTATTACTGATATATCAAGTAAAGTGGTAAATCGTAATCCATCAGGACCATTTACTACATCAACTCTTCAACAAACAGCTTCAAGTCGATTGGGGTTTGGTGCATCAAGAACTATGCAAATTGCCCAAAAGCTTTACCAGGGAGTCGAAATTGAAGGAGAAACTATAGGTTTGATAACATATATGAGAACAGATGGTACTAATTTATCAAAAGATGCTGTAGTGGCTTTTAGAGAGTATATCAAAAAAGAAATCGGTAATGAATATTTACCTGAAAGTGCTTTAAATTACTCTGGTAAAAAAGCAAAAAATGCTCAAGAGGCACATGAAGCGATAAGACCCACAGATGTTATCAGAACACCCCAAAGTGTAAAAAAGTATCTTAGCACAGATCAAAATAAACTTTATGATTTAATATGGAGTAGAGCTTTATCTTCTCAGATGCAATCTGCTAAGTTTGATAGAAATACTATAACGATTTCATCAAATAATAATGATACAATATGCAAAGCAAGTGGATCAGTTCTCAAATTTGATGGATTTTTAAAAATATATAATAATCAAAGTAAGGATGATGACGAAAATATTCTCCCCTCTGTATCTAAAGGACGTGTTGATATTGAGTCCTTAATTGATGAACAGCATTTTACACAACCTCCTCCGAGATATTCTGAGGCTAGCTTAGTAAAAAAACTAGAGGAATTAGGAATAGGAAGACCATCTACTTATGCAAGTATAATTTCTACGATAGCAAATAGAGGTTACGCAGAGATATTAAATAAAAGATTTTTTCCAACTGATAGAGGAAAACTTATTTCAGCTTTTCTTGAAAAATTGTTCTCAAAATATGTGGATTATAACTTTACTGCTGGTTTAGAGGATCAATTAGACGAAATTACAACTGGTAAGGAAAGTTGGATAAAAGTCTTAGAACTGTTCTGGAAAGACTTCAATAGTAATGTGGCTGAAGTAAAGGAAAAAAGAACAAGAGAGGTCTTAGATCTTTTAAATGATAGTTTAGGGGATTTGGTTTTTGACAAGGATGATAAAGGAAATATTGTAAGAAAGTGTCAATTATGTAATTCGGGGACACTAAGCTTAAAAAATAGCTTTAGGGGTGGTGCGTTTATTGGTTGTTCAAATTACCCTGAATGTAAATTTACAAGACCTTTATCTAAAGCTAAAGCAGCAGCACAAGCGCAGTTAGCTGAACCAAAATTTATTGGAAAACATGAGAACGGCAATGATATATATCTTAAAAATGGAAGATTCGGTCCATATTTACAATATGAAAAAATTCCAGAGGATACAGAGATTGAAAAAACACAAAAGAAAAAAAAGAAAACAAAAAAACTTAAATCGGATGTAAACGATTTTTTAAAAAATGTCTCTATACCAAAAGGTTTGGAGCTAGACAGTATAGATTTAGAAAAAGCGCAATTTTTATGTTCACTACCAAAATCTTTAGGAATAAATCCAGATAATCAAAAAGAAATTACTTTAAACACTGGAAGATTTGGTCCTTACCTAAAGTGCGAAAATAAATCAGCACGAATAGAAAACATTGAAGAAATTTTCTCTATTGGTTTAAATAGAGCGATAACATTAATTGCCGAGGCTAAACCAGGTAGAATGTCCTCTTCAATGATCAAAGATTTAGGTGAACACCCTGAGGATAAAAAACCAGTTAGAATTATGAAAGGACAATACGGACCATATATCAAGTATAAATCTCTAAATGCGACAATACCTGAGGAAAAAGATCCAACAGAACTCACAATGGAAGAGGCATTAATATTGATTGAGAAAAGAAAAGAATACGATAAAACAAAAAAGAAAAAAAAGAAAAAATGAAAAATTTAATTTTTATAGTGATCTTGTTTTCTTTAAGTTTTAATACTTTCTCTTTTTCTAACGAAACAGATTGTAATGAATTTAAAAAACTTTCAGTAAATTATATGAAATGTAAAGCTAATTCTGTTAAAAAAAAAGCAATATCTAAAACTAAAAATTTTGTAGAAGATACAAAAGATTTTCAGAAGAAAGAATGGTCAAAAGAAGAAAATTAAATAATATAATATAAAAATTTATTAAAAATGAATTATCAAGAAAATTTAAATAAGTTAGGTCTAAAGTTACCTGAGGCTAAGGCACCAGTGGGAAATTATGTTGCAACTAAAATTTCAGGAAAAATGCTTTTTGTATCTGGTCAAATTTCAATTGACGAAAAAGGTGAATTAATTAAGGGGAAAGTTGGAAAAGATTTAGATGTACAATCTGGATATAACGCTGCCAAAAGATGTGCATTAAGTATAATTTCTCAAATAATGAAAGCTTGCGATAATGATCTCACAAAAATTAAATCTTGCATAAAACTTACTGGTTTTGTTAATTCCACTGATAATTTTAATGATCAACCTAAAGTAATAAATGGTGCATCTGACTTAATCGCATCTGTATTTGGTGATTCAGGTATGCATACAAGAGCAGCTGTTAGTGTTAATAGTCTTCCATTGGGTGTTGCTGTTGAAGTAGATGCAGTATTTGAACTTAATTAAAAATTATCTACCAATACTAAAATATCTAAAGCCTTGTTTTCTTATTTTTGATGGAGAGTAGATATTTCTCATATCATAAATGGTAAATTTTTTACCTTTTACTAAATTTTTAAAGTTAATTGATTTAAAATCATTCCACTCTGTGTGGATAATTACAAGATCCGTGTTTTGAACTGAATCTTTTATATTTTCAAAATTTTGAACATTCTTTAATTTTGAAAATTCTTTTTTGTATCCAGTCGGATCAAAATATCTAATTTTTGCACCTTTTTTTGACAAAGCAGGTATCATCGAAAGACTAGCTGAGTCCCTCATATCATCAGTATTGGCTTTGAAGGTAACACCTAAAAAAGTAATTTTTTTATTTTTTACTTTATTATTTAAAATTTTATATATTTTATTTAGTAAAAGATTTGATCTACTTTCATTTGATCTAATTACAGACTTAATAACAGATAAATTTGTTTTAAATTTATCAGCAGTTGAGGTTATAGCTTTTGTGTCTTTGGGAAAACATGATCCACCATATGCTGGACCAGCTCTTAAAAATCGTCCCCCTATTCTTTTATCTAAGCCCATTCCTATTGAAATATCCTCTACGTTTATGCCTGTATTTTCACAAAGATTAGCTATTTCATTGATAAATGTAATCTTAGTCGCTAAAAAGGCATTTGAAGCATATTTAATTAATTCTGCTGCTCTTCTTGATGTATTAATATATTGGGCTCCTTTAGAAATTAAAGGTGCGTATAAAGAATGCATTAAGCGATTAGATTTTTTATCATTTGATCCCACAACTATTCTATCTGGATAAGTAAAATCTCTTATAGCCTCGCCTTCTCTTAAAAACTCTGGATTTGATACAACAGAAAATTTTTTACTTGAATTTTTTTTTCTTAGAATTTTTTCAATTTGATCGCCTGTAGTTACAGGAACTGTGGATTTAGTTACAACTATTTTAAACTTGTTAATTGACAAGCTAATTTCTTTTGCAGCATTAAAAATCTGACTTAAATCTGCTGAACTACCACTTTTTTTAGTTGGTGTGCCCACACATATAAAAATTATATCAGATTCGATAATTGATTTTTTTAGATTTGTAGAAAATTTTAATCTTTTATTTCTATAATTTTTATTTACCAACTCAGACAATCCTGGTTCATAAATTGGAATTTTACCTTTTAAAAGTAGATCAATTTTTTTAGTATCTTTATCAACACATATTACATTGTTACCCAAATCAGCGAAGCAAACACCACTGACTAACCCAACATAACCTGTTCCTATCATGCAAAGTTTCATGATTTTGCTATTTCTATTGTTGATTTGATATAACCACTCATGCTTCCACAATCTAAATATTTTCCAGTAAAGTTATGAGCAATAAATTTTTCGTCATTTTGTATTAATGATTGTATTGCATCAGTAATATGAATTTCACCACCTTTACCTGGTTTTTGATTTAGCAATTTAGAAAATATTTTTTTTGGAAGAATATATCGTCCTATTACAGCTTTATTCGATGGTGCTGATGAGATTGAAGGTTTTTCAACAACATCATTTATAATATAATTATTTTTATTTATTTTTTTTCCTAATTTATAAATTCCCCATCTTGAGACAGTTTTTTTCGGGACATTAATACTTGCCATTACAGATGATTTGTAGCGATTATGTATATTAATCATCGATTTCGAGCAATTTTTTTTAATTATAAGATCATCTGGTAATAACATCAGAAAAAAATCATCTGTTATAAATTTTTTTGTTTTTAATACTGCATCGCCTGTTCCCAAAGGTTTATTTTGGTAAACAAATTTAATCATCTTTTTATATTTCAAAATTTTTTTATATTCTTTGATAACTCTAGGATCTTTTTTTTTTTTAATTATCTTTTTATAAAAACTATCCTTGTAAAAATAATCTTTTATCATTTGTTTTTTTTTTGAAATTATAAAAACAATTTTTTTAATACCAGCTTCTGCGCATTCATCTAAAATATACTCAATTCCTGGTTTTCCATTAATCGGAAGAAGTTCTTTGGCAAATATACTGGTTAAGGGTAATAATCTTGTACCTAGACCAGCTAATGGAATAATTGCTTGTTTAATCATTTAAATGTTTTACTTATTAAAATGTTTTATACAAATGAAAATTTTATTAAACAATATTGATTTAAATGAGGCATTATTTGACAATTCAAATATTGGATTTGTGCCTACTATGGGTAGCCTTCATGATGGTCATATCTCATTGATTAAAAAATCTCTAAAAATATCCAATAAAACCATCGTAAGTATATTTGTAAATCCTAAACAATTTAATAACAAAGAAGACTACAAAAAATATCCAAGGAATATGAAAAAAGATCTAAAAATTTTAAAAAAACTA
Source organism: uncultured Pelagibacteraceae bacterium (assembly GCA_902580895.1). Taxonomy (GTDB): domain Bacteria; phylum Pseudomonadota; class Alphaproteobacteria; order Pelagibacterales; family Pelagibacteraceae; genus Pelagibacter. Next base: position 33,682 of record CACHMJ010000005.1, on the reverse strand, counting down.
AAAGTCGATTATGTTTATTTACCTAAAATCAAAGATATCTATAAAGCTAAAAACAAAATAAAGATAAAACTCAACAAACAAGATAAAATACTGTGTGCCAAATATAGAAAGGGTCATTTTGAAGGAGTAATTGAGGTAATGACTCGTTTAACAAAAATAGTGAATCCATCAAAAATATTTATGGGTGAAAAAGATCTTCAGCAATTATTGTTAGTAAAAAGATTTGTTGAAAAAAATTTCAAATCTAAAATTATTTCTTGCAAAACAATTAGAAATAAGAATAAATTGGCACTATCTTCCAGAAATATTCTTTTAAATAAAAATGATTTAAACAAAGCAAGTGAAATAGCAAAGAAACTTATTATCTTTAAAAAAGAATTATTCAAAAGAAAAAATTTAAAAGATTTAATCTTTAAAAAAAAAAATGAACTTAAAAAAAAGTATAATATTAAAATAGATTATCTTGAATTGCGTAATACAAAAAGTCTCAAATTGACTAATGAAATTAAAAATGCCAAAATTTTTATTGCATATTATATTAATAAGGTGCGACTTATTGATAACTTTTAACTTTTACAAAAAATAAGCTCCAACCCCTAAAAATGATACGAACCCGATAACATCAGTTATAGTTGTTACGAAAACACTTGATGCTATAGCTGGATCTATATTCATCTTTTTTAATGTGACAGGCACCAATATCCCAAACAAACCTGCAACGATCATTGTCAAAATCATTGAAATTGAAATTATTAAAGAGAGTATAATGTCCTGAAACCATAACTGAACAATAAAAGAACTTATAATTGCAAAAATAATTCCATTTAGAATCCCAATATTAAATTCTTTAAAAATATTCTGATTAAAATTATTTTTTGTTAAATCATTAGTGGCAAGAGTTCTAACTGTTACAGCTAATGTTTGCATTCCAGCATTTCCACCCATTGATGCAACTATTGGCATCAAGAAAGCTAGAACAACCATTTGCTCAATAGTTGCTCCAAATAAACTAATACAATATGTTGCTAAAAATGCAGTGAAAAGATTTAATAACAACCAATTAAATCTTCTTTTCGTTTTCGTTATTACTCCATCTGTAATTTCCTCATCACCTACACCGGCTAGTCTTAATGCATCTTCTTCTGCCTCTTCTTTTAAAACTGTTAGAACATCATCTGAAGTGATCATTCCAACTAATTTATTATTTTTATCAATAACACATGCTGAATTTAAATTATAATTTTCAAATGAATTACCAACTTCTTCTCTATCCATATCTACAGGAACTAAAAAAATAGAGTCATCCATAATTGATGACATTTTTGTTTCTCTTGGCGTTCTTAGAACCTTGGATGATGGTACAGCACCAATAGGTTTAAAATTTTCATCGACAATATAAATTTCTAAAAATTGTTCCGGTAAATCTTTATTTTCTCTTAAATAATCAATAGTTTGACCAACAGACCAGTTACTAGGTATTGCAGTAAATTCTCTCTGCATTATTCTAGCTGCACTATCCTCAGGATAACTAAGACCTTCCAATAAAGCAAAACGATCTTTAGGTGGTAGTAAACTTAAAATAGAATTTTTATTTTTTTCATCTACATTTTCAAGAATAGCTATAGCATCGTCAGACTCCAAGTTTTTCAATATTCTAACTATCGCTTCTGAAGAAAGATATTTTATAATTTCAGTTTGAACTGACTCATTTAACTCAACAAAAACTTCAGGATCTATTTTGAAATTATTAAGTTTAATTAAATTTTCTCTATCATTTTGGCCTAAGTGTTCTATTATATCAGCCGCATCAGCAGGGTGCATTTCTTTAAAAGAATTTGTGATAAAAGTTGCATCATTATTTGAAATTTTATCAGTAACTACTTTTATGTACTCTTTATTAAATTCAAAATTGACTTTTTTATCTTTGATTTTTTTAATTAAAGCCATAAATTTTCCTATTATTTAGGTCGATCTTTTAATACATAATCAAGAGATTACAATTTTTAAATGAGTATAGAAATTAAAAAGTCTGAAAAACCTGTCATTTATGAGGACGCTAAAAAAATGATGGAAGAAAGATTGTTAAATGTGGATCAAAATAAATCAAATGAATTAATTTGGACTTTAGAACATCCAGACATTTATACAGCTGGGACAAGCTATAATGAGAGCGATATTTTAGATAAATCAATTAAAATTTTAGAGACGAATAGAGGGGGTAAAATTACTTATCACGGACCAGGTCAACTAATTTGTTATTTTGTAATAGACCTTAAAAAAAGAAAAAAAGATATAAGAAACTTTATTACAATTATAGAAAAAACAATAATAGATACGTTACTTTTTTTTAATATAAAAACTTTTTCAGATAAAGAAAATATTGGAATATGGTACAAAGATAATAAGCAAACAAAAAAAGTAGCTGCGATTGGGGTAAGAATTAGTAAATGGATAGCTTATCATGGTTTTTCAATTAATATTAATAACAATCTAGATAAATATAAAGCGATAATTCCATGTGGTATTAAAGATAAAGGAGTCACAAATTTAAAACAAATCAAAAATCAAGATTATAAAGAATTAGACAAAAAACTAGTTGAAATCTTTATTTCGAATTTAAATAAGTAAGTCTTTTAATTTTTAATAATTTTTTAAAATAATCAGGTATTAAAGCTTTATAAGTATATTTTTTATCTTTAATCATGAATTTTATTTCGTAAGCATGAAGCATTAGTTCTTTGTTAATACCAATTGTTTTGTTGAAAGATTTATATTTATTATCCCCATAAATTGAGTGACCAATATTAAAAAGTTGTTTTCTTAATTGATGTTTCCTACCAGTAATAGGTTTCATCTCAACAAGACTAGAATTCGAATTTTTATCGATGACTTTATAAATTGTTTTTGCTTTTTCAATAATTTTTTTTCCGTTATCATAACGTACTAAATCATCATTCCATTGTCCTGAATTTTTTTCAAGTTCACCATGACATATAGCTAGATAAGTTTTATGCACTTTTCTTAATCTAAACAATGATGTTAATAATTGTGCTGTTTCTCTATTTTTAGCCATTAAAAAAACACCTGATGTATCTTTGTCTAATCTGTGGACAGAAAAAGGTTTTGAGTCTGAAAAAATTTCACTTTTTTTGAATATATCAATTAGGTTTTTTTTTGATTTTGTTCCACCCTGAACAGAAATACCAGCACTCTTATTTAAAACAATAAAATTTTCATTGTTATCTATTATTAAATCTTCATTTGCTTTTATTATTTGATTAGAGGGACTAAAACTTATTTTTTTTTGATTAATTCTTTCTTCAAATTTAAAGTCGTAAAAATCAATTTTGTCATTAGATTTTATCTTATGGGAACTTTTTATTTTTTTTTTATTAACTTTGATTTTCCCTGATCTTAGAGATTTTTCAATTAGTCCTTGAGGAATTCTTCCAATTATATTCCTTATCCATCTATCTAGACGCATATTATTACACGTTGAATCAACGATGTAACTTTTTAACATAAAAAATATTATTTTGATGCAGTGACTGGTTTTTTATCTTCTTTTTTTTCAGGATCTTTTGAAGAAGTTTTTTTCTTTTTATCTACTTTTTTTGCCTCAATATCTCTGTCTACAAACTCTATTATTGCCATCGGAGCATTATCACCATATCTGAAACCTGCTTTAATTATTCTTGTATACCCTCCTAATCTTTTTTCATATCTTTTAGATAGAGTTTTTTTTACTTTGTTTGCAGATTTTATATCTTGTAATTGTGAAACTAAAATTTTTGTATTATGAAGAGAATCTTTTTTACCTAAAGTAATTATCTTATCAGCTTGAGGTTTTAAAAATTTTGCTTTTGGTAATGTTGTTTTAATTTGCTCATACTTTATAAGAGAATTAAGCATGTTTTTTAACAACGCTTTTCTATGCTCAGATGTTCTATTAAGTTTTTTATTTGCAAATCCATGTCTCATCTAAATAGCTTCCTCAAGTTTTTTAGACATTTCAGCGATGTTATCTGGCGGCCAATTTGGTATTTCCATTCCTAGATATAAAGACATACCCGTTAATACCTCTTTAATTTCATTCAATGATTTTCTACCAAAATTTGGAGTTCTGAGCATTTCGCCTTCTGACTTTTGAACAAGATCACCAATATAAATTATATTATCATTTTTTAAACAATTCATAGATCTCACAGATAATTCTAACTCATCTACTTTTCTTAATAAATTTTTATTAAATTCTGGCTCAGATGAAACCTCTTTTACAGGTGCTTCAACTGGTTCATCAAAATTAATAAACATTTTTAATTGGTCTTGGAATATTCTAGCAGAGTAAGCAACAGCATCTTCTGCAGAAATAGAACCATCTGTCTCTACTTCCATAGTCAGTTTATCATAATCAAGTGCTTTACCTTCTCTTGCTGTGCTTACAGAATAAGAAACTTTCTTAACTGGACTATACAAAGAGTCTATTGCAATAAGACCCAATGGTGGCTCCTCAGGCTTATTTAGTTCTGCAGGGACATATCCTTTTCCAGTATTAACATTCATTTCCATATGAAATGAAGTATTCTCATCTAAATTACAAATTACTAAATCTGGATTCAATATTTCCACATCATTGACAGGAGTAATATCAGAAGCCTTGATCTCTCCAGGGCCTTTAGCATCTAATATCAATTTCTTTGTTCCATCAGATGATGATTTTAACGCTAAAGATTTTACATTTAAAACAATATCAGTTACATCTTCACGCACACCTTTGATTGATGTAAACTCATGTAATACACCATCAATTTGTATGGAAGTTACCGCCGCACCTCGTATAGATGATAGCAAGATTCTTCTTAAAGAATTCCCCAAAGTTAATCCGTAACCCTTTTCAAGAGGTTCAGCTACAATTTTGGCTCGAGATAAATCATCACTTAATTGTACATCGATTTTAGATGGTTTAATCAAAGATTTCCAATTTTTAATATTAACGTTTTCAGTTTCCATTAAACTCTCCTTTTTTTTGGTGGTCTAGTTCCGTTATGAGGCATAGGCGTTGTATCTTTTATTGATAAAATCTTAAAACCTCTAGCCTGTAAGGCTCTCAAAGCAGTTTCTCTTCCTGAACCTGGGCCTTTTACTTCAACTGATAAAGTTTTCATTCCAAATTCTAAAGCTTTGGATGCTGCAGAGTCTGCAGCTATTTGTGCAGCATAAGGTGTAGATTTTCTTGAACCTTTAAATCCTTTTTGTCCTGATGAAGCCCATGAAACTACATTACCATTTGTATCTGCGATTGAAATAATTGTATTGTTAAATGTTGATTGTACATAAGCAATCCCATTTAAAATATTTTTTTTTGTTTTTTTCTTTTTTGAGTAAGAGCTCTTTTTAATTTTACTTACTGTCTTTTCATTTTTTTGATCTTGTTTATCTACTTTTTCACCCTTAGCCATAATTATTTCTTAAGTGGAGTTAATTTTTTACCTGCAATTGCTATTGCTTTTCCTTTTCTTGTTCTGGCATTACACCGCGTTCTTTGACCTCTTACAGGTAACTTTTTCCTATGTCTTGAACCTCTATAACAAGCAAGATCTATTAATCTTTTAATATTAAGTGAGAAATCTCTTCTTAAATCTCCCTCGACCTTAAAATTTTGATCAATGTATTCTCGAATTTTTAAAATTTCATCATCTGTTAGTTGATTAACTCTTTTTTCATTTGGTATATTCAATGATGAGCAAATTTGAGAAGAGAACTTATTACCAATACCATATATGTAGGTAAGACCTACACGAACAAGTTTGTTTTGTGGAATATTTATACCTGCAATACGAGCCATATATTTTGTGATAATTTTCAGCCTTTTATATAAGAAGATCTTTTAAAGTCAACGTCTTAAACATTGATAAAATTGTCTATTTTAGCAGTTATTTGGGCAATTTCAGAACTACCATCTATTTCATAAAAATTTGAATTTTTTGAGTAAAAATCTAAAACTGGTTTAGTTGTAGCCATATAAGTATCATATCTTTTTATAAAAATCTTAAGATCGTCATCTGATCTTTTTTCTATAATTTTTCTATTTTCTATTCTTTTAATAATTACATCTTTTTTAACGTTCAGAAAAAAAATAAAATCTATAGTTTGATCATTTTTTAAAAGTAATTTTTCTAAATTTTTTGCCTGACTTAATGATCTTGGATATCCATCAAAAATTAATCTATTTTTTTTCATGGGATCGCTTAAAATATTCTCTATTAAGGTATTTACTATTTCATCGCTCACAAATTTTCCATCATTCATATCATTTACAATTCTTTTTCCTATTTCAGAATTTTTTTGAATCTCATTTCTTAAAATTTCACCAGTTGATATTTGGAAATTATCCAATTTTTTTACTAAATATTTAGCTTGTGTACCCTTGCCAGCTCCTGGAGGTCCAAATAAAATTAAATTCACTTTTTTTAATTATTTCCCAAATTTAGTTTTCTTTATTAATTGTTCGTATTGTGAACTCATAAGTCTTGTCTGAATTTGTGTTACAGTATCAATGGCGACGACAACCACAATTAAAATTGAGGTTCCACCCAGATAAAATGGAATTGGATAATTGGCAATTAAAAATTCAGGCATCAAACAAACTAAAGTTAAATACATTGCCCCAATGGTAGTTAATTTAGTTAAAATGTTTTCAATGTAAATTGCTGTGCTTTCTCCTGGCCTTATTCCGGGAATAAATCCACCGTACTTTCTTAAATTGTCAGCTGTTTCATTTGGATTAAATGTAATTGAGGTATAAAAAAATGTAAAAAAAATTATTCCAGCTGCGTATAAAAGCATATACAGAGGTTGACCTTGGGTAAAATATGAACTTAGATTAAGAAAAGTTTCACTTTCAGAAATATTAAAATTGGAAAATGTTACAGGTAATAAAAGTAACGCAGAAGCAAAAATTGCAGGTATCACTCCTGCCTGATTAATTTTTAAGGGTAAATGAGATGACTCTCCACCATACATTTTATTTCCCATTTGTCTTTTTGGATAATTAATTAAGATTTTTCGTAGAGCTCTTTCCATAAATACAATAAACAATATTGTTAAAATTAGTAATACGAAAATTGCAATAATCATAAGTGTTGATATAGCTCCCGTCCTACCTAATTCAAAAGTAGTTACTAGTGCCCTTGGTATTTCTGCTACTATTCCTGCAAAAATTATTAATGATATTCCATTACCAATACCTCTTTGCGTAATTTGCTCTCCCAACCACATTAAAAAAATTGTACCTGCAACAATTGTTGTTACTGTCGATATTTTAAAGAATATACCTGGATTAATAACTAAATTTGCGGATGATTCTAAACCAACTGACAAACCATAACCTTGTACTGTAGCTAATAAAACAGTTCCATATCTTGTAATTTGAGTTATCTTAGCTCTTCCAGTTTCACCTTGTGCCTTAAGATTTTTAAAATAATCAGAAACACCTGTTAATAACTGAACAATGATTGATGAGGAAATATAGGGCATTATCCCTAAAGCAAAAATCGCCATTCTACTTACTGCTCCGCCCGCAAAAACATTAAACATACCAAGTAATCCCTTTTGATTTCCTGCCATTAAAATCTTTAATTGTTCTGGATCAATTCCAGGCAAAGGTACAAAAGTGCCAAATCTGTAAACAGCTAATATTGCTATGGTAAAAATTATTCTATTTCTTAAATCTGTACTTGAAGATGAAGAACTCATTTGCCTTAAATATTATTTTTTTAATTGTATCGATCCACCAATTTTTTCGAGTTTTTCTAATGCTGATTTTGATGCTAAATCGGCTTCAATATTAATTTTATCTTTTATTTCACCTGAACCTAAAATTTTCAATTTTTTTGAATTTCTGTTTATTAATTTTAATTTTATCAGAGAAGAAGTGTTTAATATTTCATCTGTTGTAATTTTATTTTTTTCAATAAAAGATTGAATTTTATCTAAATTTAAGATTGCAATTTTTTCTTTTTTAACAGGATTAAAACCTCTTTTTGGTAAACGTCTGTAAAGTGGCATTTGTCCACCTTCGAAACTTTTAATTGCAACCCCAGATCTAGATTTCTGACCCTTAACACCTCTACCAGATGTTTTTCCTTTACCTGAACCTATTCCTCTACCAACTCGTATTTTAGATTTGTTAATCTTAAGCCTATTATTTAATCTTATCATTATCCTCTTTTTTCTATTACATCAGAAATTTTTATATTCCTTATTGATGATATTTGTTTAGGTGAATTTTGCTTTTTAAGAGCTTTTATGGTTGCTCTTATTACATTATGTGCGTTAGAAGTGCCCATAGATTTCGCAACGATATCTTTTACACCTAAGACCTCACAAACAGCCCTCACTGGTCCACCAGCAATAATTCCTGTGCCTTTAGAAGCTGATCTTAAAACTATCCTTCCAGAACCATCTTTCGCTTTTACATCATGATGAATTGTTCTTCCCTCTCTTAAAGGAATGTGTATTAACCTTCTTCTTGCTATCTCATTAGCTTTTTTAATTGCATCGGGAACTTGTTTCGCTTTAGCATGAGCAATACCAATTTTCCCAGCTTGATTACCAACAACAACTAAAGCAGAAAAACCAAATCTTCTTCCACCTTTAACAACTTTAGTTATTCTATTTATGTGAACTAATTTTTCTAAAATATCATCACTCTTTTTTTCTTTAAAGTTTTCCATATTAAAATTCCATTCCGTTTTTTCTTAATGTTTCAGCAAAAATCTTAATCCTGCCATGGTATTTATAAATTCCTCTATCAAAATAAATTTTGCTTATTTTTTTTTCTTGAGCTTTTTTAGCTAATTTTTCTGCTACAATTTTTGAAAGTTCTGACTTATTTTTAGTTTTTGTGTCTTTTACATCTTTCTCTACAGATGAAGCTGATAATATAGTAGTATTTTTTATATCATCTATTATTTGAGCAGAAATATTTTTTGAAGATCTAAAAATACTTAATCTCAATCTTCCAGCTTTAGCAACTTTCTTTAACTTATTAGTTACTCTAAATTTTTTTCTAGTGCTAGTATCAAGTTTCATTATTTTTTCTTACCCTCTTTTTTTAGAATATATTGACCTTTCTCTCTAATTCCTTTTCCTTTATAAGGTTCAATTTTTCTAAATGTTTTTATTTTAGATACAACCAATCCAACTAACTGTTTATCATGTCCAGATATTTTTAAAGTAGTTTGTTTTTCAACTAAAATTTTTATACCCTCTGGAATATCATAATTAATATCATGACTATAACCTAATTGTAAATTTAACTGATTTCCTTTAATTGCTGCTCTGTATCCTACACCTACTAATTCTAAAATTTTCTCATATCCTTTAACAGAACCAATAACTGCATTATTTATAAGGCTTCTATTCATTCCCCATAATCTTTTTGAGTTTTGATCAATTTTTTTTGGTTTAAGAGATATCTCCTTACCGTCTTTAATATCAAGATTAAACATTTCCAGATCTATGTTTAATGATTTTTTTCCTAATGGTCCTTCTATATTTAAAATATTTCCAGCGATAGCAACTTTTACTTTTTCTGGAATAGAAATATTTATTTTACCAATTTTAGACATATTAAAATACCTTGCAAATTATTTCACCACCAACTCTTTGCTTTCTTGCATCTATATCAGTCATCACACCTTTTGGAGTTGATAAAATAGCTATACCAAGACCATTATTTATTTTTGGTAAACTATCGGCACTTGAAAAAATTCTTCTTCCTGGTTTAGAAACTCTCTCAAAATTACTTATAACTGGATTTCCAGAATGGTATTTTAATTCTAAGGACAAAATATTCTTTTTTTCATTATTAGAAACTTTGAAATCTTTTATAAAACCTTCATTTTTTAATATGTCAGCTATTTTGCTTTTAAAGTTTGATGAAGGCAACTCAACTTTTTTATGATATCTAGCTTGAGCATTTTTTACTCTAGCTATCATATCTCCAATTGGGTCACTTAAACTCATAATAATTCCTTTCTACCAACTCGATTTAACTAAACCTGGAATTTTTCCTTGTAATCCAAGTTGTCTTAATGCAATTCTTGATATTTTTAATTTTCTGTAAACTCCATGAGGCCTACCAGTAATCTGACATCTATTCATTACTCTTATTTTCGCTGAATTTCTTGGCAATTTTGAGAGTTTTTGTTGTGCTTTAAATCTTTCTTCTAAAGGAATTTTTTTATCCATAACAATTTTTTTTAATTTAGCTCTTTTGTTAAACAATCTGTCTGAAAGTTTTATTCTTCTGTTATTTTTATTAATTGAACTTAATTTAGCCATTTTAATTATCTCCTTTTTTTATAAATGGAAAATTCATCTTTTTAAGTAAAGCAAAGCTGTGTTCTTTACTTAAAGATGATATTACGAATATAACATCTAAACCTCTTACTTTATCTGCTCTATCAAAACTTACTTCTGGAAATATGATATGTTCCTTTATACCAAATGTATAATTACCAAATTTATCAAATCCCTCGGGAGATAATCCTCTAAAATCTTTCACTCTTGGCAAAGCGATATTTATAAGTCTATCTATAAATTCATACATTTTGTCTTTTCTTAAAGTTACCTTTAGTCCAGCATTAGAGCCTTTTCTTGTTTTAAAATTTGCAACAGATTTTTTGAATTTAGTTGTGACTGGTTTTTGACCGGTGATTTTTGCTAAATCTTCCTCACAAGATTTATGAATTTTCGAATCATTTCCATCTAAACCTAGCCCCATATTTAAAACTACTTTTTCGATTCTAGGTCCCATATTTAGATTTTTAAATCCAAATTCAGTTTTTAATGAAGGTTGTATTTCTTTGAAATAAAGTTCTTTTAATCTTGGTACCATTATTTTTTAGCCTCTGTTTTTTTAATTTTTTTTTGTTCATTAATTAATTTCAAATTTGAAATATTGATAAAATTTTCTTTTGAAAATATTCCACCTTTTTTTTCTTTAGTAGTTTTCACATGTTTTTTTATCATATTAAGATCTTTAACTTTGGCTCTATTATTTGGTCTATCTATTTCTATTATTTCACCCTCTTTGTTTTTATCTTTTCCGGTTAAAATTTTTACTTTTATACCTTTTTTAATCATTATATGACCTCCGGGGCTAAAGATATAATCTTCATTTGACCTCTTGTTCTTAATTCTCTTGTAACTGGTCCAAAAATTCTTGTCCCAACAGGTTCGCCTTTATCATCAACTAAGACTGCTGCATTATTATCAAACTTAACTTTTGAGCCGTCGTCTCTGTGGATACCTTTTTTTACTCTTACAACAACTGCTTTATGCACTGATCCTTTTTTAACTTTACCCTTCGGTATTGCTTCCTTTACCGCAATTACTATAGTATCTCCAATACCAGCATATCTTCTCTTTGAACCACCTAAAACTTTAATGCATTCAATTTTTTTTGCTCCTGTATTATCAGCAACTAATAATTCTGTTTGTACTTGTATCATTATTTTACATTCTCCATGACTTGAAATCTTTTATTTTTTGAATATGGTTTACTCTCAATAATTGAAACTTTATCACCTGTTTTAAATTTATTGTTTTCATCATGTGCATTGTATTTTTTCCTTACCTTAACGATTTTTTTAAGCACAGGATGAGAATATTTTCTCTCTATCAAAACTGTAATTGTTTTATTTGGTTTATCGCTTACAACAACGCCTGTTAATATTTTTTTAGGCATTAGTTTTTCCTTTCAAAATAGTTTTTAATCTTGCAATAGTTTTTTTTGTTTCGTTAATTTTAGAAGGGTTTGTTACCTGTGAATTAATTTTTTGAAACCTAAAATTAAATAAATCTTTTTTAAACTTATCTATATTTTTCAATATTTCGTCTTTTGATAAATTCTTTATTTCTTGTTTTTTCATATTATAAAAATCTTTTAATAGTTTTTGTTTTAATTGGAAGTTTTGCTGATGCTTTGTATAAAGCCTCTTTAGCAATCTGCTCAGAAACACCATCAACCTCAAATAAAATTCTTCCTGGTTTTACTCGACACGCATAATATTCGGGTGAACCCTTACCTTTACCCATACGTACCTCAATTGGTTTTTTTGATACTGGTATATTTGGAAATATTCTTGTCCAAACTCTACCTTGCCTTTTCATATGTCTTGTTAAAGCTACTCTTGCAGCCTCTATTTGTTTTCCTGTTACCCTATCTGGAGATAATGCTTTTAATGCATAGGCACCATAATTAATAAAGTTAGCCCTAGAAGCTGTTCCATGAATTCTACCCTTGTGTGCTTTACGCCATTTAGTTCTTACTGGTTGTAGCATTATTCTTTACCCTCTTTTGAAATCACTTTGTTAGTCTCTTGGCTGAACTCTCTTGCAAATACTTCACCTTTATAAATCCAAACTTTTATTCCAATGATACCATATGTTGTCAAAGCCTCAGCTTCAGCATAATCTATGTCCGCTCTTAAAGTATGCGATGGAATACTACCATCTCTCAACCATTCAGTTCTTGCTATCTCATTTCCACCTAACCTACCACTGACTGAAACTTTTATTCCCTTCGCGCCAAGTCTCAAACAAGATTGCATTGCTCTTTTCATTGCTCGTCTGTAAGAAATTCTTTTCACTAGTTGTTGAGCTATATTTTCTGCAACTAAATATGCATTAGTTTCAGGTTTTTTTACTTCTTTGATATTTAATGTAACTTCATTTTTTGTAAATTTTGAAAGGTTATTTTTAATCTTATCGATATCACTTCCTTTTTTACCTATCACAAAACCTGGCCTAGATGTATAAATTGTAACATAACATTTGTTTGATGTTCTCTCTATCATCACTTTAGAAACTCCAGAGTTAATAACATTTTTTTTTATATATTCTCTTATTTTGAAATCTTCGATAAGGTAATTACCAAAATCCTTTTTTTTAGCATACCAAACGGAGTCCCAACCTCTATTGACACCTAATCTAAAACCTACTGGATTAACTTTTTGACCCATGACTCTCCATTTTTTTTAGCTCTGATAATATTATTGTTACACTTGAATAAGGTTTTAATATTGGTGCGGCTCTACCCTTAGCTCTAGGTCTAAATCTCTTCATAATAATCTTTTTCCCACAATAAGCTTCTTTAACAATCAGTTTATCAATATCGTATTGAAAATTATTTTCTGCATTTGCTACGGCTGAATTAAGAGTTTTTCTAATATCTCTAGTAATTCTTTTTTCGGAAAACTCTAAGTCTCTCATTGCTACATCCACTTTTTTACCAACAATTCCCTTCAAGATAGGGTTTAGCTTTCTAACACTAGATCTGATGTTATTGTTTATAGATCTAACTGTTTTATTTTTATTAATTTCTTTTCTTTTTTCTTTACCCATAATTATTTTTTAGCCTCTGCTTCAGCTGGTTTTGCTTTTTTATCTGCTGGCGTGTGTCCAAAAAAAGTTCTAGTTGGTGCAAATTCTCCTAACTTATGACCAACCATATCCTCAGAAACTGTTATTGGAATAAACTTTTTACCATTGTAAATTAAGAAACTTACACCTACAAAGTCTGGTAAAATTGTTGATTTTCTCGACCATGTTTTAATTGGAATTTTTTTTGGATCAGTTCTGTATTTGTCAACTTTCTTCATTAAACTTTCCTCAACAAAAGGTCCTTTCCAAACTGCCCTAGCCATTATTTTGTATCCTTCCTTTTATTCCTTCTTTTAACTATAAACTTATCTGTTCGTTTATTGTCTCTAGTTTTTAAACCTTTAGCAGACTGACCTTTTGGAGAAACAGGGTGTCTACCACCAGCACTTTTTCCTTCTCCACCTCCATGCGGGTGATCAACAGGGTTTTTAACAACTCCTCTTGTATGTGGTCTTCTACCAAGCCATCTAGATCTTCCTGCTTTACCTATTTTAATGTTTTTTTGATCTGGGTTACTTAAAACACCTATTGTAGCCAAAGATCTTGAATCTATTTTTCTAACTTCACCTGAGGCTAACTTAATCAAACTATAATTGCCATCTAATCCACTAATAGAAACAGATGTTCCAGCAGATCTGGCTATCTTACCGCCTCCACCTGGTTGTATCTCAACATTATGGATATCTATACCAACCGGAATATCTTGTAATGGCATACAATTACCAATTTTAATTTCTTTCTTAGAACCATTCTCCACTTTGTCACCAACTTTAATTTTTTGAGGTGCTAAATAATATGCGTGAGATTTATCATCAAATTTAACCAGCATAATGTAGCATGATCTATTCGGATCATATTCTATTCTTTCAACAGTAGCAGGGATATCGAATTTTTTTCTATAAAAGTCGACATGTCTATACATTTTTTTATGACCACCTGCTCTATTAATCGATGTTATATGTCCGTTATTATTTCTTCCCTTCATTGCATTTTTGGGTGAAACCAATGATTTAAACGGTTTACCTTTCCAAAGACCAGTTCTATCAACTAAAATAGTTCCTCTAGTAGATTTTGTATAAGGTTTAAAAGTTTTAAGTGCCATATTAAATTCCTGTTGTTAAGTCTATTGTTTGACCTTTTTTAAGAGTAATAATTGCTTTTTTAAATCCTGTGACTTTTACTTTTTTTCCCCTGGTTAACTTTGTTCTGTTTTGTTTATTTATAATATTTATCTTCATGACATTAACTTTAAAAATTTTTTCAATATTATTTTTTAAATTTTTTTTATTTGCATTTTTATGTACTTTAAAAACTATCTTATTTTGTTCTGATAAATTAGTTGATTTTTCAGTCAATAAAGGAGATAGAATTTTATCAAATAAATGTATTTTTTCCATTTTAAGAGTACCTCTTTTCCAATTCTTTCACAGAAGTTTCGGTAAAAACAATTTTTTTAAACTTAACAATATCAAAAGCACTAAAATGATTTATGTCAGTCACTTTAGTATTTGGGATATTTTTTATTGATCTTTCAATTTTATCTTTTGAAGATTTATCTAAAATTAGTAAAGAATTTGAAATTTCTAACTTTTTAAGAATAGAATTCATTTCTTTTGTCTTTTTAATTTCATTTTTAAAATCACTTAAAATTAAAAGATCTTTATTCTGTGTTTTTTCAGTGATTAATGATGCAATGCTATTTTTTTTCTCTGTTTTATTTAATTTCCTTGTTTTGTAAGACAATTGTCCTTTGGGTCCATGAGCAATACCACCACCAACAAATATCGGAGCTTTTCTACTTGCGTGTCTTGCATTACCTGTTCCTTTTTGAGCATAAATCTTTGACGTAGGACCTTTAACTTCATTTTGTTGTTTTGTCTTAGCGTGACGACCCTTATAGTTAGCATTTGTTTTGTATAAAACACTGCTTACTAGTTTATGGTTAATTTTTGCTGAAAAAATTTTATCTAAAACTTCGATTGAACTTTTTTTACCGTCTAAATTTAATTTTTCAATTTTCATTATTTTTTCTTCTTATCTGGGGTTTTTTTTGCCTGTTCGGCTACTTTGATTTTTTCACTCATTGTCAATTTTTTAATATTTTTTACAGACTTTCTAACTAGTACTTCAGAATTTTTAGATCCTGGTATAGAACCTTTCAGATAGAGTAATTCATTTTCCACATCAGCCTTAATAATCTCAATGTTTTGCATAGTTCTTAATTTATCTCCCATATGACCAGCCATTTTCTTTCCTTTGAAAACTTTTCCGGGATCTTGTCTCTGACCAGTTGAACCATGTGATCTATGCGATATCGAAACACCATGAGTAGCTCTTAAACCGCCAAAATTATGTCTTTTCATGGCTCCTGCGAAACCCTTACCTATAGTTTTAGATTTTGTGTCTACGAATTTTATATCCTTGAAGATTTCTAGGCCAAACTCATTTCCCTCCTTAAAATTTTCTAAGTTTTCAACTCTAAATTCTTTTAGTTTATTTTTAGCCTCTGTATTTTTTTTAGCAAAGTATCCTTTCATAGCTTTAGTTAACTTAGAGTTTTTTATTTTACCAAAACCTAATTGGACAGCTTTATAACCTCTTTTCTCTTTATCTATAATTTGAATAACCCGTGCTTTCTCCATTTTTAAAACAGTTACAGGAACTAATTGACCAGTTTTATAGAACTCTCTGGTCATTCCAATTTTTTTTCCAATTAATGCAATCTCAGTCATAATTAAATTTTAATCTCCACATCCACACCTGATGCTAAGTCTAATTTCATTAGAGCTTCAACGGTTTGAGGTGTTGGCTCTATGATATCTATTAGTCTTTTATGGGTTCTGGACTCGAATTGTTCCCTACTTTTTTTATCTATGTGTGGTGATCTTAAAACTGTATATCTTTCTATTTTAGTTGGTAATGGAATTGGACCTTTTATTGTAGCTCCTGTTCTTTTTACCGTATTAACTATTTCCTCAGTAGATGCATCTAGAACTTTGTTATCATATGCTCTTAATTTAATTCTTATATTTTGTTTTTCCATATTATCCTGCGATCTTTTTAGTTACTTCATCTTGAACATTCTGAGGAACTTTTGAATAGTGGTCAAAAAACATTGAGTATTGAGCTCTGCCTTGTGACATAGATCTTAGATTGTTAATATATCCAAACATATTAGCTAAAGGCACCATAGCTGTAATCACTGTTGCATTACCCCTTTGCTCTTGTGTATTAATTTGACCTCTTCTACTATTTAAATCACCAATTACATCTCCCATATAATCCTCTGGTGTAACAACCTCAACTCTCATAATGGGTTCTAAAAGTTTTAATCCCCCTTTAGTACACGCCTCTTTGAAGCAAGCTCTGCTAGCTAATTCAAAAGCTAGTACACTGGAGTCTACATCGTGATGTAATCCATCTAGTATTGTTACTTTATAATCAATCATTGGAAATCCTGCTAAAATTCCGCCATCAGAAATAGTTTCTATACCTTTCTCAACGCCAGGAATGAATTCTTTGGGTATCGCGCCACCTTTAATTTTACTCTCAACCTCTCTTCCTTTTCCAGCTTCTTGAGGTTCAACTAATAATTTTACTTTAGCAAACTGTCCTGCTCCTCCACTTTGTTTTTTATGTGTATACTCAACCTCTGATGGACTCTCTATCGTTTCTCTGTATGCTACTTGTGGAGCTCCAACATTTGCTTCAACTTTAAATTCTCTTTTCATTCTATCAACAATAATATCCAAATGTAATTCTCCCATTCCCTTAATTATTGTTTGACCTGACTCTTCATCTGAAGTTACTCTAAATGAAGGATCTTCTTTTGCTAATCTTCCAAGTGCCTCGCCCATTTTTTCTTGATCTGCCTTTGTCTTCGGTTCAACAGCAATTTCAATAACAGGATCTGGGAATTCCATTGGTTCTAAAAGAACGCTATTTTCCTCATCACACAATGTATGTCCAGTGATAGTATTTTTTAAACCCGCCAAAGCTACTATATCACCAGCATTAGCTTCTTTTATATCTTCTCTTGAATTAGCATGCATCAACAACATTCTACCCACTCTTTCCTCTTTTTCTTTTGATGAATTAAAAACAGCTGTTCCAGTTTTAATTGTTCCAGAATAAATTCTAATAAAAGTTAATGAACCAACAAAGGGGTCATTTGCAACTTTGAAAGCTAAAGCAGAAAAAGGCGCATTATCTTCAAATTTCATCTCAAGCTCATCTTCGCTTCCAAGCTTAGTTCCTTTAATTGAGCCTATATCTACTGGGCTGGGCAAATAATTTACTACTGCATCTAAAAGTGGTTGAACTCCTTTGTTTTTAAATGCTGAACCAGTCATTACAGGTACAAAACTAAAATTTAAAGTTCCTTTCCTTATGCATTTTATAAGGTCATCTTCTTTTACTTCATCACCATTAAGATAAGACTCCATTAACTTTTCATCTTGTTCAACTGCAGCTTCTACTAATTCAGTTCTATACTTTTGTGATATTTCTTTTAAGTCATCTGGAATTTCTTTATATTCCCACTCGGCACCAAGGGCCTCGTTTTTCCATACTTGTGCTTTCATTTTTACTAAATCAACAACTCCTGTAAGTGATGACTCAATACCTATTGGGACTTGAATAACTAGAGGTTTTGCGCCTAGTCTTTCTTTGATCATCTCAACACATCTAAAAAAGTCAGCACCTGTTCTATCTAATTTGTTTACAAAGCAAATCCTTGGAACTTTGTATTTATCAGCTTGCCTCCATACAGTTTCAGATTGGGGTTCAACACCAGCAACTCCATCAAAAACTGCTACTGCACCATCAAGAACTTTTAAAGATCTTTCCACCTCAATTGTAAAATCGACATGCCCAGGTGTATCAATAATATTTATTCTATGGTCTTGCCAAAAACAAGTAGTTGCAGCAGAAGTGATTGTTATACCTCTTTCTTGCTCTTGTTCCATCCAGTCCATTGTGGCTGCACCATCGTGCACCTCTCCAATTTTATGGCTTTTACCTGTATAATATAAAATTCTTTCTGTAGTGGTTGTTTTCCCAGCATCAATGTGTGCCATGATACCAATGTTTCTATATTTATTTAATGTGTGAGTTCTTGCCATAATAGTTTACCACCTGAAATGTGCAAAAGCCTTGTTTGACTCTGCCATTTTATGAACGTCCTCTTTTTTTTTAACTGCTGCTCCCTTTCTTTCGTAAGCATCATAAAGTTCATTAAAAATTTTATCTGACATGTGCTTATCTTTTCTTTTTCGTGCTGATTCAACTAACCATCTAATTGCTAAAGCTTGGGCTCTTTTACTTTTAACCTCAACAGGAACTTGATAAGTTGCTCCACCGACTCTTCTTGATCTGACTTCTACTGTTGGTTTTATGTTATTGATTGCTTCATTAAAAACATTAATTGGTTCATCTTTCGATTTGGTTTTAATTTTTTCTATAGCGTCGTAAACAATCTTAGATGCTATACCTCTTTTACCATCATACATTATGTTATTAATAAGTTTTGGGATTATTGTTGAATTAAACTTTGGATCAGGAACTACATTTTTTTTTGGCTGAGATTTTTTTCTAGACATTTTTATTTACCCTTCTTTGTTCCATATAAAGATCTTCTTTTTTTTCTATTTGCTACACCTTGTGTATCTAGATTACCCCTAAGAATATGATATCTAACACCTGGTAGATCCTTAACTCTACCCCCTCTAATCAAAACAACTGAATGTTCTTGAAGATTATGGCCCTCACCTGGTATGTATGCTGTTACTTCAAAACCATTAGATAATCTCACTCTAGCAACTTTTCTAAGAGCTGAGTTTGGTTTTTTTGGAGTAGTTGTATAAACCTTAACGCAAACTCCTCTTTTCAAAGGTTGTTTTTGTAAAGCTGGAACTTTGTTCCTTTTAGATTGCTTTATTCTTTTTTTTCTCAACAATTGGTTAATCGTAGGCATAATTTTTAAATTATTTTAATTTTTGATGAAATAACTGACAGGTTATTCATGGCAGCGTTTAGTACATTCAACTAGTACTACATTCCAACCAAAAACTACGACAAAATACTAATTAATCTCGCTTTGTCAAATTAAAACCTTTGTTTAAAAGCTATATTTTTTATTGATTTACTTGATTTTCTGAAGCTTCAATCTTCTCTTGATCTGATAAAAATTTGTTATCATCCTCTAGAGCTTTTTTGTTCCATTTGTTCTTAATATTTCCTGTGCCAGCTGGGACTAATCTACCTACAATTACATTTTCTTTTAAACCACTTAGTGGATCAACTTTTCCTTTAATGGCAGCATCTGTTAAAACCCTTGTTGTTTCTTGAAATGATGCAGCAGAAATAAAAGACTCTGTTTGAAGTGAAGCTTTGGTTATACCCATTAAAACTCTCTCACCAATTGCTGGGGTTTTCTTATCCTTTTTTAGTTTCTCATTCACATTATCAAATTTAATCTTATCAACTATCTCACCAGGAAGGTATGAGGAGTCGCCAGAGGACTTGACTTCCACTTTTTTAAGCATCTGTCTTAAAATTGTCTCTATATGTTTGTCGTTAATTACAACGCCTTGTAATCTATAAACCTCTTGAACTTGATTAACAAAATATTCAGTTAAATCTTTGATACCTTTTATTCTGAGAATATCATGAGGCAGTGGCACACCATCTAATAAATGTTCACCTTTTTGAATTTTTTCACCCTGATTAAAATTAATATGTTTACCCTTTGGGATTAAATAATTAGAAGGTTCACTACCATCCTCTGGGACAATAGAAATTCTTTGTTTGCCTCTAACTTCTTTTCCAAAGACAACTTGACCGTCATTTTCGGCAATTATTGCACTATCTTTTGCTTTTCTTGCCTCAAATAATTCTGCGACTCTTGGAAGACCACCTGTAATATCTTTTGTTTTGGTTGTTTCTTTTGGAAGTCTTGCAATTACATCTCCTGCTGAAACTTCTTGACCATCTTTTACTGATAAGATTGAGTCAGGAACTAAATAATATCTTGCTTCATTGTCATCAGCTTTTTTAATTACATTACCTTTTTCATCCCTAAGAGTAATTCTCGGTTTTAAATCAGTGCTTTTAGATTGAGATCTCCAGTCAACAACAGATTTTGATGAAATACCAGTTGCATCATCTGTTGTCTCTTGAATAGAAACACCATCAATTAAATCAACGTAACTGGCAATTCCAGATTTTTCAGCAATTACTGGTGTTGTATATGGATCCCATTCACAAATTTTTGTATTCCCTTTTACCTTATCACCATTTTTAAAAAATAATCTAGAGCCATAAGCAACTTTATAAACTGCAACTTGAACTCCATTATCATCCTCAATAGACAATTGAGTATTTCTTCCCATAACTATTAAGTTTTTCTTTGAGTCCTCTAAAATATTTGAATTGATAATTTTTAAAGTTCCTTCATTTTTAGTTACTATTTGTGAATCTTGTTTTACAGATGCAGTACCTCCTACATGGAAAGTTCTCATAGTTAATTGTGTACCTGGTTCACCAATTGATTGGGCTGATATCATTCCTATAGCCTCACCAACATGAACCATTTTTCCTCTTGAGAGATCTCTACCATAACAAGTTGCACAAACACCTTCTTTAGAACTACATGTCATGACTGAATAAACATTTAATGATTTGATACCAGCTGCATCGATTTTATCACATCCAGCTTCATCAATCATAGTAGATTTCTTTAAAATAACTTCTCCAGTTATTGGATGTTTTAAATCAGATGAAGTAACTCTTCCTAATGCTCTCTCTGATAAACTCACTACTACGTTTCCACCCTCTAATATTTCTGATAGCTCAATAAATCCTGGACTTTCACATTTAACTTTGGTTACAGTCAAATCTTGAGCAACATCACAAAGTCTTCTAGTTAAATAACCAGAGCTTGCAGTTTTTAGTGCTGTATCAGCTAAACCTTTTCTAGCTCCATGTGTGGAATTAAAGTACTCAAGAGCAGTTAACCCCTCTTTAAAATTTGATGTAATTGGACTCTCAATAATTTCTCCTGATGGTTTGGCAATTAATCCTCTCATACCTGCCAATTGCTTCATTTGTGCAGCTGATCCTCTTGCTCCACTGTCGGCCATCATAAATACTGAGTTTATTTTGAGACCTTCGGAAGTTTTTTCTGTAGCTGAGATACCCTTCATCATTTCACCAGCTACACGATCAGTACATTTTGACCATGCATCCACAACCTTGTTATATTTTTCTCCTCTAGTAATAAGTCCTTCAGCATATTGGGTTTCATAATCTGAGATTAATTTTTTGGTATCATCAATTAATTGAGTTTTATTTTTTGGTATTACTAAGTCATCTTTACCAAAAGAAATCCCAGCTTTAAATGCATGTTTAAAACCTAAATCTTTTAATTTATCACAGAAAATAACGGTTGTTTTTTGACCGCAAAATCTAAAAACAATATCAATTATCTCCGAAACAACTTTTTTTGGTAGCAACCTATCTATTAAAGAAAATTTAATATCTTTGTTTTTTGGCAAAAGATTTGCTAATAAGAATCTTCCAGCTGTTGAGGTATATTTTTCAAATTTTTTATTTCCTTTTTCATCGATTGTTTCAAACCTTGAGATTATTGTGCTATGAACTTTTAATTGGCCTGAAGATAAAGCAAATTCTATTTGATCAGCATTTAAAAAATATCCCTCGGGTTTATCTGTCAAAGGTTCTTGTGATAAATAATAAATTCCCAAAATCATGTCCTGACTTGGAACAATTATTGGTTTACCATTTGAGGGTGATAAAATATTATTAGTTGATAACATTAATATTCTTGCTTCTAATTGAGCCTCTAAACTTAAAGGTACGTGCACCGCCATTTGATCACCATCAAAGTCAGCGTTGAAAGCAGCACACGTCAATGGATGTAATTCAATAGCATCTCCCTCAATTAATTTAGGTTCAAACGCTTGAACACCTAATCTATGTAAAGTTGGTGCCCTATTAAGTAGAACTGGATGTTCTCTTACTATTAATTCCAAAGCATCCCAAACCGCATTAGTCTCTTTTTCAACAAGTTTTTTTGCTTGTTTAATTGTTGATGCCAAACCAAGTTTATTAAGTCTTGCATATAAAAATGGTTTGAATAATTCCAAGGCCATCTTTTTTGGTAAACCACACTCATGTAATTTCAAATCAGGTCCAACAACAATTACAGACCTTCCAGAATAATCTACACGTTTACCTAATAAATTTTGTCTAAATCTTCCTTGTTTACCTTTTAACATTTCTGCTAAAGATTTTAGAGGTCTCTTACCTGTTCCAGTGATAACTCTACCTCTTCTTCCATTATCAAATAATGCATCAACTGACTCCTGTAGCATTCTTTTTTCATTTCTTACTATTATGTCTGGAGCTTTAAGATCCATTAATCTTTTTAATCTATTGTTTCTATTTATTACTCTTCTATAAAGATCGTTTAGATCTGAGGTAGCAAATCTTCCTCCATCTAAAGGCACTAATGGTCTTAGTTCTGGTGGAATAACTGGGACAACTGTCATTATCATCCACTCAGGTTTTTGACCTGTTTCAATAAAAGACTCTATTAATTTTAATCTCTTTATTGCTCTTTCTTCGTTAACTTTAGACTTAGTTTCCTTAATATAATTAACCAAATTTTTTCTCTCTAAATCTAAGTCTAGATTTTTTAGCATCTCTAGTACTGCTTCAGCTCCTATCCCTGCTGTAAAAGCCTCTTCTCCAAATTCGTCTTGATATTTTGCTAATTCTTCCTCATTTAATAATTGATTTTTTTGTAATCCGGTTAGACCTGGTTCAATCACAATAAAGTTTTCGAAATATAATACTCTTTCAATTTCTTTTAATTTCATATCAACCGCTAAGGCAATTCTACTTGGTAATGATTTTAAAAACCAAATATGAGCAACAGGTGTAGCAAGATTTATATGTCCCATTCTCTCTCTACGAACATTAGATTTAGTTACCTCTACTCCACACTTTTCACAAATAATGCCTCTAAACTTCATTCGTTTATACTTTCCACATAAACACTCGTAATCTTTTATAGGTCCAAATATTCTTGCACAAAATAATCCATCTTTTTCTGGTCTAAAAGTTCTATAGTTGATTGTTTCAGGTTTCTTAATTTCCCCATAAGTCCAGGACTTAATTTTTTCAGGACTTGCTAAAGAAATCTTTATACTATTGAAGTTTTGTGACTCAGAGATATCTTGATTTTTAAATAAATCTGTTAATTCTTTACTCATAATTAATTTAACTCCACATTTAAAGCAAGAGACTTAATCTCTTTGACTAAAACGTTAAATGACTCAGGAATACCTGACTCGAAATTTTCTTCACCCTTCACAATAGTTTCGTAAACTTTAACTCTACCAGCAACATCATCAGATTTAACAGTCAGAATTTCTTGTAATGTATAAGATGCACCATATGCTTCTAAAGCCCAAACCTCCATTTCTCCAAATCTCTGACCACCTAATTGTGCTTTACCACCTAAAGGTTGTTGCGTAACTAAACTATAAGGTCCTGTTGACCTTGCATGAATCTTATCCTCTACTAAATGGTGTAATTTAAGCATGTAAATAATTCCAACAGTCACAGGTCTATCAAATTTTTCTCCTGTTCTTCCATCCCATAAATATGTTTGTCCAGAACCAGGTAAGTTTGCTAATTCTAACATCTCTGTAACATCTCTTTCTTTTGCTCCATCAAATACAGGCGTGGAAACAGCTATACCGTTTTGAAGATTTTCGCACAAATCCTCAAATTCAGTTTTGTTTAATTTATCTACTTTCTGATTATAACTATCCTCACCATAAACAGACTTTAAAAATTTAGAAATTTTTTCAGTTTTTTCAATTTTCTTATTATTTTCATTTATCAAATGTTTAACTTTTTCACCAAATTCTTTACATGCCCAACCTAAATGTGTTTCCAAAATTTGACCTACATTCATACGACTTGGAACACCAAGTGGGTTTAAAACTATATCTACTGGTCTTCCATCTTCTCTATATGGCATGTCTTCTACTGGAACAATTTTACTTACTACTCCCTTATTACCATGTCTTCCTGACATTTTATCACCTGGTCTAAGTCTTCGTTTAATTGCTACAAATACTTTAACCATTTTCATAACACTTGGTAACAAGTCATCACCACTTCTAATTTTTAATACTTTATCTTCAAATCTTTCAATAATATCTTGTGCAGCTTTACTAAATTGATCTTTAAGTTGACTTATTGCTGCATCATTTTTAGCATTCCCATCTGATAACTTAAATACATCATTTATTGATAATTTATTAATTGCTTCAAAATCTAATTTTGATCCAATCTCAAGATTTTTAATCTTTTTAGATAATGTAGAACCAGATAAAATTTGAGAAGCTCTTTGTTTAATACTTCTCTCTAAAATTTCTTCTTCAACAATTTTATCTTGTTGAACCTGATCAATTTCAGCTCTTTCAATTGTTATTGATCTTTCGTCTTTTTCAATTCCATGTCGATTAAATACTTTAACATCAACTACCGTCCCACTACTTCCTCTAGACATTCTTAAGGATGTATCAGTAACATCTATTGCTTTTTCTCCAAATATCGATCTCAATAATTTTTCCTCGGGTCCAGAGGCTGAATCTCCTTTGGGTGTCACTTTACCAACTAAAATATCACCTGCATTCACCTCGGCACCAATATAAACAATACCTGACTCATCTAAATTCTTTAATGCTTCCTCGTTTACATTTGGAATATCTCTTGTTATTTCTTCCTCGCCTAATTTTGTATCTCTAGCCATTATCTCATATTCAACAATATGAACGGAGGTAAAGACATCATCAGTTACACATCTTTCTGAGATTAAAATTGAGTCCTCAAAATTGTATCCTTGCCAAGGCATGAATGCTACTGTTACATTTTTTCCTAAAGCTAACTCTCCTAATCTTGTTGATGGACCGTCTGCTATGATATCACCATTTTTTACTTTATCTCCCACCCTAACTAAAGGTCTTTGATTTATACAAGTGTTTTGATTAGATCTCTTAAACTTTTGTAAATTATATATGTCAACGGTTGATTTGTTAAAATCAGTTTCTTCTGTAACTTTTACAACAATTCTTTTACCGTCAATTTTATCAACTATACCATCTCTTTTTGCAACTATTGTTACTCCGGAGTCTAATGCTACATCACTTTCAATACCAGTTCCAACTAGTGGTGCTTCTGGTTTTAAAAGTGGAACTGCTTGTCTCATCATATTAGAGCCCATAAGCGCTCTGTTTGCATCATCATTTTCTAGAAAAGGAATTAATGAAGCTGCAACAGAAACTAATTGTTTTGGTGACACATCGATATAATCAATGGTCTCAGGCTTAGATAGTAAAAAGTTTAAATTTTGTCTACATGATACAAGTTCCTCTACAATTTTATTATTTTTATCAAGTTTTGTATTGGCTTGAGCGATTGTATATTTAGTTTCCTCCATTGCTGAGAGATATTCAACATTATCTTGAACTACACCATTTTTTACTCTTTTATATGGGCTTTCAATAAAACCATATTTATTAATTTTTGCATAAGTAGATAAACTATTAATTAATCCGATATTTGGACCTTCGGGAGTTTCTATTGGACAAATTCTTCCATAATGAGTTGGATGCACATCCCGTACTTCAAAACCTGCTCTTTCTCTTGTTAAGCCTCCAGGACCTAGGGCAGAAACTCTTCTTTTATGTGTGATTTCTGATAAAGGATTTGTTTGATCCATAAATTGAGATAACTGTGAGCTGGCAAAAAAATCTTTTAATGAGACTGTTAATGGTTTGGCATTAATTAAATCTTGTGGCATTGCTGACTCAATATCTAAAGTTGTCATTTTTTCTTTGATTGCTCTCTCCATTCTGTAAACACCAATTCTGGCTTGATTTTCTACTAATTCTCCAACAGAACGAACTCTTCGATTACCTAAGTGATCAATATCATCAACATCATCTTTACCATCTCTTAAATCTAACATCTTGTGGATAATTGCTAATATGTCATCATTTCTCAAAATTGTAATTTTGTCAGAACACTCAAGACCCAATCTTGAATTCATTTTTACTCTTCCAACATCTGAAAGATCATATCGATCAGAACTAAAAAACAAATTATTAAAAATTTGTGTGGCAATTTCTATAGTTGGCGGCTCACCAGGTCTAAGCATTTTATAGATTTCGGTTATAGCTTCATCCTTAGTATTATTCTTATCATTGAAGATCGTGGTCAACATGTAACCACCTTTATTTATTGAGTTTGTTATGGAAATTTCTAATAAGTGAATTTTAGCATCTAAAATTTGATTGATTATGGTTTCATTTAATTCAGTTCCAATTTTAATGACACCATTTTCTTCATCGTTTACTTTGACATCTTTATGCAAAAATTTACCATACAATGATTCTTTGGAAACTAAAATGTCTTTTAGTCCATCGTTTGATAATTTTTTTGCATTAAGATAGTTTATCTTATCACCTAATTTAATTACAACATTTCCAGTTTTGGCATCAACCACTTCTTCAGAAAAGTTTTTAGCTTTATAATTTTCTGGATTAAATTTTGTTTTCCATTTTTGAGATTGTGTATCGAAAGAATATTTTTCACTTTCATAAAATTCATTGACTATATCAGGCTTGGTGAAACCAAGAGCGAGTAGTAAGGTTGAGGCTAGAATTTTCTTTTTTCTATCTATTTTAAAATATAAAAAATCTTTAACATCATATTCAAAATCTAACCACGAACCTCTGTTAGGTATAACTCTACAATTAAACAAAAGTTTTCCACTAGCATGTGTTTTTCCTTTATCGTGATCAAAGAAAACACCTGGACTTCTGTGCATTTGATTTACAACAACTCTTTGAACTCCATTAGTGATGAATGTTCCACTATTTGTCATCATTGGAACTTCACCCATATAAACTTCTTGTTCTTTTGCGGATAAAATATCTTTTGTATTATTTTCTTGATTTATTTCATAAACTACTAGCCTTAAGGTACACTTTAAAGCAGAGGAATATGTTAGTCCTCTTGCTATACACTCTTCTACGTCGAATTTTGGTTTTTCTAATCTGTATGAAACATATTCTAAAGTAGCTTTGTCATTTAAATCTTCGATTGGGAAAATACTTTTAAAAACTCTATCAAAACCTTTAGTTAAATCTAAATTTTCTGCTTTAAATTCAGTCAATTCATTATATGAATTTTTTTGAACTTCAATCAAGTTAGGGATTGATAAACTTTCCTTAAGTTTACCAAAACTTTTTCTAATGTTTTTCTTTTCAGTAAAAGATATTTGCATCAATGTTTAACACTGATTAATAAAATTAATCAGAGCTAAAAAAATCCTTTTTAATTTATTTAAGTTCTACTTTAGCGCCTGCAGCTTCTAATTTAGCTTTAATTTCTTCAGCTTCTTTTTTAGGAACACCGGTTTTAACCTCTTTGGGTGCACCCTCAACTAAATCTTTAGCCTCTTTAAGGCCTAATGAAGTTGCTGCTCTTACTTCTTTAATAACGTTTATTTTTTTATCTCCTGCAGAAACTAACATGATAGTAAAATCATCTTTATCTTCTGCTGCTGCTGCTGCACCTGCTGCTGCTGGTGCTGCTGCTGCCATTGGGGTAACACCCCATTTTTCTTCTAATTGTTTTGAAAGATCTGCTGCTTCAGCAACAGTCAAACTTGATAGATCTTCTATAATTTTATTTAGGTCAGGCATTATTTACTCTTTAGGTTGCGTTTCAGAATTTTCTGGAGGTAAACTACCCATTTTTTCCGATCGTGCAAGTAAAATACTGACTAATTTTGATGCAGAAGCATTCAAAATACCCACAATATTTGCTCTTGCCTCATCTAAAGTTGGTAAACTAGCAACATTTAATACTCCAGCTTGATCTAAAACCTCATTATCCATGATACCACCGATCAATTTAAGATTCTCGTTATCTTTAGCAAATTTTGATAAAATTCTCGCAGACATAATAGCGTCTTCTCCAAATGCTACAGCTGTTGGTCCAGTAAATAATTTTGATAAATCCTTACATTTCGTTTTTTCCAAAGCTAATTTTGTAATTCTGTTTTTTGTAATTTTAAAAACTATCCCATGCTCTCTCATTTTTGATCTTAATTCATCAAGTTGTGGCATTGTTAAACCTTGATAATGAGTCACCATAACTGCTTTACTATTTTCAAATTGTGCAGTCATTTCAGTTATATAGTTTTTTTTTTGTTCTTTGTTCATCATAAAGATTTAAAAACTTTTTCCTAATTTTAATTTATAAGAGACACCCATTGTTGAAGTTATAAAGGCCGACTTAACTAAGTCGCCTTTTACTGAATTATTCAATTTTTCTTTCTCTAAAGTTTCAATAATTGTATTATAATTTTTGATAAGTTTATCATCGGCAAAAGATTTTTTACCAATACTTACACCGATATTTCCATCTTTATCATTTCTAATCTCTGCTTGGCCAGATTTTGCATCAGTTATTGCAGTTTTTAAATCATCGGTGACAGAACCAAGTTTTGGGTTAGGCATTAAACCCTTTGGCCCAAGAACCTTTCCTAATTTAGATAATTTAATCATCATTGAAGGTGTGCAAATTAATTTTTCAAAATTAATTTCTCCATTTTTAATTTTTTCAATGAAATCATCGCCTCCAACAATATCTGCACCTGCTGATTTTGCATCAGCAGATTTTGTCTCTTCACAAACTACTGCAACTTTTACCTTTTTACCTGAACCGCCTGGTAAATTAACAACTGTTCGAATATTTATTTCACTTTTTTTTTGTTTATTATTAATTTGTAAACTCAAATCAATTGACTCATCAAATTTTGTAGTGCAATTTTTTTTAATTAAAGGAATTAATTTTTCGATACCTTCTGCAGCTATTTCAGATGTGTTTTCTTTTAATTTTTTAAATCTTTTTGATGTCATTAATCTTTAACCTCAATACCCATAGATCTAGCTGAACCAGCAATAATTTTTACTGCCTGTTCTAAATCTATTGCATTTAAATCGTTCATTTTTTGTTTGGCTATTTCTTCTGCTTGTTTTTTTGTAATCGATGCAACAATATTTCTACCTGGTTCTTGTGAACCACTTTTTAATTTCGCTGCCTCTCTAATAAAGAATGAAGCAGGAGGTGACTTAATCTTAAAGTCAAACTTTTTATCTTTATAAACTGTGATCTCAACTGGAACAGGTTTTCCTGCTAAAGATTTTGTTTTATCATTAAAAGCTTTACAAAATTCCATTATATTAACCCCACGTTGACCTAAAGCTGGACCAACGGGTGGAGCTGGATTAGCTTGACCACCTTTAATTTGTAATTTTATAAATCCACTAATTTCTTTTTTTGCTGCCATTAACTAATTTTCTCCACTTGATTATATTCTAATTCAACTGGTGTTGGTCTTCCAAATATGGAAACGGAAACTTTTAATCTTGATTTTTCCTCGTCAATTCCCTCAACCATTCCACTAAACGAGGCAAATGGACCGTCTACTACCTGAACTTTTTCTCCAACGCTATACTCTATACCAGATTTTGGTTGTGCCACACCATCTTTTATTTGTCCTAAAATCTTTTCTATTTCTTTATCAGAAACAGGAACTGGTACTCCTTTTGAACCCAAAAAACCACTTACTCTTTTTATATTTTTTATCATATGATAAATTCCATTATCCATCTCACTTTTTATCAAGACATAACCTGGAAAATATTTTTTTTTTCTCTGAACTCTTTTTCCTCTTTTAACCTCAGTGATATCGTGTGTTGGAACAATGATTTCCTCAAATTTATCTGAAATTTTTGCTTTTTCTGCCTCTTCTTTAATTAGACCCGCTACTTTGTTTTCAAAACTTGAATGAGATTGAACTATGTACCAACTTTTCATTATATGCTTACCTTCAATAATATTTCTAAGAAAAATTTTAAAACCTGATCTAGAAGTAAAAAGAATATAGACATTACAACTGCCATCGCAAATACCATTAAAGCACCTTGTAAAGTTTCTTTTCCAGTAGGCCAACTAACTTTGAAAGCTTCCTGTTTTACTTCTTGAATGAATTTAATAGGGTTTTTCATAATCAATTCAATTTATTGGCAGGAGCGGAGGGACTCGAACCCTCAGCCTCCGGTTTTGGAGACCGGCGCTCTACCAATTGAGCTACACTCCTATAGAGAGTTTACTCTATAATTTTTGTTACAACTCCTGCTCCTACAGTTCTGCCACCTTCTCTGATCGCAAAATTTAATTTTTCTGACATTGCAATGGGAGTAATCAGCTTCACTGTAAATTTAGCATCATCACCCGGCATTACCATCTCAGTTCCTGCTGGTAATTCAACCTCACCTGTAACGTCTGTAGTTCTAAAATAAAACTGTGGTCTGTATTTAGTGAAAAAAGGTGTATGTCTTCCGCCCTCTTCTTTTTTTAATACATAAGCTTGAGCCTCAAATTTAGTGTGTGGCGTAACTGAACCTGGCTTACAAAGAACTTGTCCTCTCTCAATATCAGTTCTTTCAACACCTCTTAATAAAACACCAACATTGTCTCCAGCTTCACCCGAATCCAAAAGTTTTCTGAACATTTCAACACCAGTGCAAACTGATTTTTTAGTTTCTCTTATTCCAACAATTTCAAGTTCATCACCAGTTTTAAGAATGCCTGACTCCACTCTTCCTGTTGCGACTGTACCTCTCCCAGAAATTGAAAAAACATCTTCAACAGGCATTAAAAAATCTTTATCTTTAGGTCTGTCAGGTTGAGGAATGAATTCATCAACATTTTTCATAAGTTCTAAAATAGATTTTTTTCCTATTTCCTCATCTCTACCCTCAACAGCTGCAAGTGCTGAACCTTTAGCGATTGGAGTTTTATCTCCAGGAAATTTGTATGAAGTTAACAATTCTCTTATTTCCTCCTCAACAAGGTCGATCATTTCTTTATCGTCGACTTGATCTACTTTATTTAAGTAAACACAAATTGCTGGTACACCGACTTGTCTCGCTAATAAAATATGCTCTCTTGTTTGAGGCATCGGACCATCTGCTGCATTTACAACCAAGATTGCACCATCCATTTGAGCTGCACCTGTAATCATGTTTTTGACATAGTCAGCATGACCTGGGCAATCTACATGGGCATAGTGTCTTTTCTCAGTTTCATATTCAACGTGCGCAGTCGAAATTGTAATTCCTCTTTCTTTTTCTTCTGGAGCTTTATCAATTTGATCATACGCTACTGCTTGAGCACCACCAGTTTCAGATAAAACTTTTGTGATAGCGGCAGTTAAAGTTGTTTTACCGTGATCAACATGACCAATTGTACCAATGTTACAATGTGGTTTATTTCTTACAAATTTTTCTTTTGACATTACTTTTATTCCTCACATTTTATTTTAATTAATAATCTTATCTTGGAGCGGGTAAAGGGAATCGAACCCTTACATCCAGCTTGGAAGGCTAGCGTTCTACCATTGAACTACACCCGCACAACCCCAAGAGTAACACTCCATAATTACTTAAAGTTTCATTGAATGGTGGAGGGGGAAAGATTCGAACTTTCGAAGACCGAAGTCAACGGGTTTACAGCCCGCCCCATTTGACCGCTCTGGAACCCCTCCCTTAGGGGAAGTGTCCCCTTGTTCAATAAAGCTTCAAACAACATGCGTTTTATATATTTTATTTATCCAAATGCAATATGTGATTTATTAAGAAAATATCCAAAAAAACGTGTAAAACTAAGATAAATTTATGAATAAATCGTCATTTTTCATTGTTGGTCAACATGCTGTTATTGAAGCACTTAAAAATCCAAAAAGAAAGGTTTTAAGAGTTTTCTTAACAGAGGAAAGCAAAAAAAATCTCCATAGGCAAAGTCCTAACAAAAATCTATTGAATGAGGTAAAAGTTTACTTCAAAACAAAAAAAGAATTAGACAAATACACAACTAAAGAAAACTTATTACACCAGGGATATGTAGCTGAAATAGAACATCTAGAAAAGCCTATACTTAAAGAGTTCATCAAGGAAAAAAATAATATTACATTTGTTTGTCTAGATGGAGTAACAGATCCTAGAAATATTGGTGCACTTATAAGAAGTGCAGTATCATTTAATATAGATGGCCTTATTATAAAAGAAAGACATTTCCCAAGTGAAAGTAAATTAATGTACAAAGCTGCGAGTGGATCAATTGAATATTTAAATATTTTTGAAGTGTCTAATATAAATTCAACTTTAAAAAATCTAAAAGAGAAAAATTTTTGGGTCTATGGTTTTGATAGTAGAGGAAGAAAAAGTTTTACTGAAGTAGACTGGAAAGGAAATAATATACTTTTATTTGGATCTGAAGGTTCGGGCTTACATTTACATACATCTAAATATGCTGATTTTTTTGTTAAAATTGACATCAATAAAAAGATTGATAGCCTAAATATATCAAATAGTGCAGCAATCACATTCCATCATTTAAGTTATTTAAAAAAAAGAGTTGATTAATTTATAAATAGTTAATAATTATTGCGCATGCCCTTGTAGCTCAGCTGGTAGAGCAATTGATTTGTAATCAATAGGTCCGCGGTTCGAATCCGTGCGGGGGCACCACTAGGATGTTTCTCTTCTTAGTTGTTCTAATTTAATTTTCTTTTGAAGGCTGCGATTTTGGTCATATAAAAGATTAAATCTAATTTTTTGATTGGTTTTTATAGTAATATTTTTTGCATTTCTAACTTCAATGTTATCAGCAACTGCACTGATTGGTCTTTTTTTTGGATTTAGATTTTTAATTACTATTTTTGATCTATCACTTATTATTTTTCCTTTCCATCTTCTAGGTCTAAATGCACTTATTGGTGAAATAGAAAGTTTTTTTGAATTTAAACTTAATATTGGACCATGAACAGATAAATTGTAAGCAGTGCTTCCTGCGGGAGTTGATACAAGAACACCGTCTGAAACTAATTCTTTAATAACTTGTTTTGACCCCTGATAAATTGATAAGGATGCTGCTTGTCTACTTTGCCTTAAAATTGATACCTCATTAATAGCTATATATTTTTTTATGGTATTTTTATTATTTCTAACAGTCATTTCTAAGGGTGAAATGGAAACAGTTTTTGATCTAATTA
>CACHMJ010000004.1 GCA_902580895.1 uncultured Pelagibacteraceae bacterium | reverse complement strand
TTTAATATTTTTTCTAATGATTTTAATAATTTTTTTACCTTACTTAATTTTATTAAATGAATTGTTTGTTTAATCATAATTAAATCAAACTTTTGACTTTTTCTCAAAGAAAGATTTAAAATATTTGCTTTTTTAAATTTAATTCTTTTATCTCTATCTTTGTGATTAACAATATCTATGCCTAGAGGTTTATATTTAAGTTTTAACCTTGATTTTAAAGAGCCTAAAATCTTCCCTCTTCCACAACCAATATCTAAAATTCTAAAATTTGAATTAATTTTGGTATTTTTGATTAAAAAATTATTAAAAGAATTAATATAATTTTGTGAAGATAACCAAGTTTTATTATCCCAATTTTTAATGACAACTGATGCCATATTTTTTTAATCTCCAATAATTATATGGCCATGGTGTTAAAAAACCTACAATAAGCATTAAAGGTACAACCCACCAGGTTAATATTGCTCCACCAGTTAAAAAGTAATCGGTTAAATTCATTGTGGTTTCCATACTTATCATTGAAATAAAACTCATCCCTAATGCTGTTTTTAAAGCTTTGTTAAATTCCAAATTTTGACGGATTAAAATAATTGTTTCTAAAATTATACTCGTAATCAACCCATTGATAATTGCTAATATCATAATGGCTAAAACCGGGAATGGTATTTTAGTCAATTGAAAAAATAAAATTGTTCCAAAATCTCCAATCGAACACCCAAGTAAACACCACGCAGTATTTTTAGCACTTTGTTTCCATGTGTGTGAACAAGACCAATCAAATGTAGTGGATTCCATTCTTATATGATAATGTTTAGTTATGATTTTTAAACAACTATTTGATAAAAAATCTAGCACATACACATACTTAATTGCCTCATCTAAAGGAAGAGAAGCTTTGATAATTGATCCAGTTTTAGAAAACGTAAGTGATTACATAATTTTATTAAAAGAATTAGATTTAAGATTAGTAAAAGTAATTGACACACATATACACGCTGATCATGTGACAGGTGCTTCAAAATTAAAAGACATTACGAAATGCTCCACAATAATGGGCGATCATACTCCAGCTGATGCTGTTGAAATTAAAGTAAAAGATGATGAATATATAAATTTAGAAAATTTAAAAATTAAAGCAATGTATACCCCGGGTCATACTTCAGATAGTTATAGTTTTTTGATGGATAATTATCTTTTTTCTGGTGACACATTGCTGATAAATGGAACAGGTCGAACTGATTTTCAAAATGGAGATTCGAAAGATGCATATAACTCAATTTTTAATAAACTATTAAAACTTCCTGATGAAACTTTTTTATACCCTGCTCACGATTATAAAGGAGAGAAAGTGAGTACTATTGGTAAAGAAAAAAAACAAAATCCAAGATTACAGGTTAGTAGTGTAGATGAATATGTTGAGTTAATGAACAATCTAAAACTAAAAAAACCCAGTGAAATTGATTTTAATGTTGCAAAAAATATTAATTTAGGTGCTTAATTTAAATTGAGGCTTTTAATGCTTCGTAAATTAAATCTTCTGTTGTTTCACCAACACTTCTATAAACTTCTTGATTACCTTTAAAAATTATTAATGTTGTTTGATATTGTACATCAAAAAAATTAGAGATTTCCTTTTTAGTCACATCGAATGAAAAATATTCAATGTTATCAAATTTAATGTCTAATAATTCACCTTTTTTTTTTGCATTCTGAAGAATTTTCATTTGACCAGCACATGACGAGCAATATTTTATCCAAGAACTGATTACGACAATTTTTCCATCTGATTGAGCTTTATCAAACAACTCTTTCTTAAAAGTTGTTTCTTTTTCCATTGCATTTGCACTTAATGAAAATAAAAAGAAAATTGATATTAATATTTTTTTCATCAACTTTTTATACCACAAAAATTAAAAACCAATATGAAGCTAGCCCTGAGATAATTGTCGCAATAATATTTTGACTTATTATTCCAATTAACATTGCAATTATTGCTGCCATTATTTTTGGATTGTTTTCTAATTGGAAATCTCCAGAGTTATCCAAAAAAACAGCAGGAAATATAATTGCAGGAAAAATTGCTGAAGGCACAAAAGAGAGAATTTCTCTTATTCTATCATTGAACATTTCTTTCTTTAATAATGCTATCATTGAAAACCTTGTCAAAAAAGTTATCAAACCACAGTATATAATTAATAGCCAGTTACTCATTTTTTTTATTCAAATTAGTTAAAATTGCTGCTGTCAGTAAAGCAGTTACTCCAGCGACAATTACATATGCTTTATAAGGAACATAATTAAATCCAAACGTTGCCACTAATCCTGAAATAATTATCACAATCACATTTATTAATTTTCTAAAATCATTAACCAGTAATGCTAAAAAAGTTAACGGTACTGCAAAACTTAAGCCTAGTTTTTCAGGAATAAAAGCTCCTAAAACAATTCCTAAAAAAGTAGTTGTCTGCCAAATAACCCAACAAGTAATACCACCGCCAAATAAATGAAAATATTTATTTTTATCGTTATTTTTTTTAAAGTATTCATTTGATCTCGCAAAAGCTTGATCAATTAAAAAATAAGAAATTACAATTTTCCAAATAAGTTTTAAATCTGATAAATGCTCTGAAACTACAGCTCCATACAAAAGATGTCTTGAGTTTACTGCTCCAACTGAACTTATTATGACTAAAGATGAAGCACCTCCAGAAAATAATTGAAGTAAAATAATTTGTGATGCTCCACCAAAAATTATTAGGGACATCCCCATTGTTTCTATTGGACTAAATCCAATATCAATTGAAAGAACTCCAAATATTAGACCAAATGGGACAACTGGTATCATCAGGGGGCTAACATCAAAAACCCCTTTTAAAAAAACTC
This sequence comes from uncultured Pelagibacteraceae bacterium, assembly GCA_902580895.1. Classification (GTDB taxonomy): domain Bacteria; phylum Pseudomonadota; class Alphaproteobacteria; order Pelagibacterales; family Pelagibacteraceae; genus Pelagibacter. Next base: position 97,356 of record CACHMJ010000004.1, on the reverse strand, counting down.
TAAATTTATTATTCATTTTAGAGAGTTTTTATTAGAAGCAAACAATATGATCAATATGAATTGGTCTTTTAATACCAAATTTTTCATTCTCCTCATGTTGGTGAATATGATGAGAGTGAACAAAAACTGGAATTAATAAATTACTCGGCGTTTTAAGAGTATAAATAAAATTTGTACCCCTAAATTTTCTATCTATAACTTCAAACTTTAAATTACTTTGATCATCGTGATGTAAGTCCTCTGGTTGAACCAAAAGTTTTACTTTTGATCCTATTGGAAAAGGTTTATTAAAATTACCAGTAATTGTTCCAAGATCTTTATTCTCTAAACTTTTAGGACTTGTGACCTCTGCAGGAATAAGAATGCCTCTATTTAAAAAATTAACTACCTCTATTGAGTTTGGTAAATGATAAACATTATATGGATCGTCAAATTGTTTGAGTTCCTGATTTAAAATAATTCCACATTTTGATCCTAAATAAAATGCTTCATAAGAGTCATGAGTTACAATGATTGTAGTTATTTTTGAACTTTTTAATATTTTTTTTAATTTTTCCTGTATTTCTTCTTTAAAACTTTGATCAACATTTGATAATGGTTCATCTAATAATAGTAGGTCTGGATTAGTGATTAAAGATCTCGCAAGTGAAGCTCTTTGAGCTTCTCCAGCACTAATTTCATGTGGAAATTTATTTAAAATTAAAGAGATATCGAGTAGATCAATAATTTCTTGGAAGTTTACATTTTTATCTTTTTTATCTTTATTTCTATCGGCGCCTAATAATATATTTTTTTCTACCGTATAATGTGGAAATAAACTGTTTTCTTGAAAAGCAAGTGATATATTTCTGTTTTCAGGCTCAACATTTATTTGATTTGAAGATAATACATTTCCCTTTAACTCTATTGCTCCCGTTTCAATTTTTTCTAAGCCAGCAATTGTTCTTAAAATTGTGGTTTTACCAATTCCTGATGGACCTAGAAGACATATAATATCTCCCTCATTTTCAATGGCAAAAGAAACATTGGCTACTTTTGTTTTGCCTCCAACTTTAAAATCAACATTTTTTACTTCAAAAAAGTTTTTATTCATTGTTTTCTCTTAAAATATATTTTGAGCTAATTATAATGAATAAAGATGCAATTAATATCAAAAATAAAGAAGGTACAGCAGCTGCCTCTAATAAATCCTCTGAAGCAGAAATATATGCTGTAGTTGCAAAAGTTTCAAAATTAAAAGGTCTTAAGATTAATGTTATAGGTAATTCTCTAATTATCTCTAATGAAATTAAAATAATTATAAATAATAGGGAATTTCTTAAGAAAGGAATGTGAATATTCATAAAGGTCTTTCTTTTTGAGTAACCAAGTAAGTATGCACTTTCATCAACAGATATATTTATTTTTTCATATCCTGATTTTATTCCATTAAATGCTAAAGAGTAAAATCTTACAAAATAAACTAATACTAATCCTAAAATAGAACCAATAAAAACTTTCTTGATAGAGTCAAATCCCAAAGATTTAATTATGCTATTATCAAACCATGCAATAAAACTTATAAATGCAATAGCTAAAATAACCCCTGGAATTGCATAACCCGAAATAGATAAAGTTGATAAAACATTTAAGATTTTATTTTTAGAAACTCTATTTCCATAATTAGATATTAATGAGAATAAAATTAAAACAAAGCTAGACAATATTACAATGTAAAGAGTATTTGTTAAAAGTTCAAAAATTTCTAAATCAAATAAATTTTCTGGAAATTTAATTGTCCAATACATCATTTGTAGTAAGGGAAATAAAAAACTAAAAAAGAATATTAAAAAACAATATGAAAATGCATATAAAGATTTATTTCCAATAAGTTTAATCTTTTCTTTTTGTTTAAATCCTCCTCGAGAATTAAAATGATACCGCGCGTTTTTTCTAGAAAAATTCTCCAAAATAAATAATGCAAAAATGAATAATAACAAAAAAAAGGATATTCTATTCGCAAAGGCTAAATCATCAAAAGCTATCCAGGAATTATAGATTCCAGTTGTAAGAGTATTAATTGAAAAAAAATCAACTGCACCAAATTCTGCTAAAGTTTCCATCGCAACTAAAGATAGTCCAGCAACTATTGCAGGCCGAGCCGCAGGAAGTACTATCTTGTAAAAAGATTCAAATTTTGAAAAACCTAGGTTTTTTCCTAGATCAATAAGACTTTGAGATTGGTATAAAAATGAGGCCCTGGCTAAAATATAAACATATGCAAACAAAGAGAAAGAGATAGATAATATTGCGCCTAACATACCCTCAAATTTAGGAATGTGTTGGTTATAATTTCCTTCTCCAAAAAGATTTTTTAAGATTGTATATGCAGTGCCATAATTTTCAAAAAAAGCAGTTAATGAATATGCATAAATATAAGGCGGTACTGCAAAAGATAAAATTAATGCCCATTTAAAAAAATTAGAAAATGGAAAATCAAAAAAAGATACCAAATAAGCTGAACTAGTACCTATAATAAATGTCAAAACAAGAACACATATTAATAATACTGATGAATTAAAAATGTACTCGATTAAAAATGTACTTTTTAAAAGTTCATAATAATTTGAAGTTTCTTCAAAGAAACTTGTAAATACAGTAATTATTGGAATTATAACAAATATTGAAACCAATAATGAGAAAAAAAACCATATGTTAAAAAATTTATACATTTAAATTTTATATTATATTAATTTTTTTTGGAAAAGTAATTAGTGTTTATTAAGTATATCTAATTTAGTGTCCACCATAAATCTCCATTTACGATGAACACCGGAAAGAAAAATCAAAAATCGAAAACTTTAAGGAGATGCGGAACTTCCTTAGGTTCGATTTCTTCTAGTTTTCTTTTATTTATTCTTTGATCGATTTTTTTACACTCCATAATACATGGGGAACATGCCTTGGAAGATTTATTTAAATCAATCTCTGAAATAAATTTTTTTTCTTGTTTCATTTTTACTTCCAACCAGCGGCAGTCATTACTTCTACTGCGGCAGCCTGATTTTTTCCATAAGAAGCTAACTTAGTTTTCATATCTTGTTTGAAATCTAATCCTAAGTTATTTACTACTAATGGACTTGGTGAAACACCGTTAATCATTGGAAACTCAAAAGTATTGTTAGTAAAATGCTCTTGAGATTGTGGAGTCAGTAAAAACTCTACAAGCTTGATAGCGTTAGTTTTATTAGGAGCACCTTTGACTAAAGCTGCACAACTAACATTCATGTGTGTTCCTCTATCATTTTGATTAGGGAAGAAAGCTTTAACTTTCTTAGCTGCTTCTTGTTGCTCTGCACCTTTTTTACCAGACAACATAAGTGCTAGATAATAAGTATTAGCTACAGCAATATCAGCTTCTCCTGCTGCGACTGCCATAATTTGAGCTCTATCATTACCTGTAGGTGTTCTTGCCATGTTTGCAACAACTCCTTCAGCCCATTCAGCTGTAGCTTTTTTTCCATTATTTTTAATTAATGATGCTACTAAAGATTTATTATAAATATTGCTAGATTTTCTAATTACTAATCTACCTTTCCACTTAGGATCAGCTAAACCTTCATAAGTCATTCCAGATAATTCTGCACCTGTAACTCTCTCCGGCGAATAGTAAATTATTCTAGCTCTCTTAGCTATTCCAACCCATTTATTCGTTCTAAAAGTTTTTGGTACAGCATCTTTGATTGCTGCTGATGTTAAACCACTTTGAAGTGCACCTTTTGCATCCATCGCCCCACATCTTCCAGCATCAGCTGTAATATATAAGTCAGCAGAAGAATCAGCACCTTCACTTAGAATTCTTTTTTCTAAAGCACCTGATTTTCCGTTTATCAAATTGACCTTGATGCCTGTCATATTTGTAAACTTAGAATAAAGCTCACCATCTGCTTTATAATGTCTTGCATTAAAAACATTCACCTCATTTGCCATCACAACTGATGAGGCAAATAAAGATGCTATCAATGCAAAAATTGATATTTTTTTCATTATTTCTCCATTCTTCCGCATGATTCAATTGAGAATGAGAACTATTCTCATTGAGAATGATTATCAATCGCAAAGATGTCGCAGGCTTACTAAGACTTCCAGTCGCCTATTTTGCTGAATAAAAAGTTCCTAAAAGCCTGAACTCTGGCTGTGTTTTTTAAAGATTGTGGATAAACGAAGTGTGCCTCTGTGATTGGTCCCTCAGATTTAGGTAAAACTTTAATAATATTGGTCGAATTGCTTACTAAATATTCAGGCAGTGCTGCTAAACCTACTCCAGACTCCACTGCTAGTAAAAGTCCCATAACACTGTTTACCTTCATTATAGGTTTTCTTTTTTTTCCGTCATGCATCCCTAACTTTAATGCCCACTCTGGATTATAAACTGGTGAAGGTGCTCCTTTGCCAAATGATATGAATTTGTGTTTATTTAGGTCACTCACAGTTTTTGGCATACCATATTTTTCTAAATATTTGTTAGACCCATAAATATAATATTTTAGATCTATAAGCTTTTTTTGAATGTAATTTAATTGTTTAGGTCTTCTCATAAAAATACCAATATCAGCTTGTCTTGTGCTCAAGTCCAACTCTTTATCCTCAAAAATCAATTCTATTTCAACCTCGGGATTTAACCGCATAAATTCCTCAATTCTAGGTGTTAACCAATGAGTTCCAAAACTTCTAACTGTTGTAATTGTCAATTTTCCTGTTGGTTTATTTTTTTGATCTCCTAGTGAAGTTTCCACTTCTTTGAGTTTGCTTATAACTTCGTGTGCAGTCTTAAATACATACTCTCCATTTTCGGTGAGCGTAAGACCTCTTGCGTGTCTTTCAAATAATTGAACTTTTAAATCTTGTTCCAAAGATTGAATTTGTCTACTTATTGCTGATTGACTAAGATTTAAATTTATAGTTGCATTAGTAAAACTTCCTGCTTCTGCAACTGCATGAAAAATTTTAAGTTTATCCCAGTCCATTATTTATTTAAATCAACTAAAACTCTTCCAGAAATTTCACCCTTTAATATTTTAGGATAAGTTTCAATTAACTCCTCCAAGCTAACAGTTAGAATAGATTTTTCTATTAAATTGAAATCGATTAATTTTGCAGCCTCTCCCCAAATAAATTCTCTTCTTTTGATGCTACAATTAGCTGAGTCCATTCCCCAAAGTTTTATTCCTCGTAACATAAAAGGAATTACATTAGTATTTAATTCATTTGTGCTTGCATTACCACATACTGCAATAATCCCATTTGAATTAGTTTGAACAATTGCATTAGCTAAAATTTTACCACCGACGGTGTCGACTACTCCATCCCATAAACCTTTATCTATAAGTTTTGGATCTTTATCAAATTCAGCACGATTTATAACACTTTTAGCACCTAATGATTTTAAGTAATCCGCTTTAGAATTTTTTCCTGAGACCGCAGTAACATTGTATCCCATCTTATTTAATATCATAACCGCAATACTTCCAACTCCACCAGTTGCACCTGTAACTAAGACATCATTTACTTTTGCACCAAGTAATATTTCTTCTCGGGCTTTTATTGCAAATGCTGCCATTAAAGATGTAAAACCAGCAGTCCCTAAAATCATTGCTTGCTTACTTGATAAATCACCTGGTTTCTTTACTAAAAAGTCACCATTAACTTTTGCTATTTGAGAATATCCACCATAAAAAATTTCTCCAACTCTAAAGCCTGTTAAAATTACTTCATCGCCTGACTTAAATTTTGAATTATCACTTTCCAAAACAGTTCCTGAAAAATCTATGCCTGGGATATGTGGAAACTCTTTTACTAACCTACCACCATTTTTTAAAATCATTCCATCTTTAAAATTAAGATCTGAATAATCAACTTTGATAGTTACATCACCATGTTTTAAAAAACTTTTGTCTAATGATTTTACTTCTCTTGTAAAGTTGTCACCCTCTTGATTTAAAACTAATGCTTTAAATTGGTCTGACACTTTTAATCTTTTGAATTACTAATTAACCTTAAATATCTGTTTTGATAACTTAAATCTTCTTTGAATTGACCTAAATAATAATTTGTGACTGTTGTAGCTTGTTCCTTTTTGATTCCTCTCATAGTCATACATTGATGAGTTGAGTCTATTGTAACTGCTACTCCTTTAGCATCTAAAGATTGCATTAGCGTATTCGCAATCTGCATAGTTAATCTTTCTTGAGTTTGTAATCTTTTAGAAAAAACCTCTACTACTCTTGCTAATTTACTTAATCCAACAACTCTTTCATTAGGTATGTAGGCTACATGAGCTTTACCAATTATTGGTGCCATATGATGTTCGCAATGACTTTGAACAGAGATATTTTTTTGAATAACCATATCATCATACCCATCGACATCGCCAAAAGTTTTATCTAAAACTTGAATAGGATCTTCCTTATAACCTTTAAAATACTCCTTAAATGCTTTAACAACTCTTTTTGGAGTTTCTAATAATCCTTCTCGATTAGGATCTTCACCCATCCAAGATAAAATAGTTTTAAAAGCTTCCTCTGCTTCTTTGTCAGAAATCTTCTTTGAATTTTGATTATTATCTATGTCTTTAACTAACTTCATGCAGGGGTTTATACATATAAATGTGCATTTTTAAAATATTTAATATATCTCTATATGTGCTACATAATCACCGAATATGTTCAAAAAAAGAGAAAATGTGGTTGAAATTGAAGAAGGAAATCTTCTTTCACCTAAATTTGATAATGATGGTTTAATACCTGTTATTACAATGTGCTCTCAAACAAAAGAAATTTTAATGCATGGTTATATGAACGTTGAAGCATTAAAAAAAACTATCGAAACAAAAGAAGCTCATTACTATAGCAGATCAAGAAAGGCTATTTGGCACAAAGGCAAAACAAGTGGTTTTATTCAGAAAGTGACTGAAATCAAAATTGATGATGACCAAGACTCGGTTTGGCTTACTGTTGATATTGGAGACGGAGCTAGTTGTCACGTCGGTTATAGATCTTGTTTCTATAGATCTATACCTCTTGGGCCTATTGAAAATGGTAGAGAAATTAAGATGAAATTTACTGAAAAAGAAAAAAAATTTGACCCAGAAAAAGTTTATAAAGGTCAACCCAATCCAACAAAAATTTAATTAAATGGAAATCAAATATCAAAATTTAAGAGTATTAGGTCCAGCAATATTAAAAGTCAAAATACCGGATGAAATACTAAATAAGTTAAATGAGTATATTGATAAAATTATCAATGATGAATTAAAATTAAAAAAATTAAATTATGGAGAGGCTTTAGTTGGTGACGTAACTCAAGAATTTTTATTAGAAGTAGAATTTGTTAAATCATCAGGTTGGTTAGATTTTTTGGGAAATTCTTGTAAGATTTATACGGAATTAAATGAAGGAAAAAAAATATCAAAATTTAATTTATTAAAAACTTGGGTTGTTAGACAATTTCAAAATGAATATAATCCAACTCATTGGCATGGTGGTCATATTTCTGGAGCTGGATTTCTTAAGGTTCCTAAATCATTAGGACAAAGTACTCAGCAAAAAAAATCAAAAAAATATAGAGGTGGAAGCTTACAGTTAATACACGGAGCAAGAATGTTTACTTGTCCTTCAACATTTAATATTACTCCAGAAGTTGGTGATTTTTATTTATTTCCTAATTATTTGATGCATACAGTTTTTCCATTCAAAGGTACTGAGGAGGAAAGACGTTCTATCTCATTTAATGCATCAATTGATGAGGATATATATAATGTATATGGAAAATAAGATTCAAAAAAATGTTCTTGGAGAAAGTTTAGAATTATGTTCCAAAGATCCTCTTACTGGTTGGTATAGAGATGGTTGTTGTAATACTGATGAAAATGATCATGGGTTACATACTGTTTGTGCAAAAGTCACAACCGAATTTTTGGAATGGTGTAAAGAAGCTGGAAATGATTTAATCACACCTCACCCAGAGTTTGGGTTTCCAGGCTTAAAAGATGGAGATGGCTGGTGTGTTTGTGCAACTTGGTATGCAAGAGCGGTGGAAGCTGGAAAAGGTTGCCCAATTTTTTTGAAACGAACTCATGAAAATACATTGAAAGTTTTGCCAATCGAAACACTCAAAAAATTTGCAATAGATCTTTCATAATATAAATTTAGATTATGAGTGAAAATATTTTATCAGTCATATATCTTTTATTGGTAATTGCACTAGTCTTCCCAAGTTTTTATTATGCAAATAAAAATAAAAAAGTTTTTTTAAAAAATCTTATTATTTGGCTAGGTATTATTGGAATAGTAATAATTTTTGCTAATTTTCTAAGATAGCTAATTACATATTTCCATACTTTGGTCCACCGCCTCCCTCTGGAGTGACCCAAACTATATTTTGAGAAGGTTCTTTAATATCGCAAGTTTTACAATGAATACAGTTCTGAGCGTTTATAACAAATTTGTTTATATCATTTTCTTTTTGAACCTCATAAACTCCTGCTGGACAATATCTTTGTGCTGGTTCGTCATATTTTTCAAGAGTATATTTTATAGGTAAATCTTTATCTTTAAGCTGTAAGTGCACTGGCTGATTATCCTCATGATTAGTCCCAGTCAAATAAACTGAGCTTGTTTTATCAAAAGTAATCACATTGTCAGGTTTAGGATAATCAATTTTTGGCATTTTATCTGCAGGTTTTAAAGTTTCGTGATCGGAATGCTTATGTCTTAATGTAAATGGAAGTTTTCCTCTAAATAAAATTTGATCAATTCCTGTAAAAATTATTCCTAAAATTAAACCCCAATTAAAACTAGGTTTTACATTTCTTGCTAGATACAGTTCTTTATATAACCAGCTTTTTTTAAATAATTCCTCATATAATGATAAATCTTTTTTAGACTGAATATGTTCATTGATAGCCTCTGCAGCTAAAATTCCACTTTTCATAGCAGTGTGAGATCCTTTTATTTTTGGCATATTTAAAGTTCCCGCATCACATCCAATAAGTAATGCACCTGGCATAAACATTTTTGGTAAACTTTGAATACCACCTTCAATTAAAGCTCTAGCGCCATAAGAAATTCTTTTTCCACCTTCTATAATTTTTTTTATTGATGGATGTGTTTTAAATCTTTGAAACTCATCAAAAGGAGAAAGATGAGGATTTTGATAATCTAAACCTATTACATATCCTAAAAATACTTGTTTGTTCTCTGCATGATAAATAAAACTCCCACCATAAGTGTTATTATCTAAAGGCCATCCAGCTGTATGCATCACTAATCCCTCTTCATGATTTTTTTCATCAATCTCCCAAATTTCTTTAAATCCGATTCCATATTGCTGAGGATCTTTGTCTTTATTAAGATTAAATTTTTTAATTAATTGTTTTCCTAAATGACCCCGACAACCTTCAGCAAAAACTGTAACCTTGCCTATAAGTTCAATACCTGGTTCAAAGCTATCTTTTTTATTTCCTTGTTTATCTATTCCCATGTCCTGAGTAGCTACACCTTTAACCGAGCCATCGTCATTAAATAAAACCTCACTAGCTGGAAATCCTGGAAATATCTCTACACCAAGTGTTTCAGCTTGCTCAGCAAGCCATCTACATAAATTTGCAAGACTAATTATATAATTTTTATGATTTTTTTGGACAGCGGGTAACAACCACGTTGGCCAACTTAATGATTTTGTTTTTCCTAAAAATAAAAATTTCTCCTTAGTGACTTTTGTTTTTATAGGTGGATTTAAATCTTTCCAATTTGGAATTAATTCGTCTAGTGCTCTAGTTTCAAAAACATTTCCACTTAATATATGGGCACCGATCTCAGATGCTTTCTCTAAAACACAAATATTTAAATTTGAATTTAATTGTTTCAGTTTAATAGCAGTTGTTAATCCTGATGGTCCTCCACCAACGATTACAACATCATATTCCATTGACTCTCTGGACATAATAATTTTTTACAGATTATATTATTTTTGTATAGTGTTTAATTTGTTCAGTTCCTCGATAAATTGAGGTACTGCTTCAAAAAGATCAGCTTCTAGACCATAGTCTGCAACACTAAAAATTGGAGCTTCACCATCCTTATTGATTGCGACAATCACTTTGCTTTCTTTCATTCCAGCTAAATGTTGAATAGCACCAGAAATACCAATGGCAATATATAAATCTGGAACTACAACTTTTCCAGTTTGACCCACTTGATGATCGTTGCTTATATATCCAGCATCCACAGCCGCTCTTGACGCTCCAATAGCAGCATTTAATTTATCAGCAACAGAGGTGATCAATTTAAAATTGTCTCCACTCTGCATTCCTCTTCCACCAGAAACAACTACTCTTGCAGTTCCAAGCTCTGGTCTATCTGACTTAATTTCCTCTCTTTTTACAAATTTTGTATTATTAAACTCTTCACTTGGTTCAGCCTTTTCAATTGGCGCAGATCCACCTGAACTCTCGCATGGATCAAAAGAGGTTGGTCTAATAGTTATACATTTTTTTGGATCCTTGCTTTTTACTGTTGCAAATGCATTACCAGCATAAATTGGTCTTAAAAATGTATCTGTAGAAATTACCTTAATAATATCACTGACTTGTGAAGTGTCTAAAGAAGCTGCAATCCTTGGCATCAAATTTTTACCAAATGTATTAGCTGAACAAACAATATGTGAATAGTTTTCTGCCAGTTTCACGATTACTGGTGCAAAATTTTCTGCTACAAAGTTTTCGTAATGAGCTGCCTCTACTTGAATTACTTTTTTGACTAATGGTAACTCTGACAATTTTTTTGCTGCATCTACACAGTTATTACCAATAATCACAGCATGAAGATCTGTATCCATTTGAGAAGCTGCAGTTACGGCATTCAGTGTAAAAGGTTTAAGCTCTTTGTTGTTATGTTCTGCAACTAATAAAACTGACATTATATTACTTTAGCCTCATTTTTTAATTTTTGCACTAGCTCAGCCACACTTTTTACTTTTATTCCTGCTTTTCTTTTTGGTGGCTCTTCAACCTTAATTTGCTCGATTCTTGGTGATGTATCTACTCCTAAATCTGACGCATTTATCTGCTCAATAGGTTTTTTTTTAGCTTTCATTATGTTTGGTAAAGATGCATATCTTGGTTCATTAAGTCTTAAATCACAAGTTACAATAGCAGGAATATTTATCTCTATTGTCTCTAATCCTTCGTCAATCTCTCTCGTAACTTCAAGTTTTTTGTCTTTAATCTCAATCTTTGAAGCAAATGTTGCTTGAGGCCAATTTAGTAAAGCACTTAACATTTGACCTGTTTGATTACAATCATCATCAATTGCTTGTTTTCCCATAAAAACTAAATCTGGTTTTTCTTTTTCAACAATTTTTTGTAATAATTTGGAAACGGCTAAAGGTTCTAAAATTCCATCAGCTTTGATAAGAATTCCTCTATCTGCTCCAACCGCTAATGCTTTACGAACAGTTTCTTGAGCTTTCTCCTCTCCAACACTTACTGCAACTACTTCGGTCGCTTTTCCTGACTCTTTGATTTTTACTGCCTCCTCAATCGCATTATCATCTGGTGGGTTGGTAGACATCTTAACATTTTCAGTTACTACACCAGTGTTATCCTCTTTAACTCTGACTTGAACATTGTAATCAATTACTCTTTTTACTGCGACTAAAATTTTCATTAGGCTCTCAAAAGTTTATTTTCAGCATCGTATGGACTTTCTTCTACTATTGTAGCTTCATACATTTTTCCAAGAATATCAACTTTAAGTTTCTCTCCAACATTTGCTAAATCAGGTTTGACCATGGCTAAGGCAATAGATTTATCTAATCTAAATCCATATTCCCCACCCGTTGCCCTTCCAACAACTTTATCATCTTTGTAAATTGGATTGTTACCTAAAACATCTGAGTCTGTTGTATCATGAACCTCAAGTGTAACTAACTTGTTATCAAAACCCTTTTCTCTCCATTTGTTGAGTGCATCAAGACCTATGAAATTACCTTTGTTTGGATGTATAAATCTATCTAGACCAGACTCATAAGGCGAATACTCAATTGATAGTTCGGTTCCTACAAGTTTATAAGATTTTTCAACTCTTAAACTGTTCATAGCTCTGATTCCAAAAGGTTTTAGACCGAGATCTTTACCTGCTTCCATTAATTTATCAAAAATATGGTTTTGATATTCAATTGGATGGTGCAATTCCCAACCAAGTTCACCAACAAAATTTACTCTCATAGCATTAACAGGGGCGTATCCAACATTAACATTTTTTGCTGTTAACCATTTAAAATTTTCGTTTGAAAAATCATCAGTCGAAACTTTCTGCATAAGCTCTCTAGCTTTTGGGCCAGCTACAACGAGCACACCTGTGCTATTTGTTAAATCCTCAAATATAACTGAACCATCAGTTGGCATCCATTTTTGTATCCAATCATGGTCTAATCTTAAATTCGCTCCAGCTGAAACCAAATAATAACTATTTTCAGCCTCTTTCATAATTGTAAACTCAGAGTGAACACCACCTTTAGTATTTAGCGCATGACACAAATTAATTCTTCCAATTTTTTTTGGAAGTTTATTGGCCACTAAATAGTCTAAAAATTCCTCTGCTTTTGGACCCTTAATTCTACATTTTGCAAAGGCTGTCATATCCAAAAGTCCGACATTCTTTTTAACATTCTCACATTCTTTTTTAATTGCATCAAACCATTTTGATCTTCTAAATGACCAATGATCTTTTTGTTCCATTCCATCAGTTGCAAAAAAGTTTGGTCTTTCCCATCCAAATTTTTGTCCAAAGACAGCACCAAGATTTTTCATTCTTTCATAACAAGGAGATGTTCTTAAAGGTCTTGCAGCTGGTCTCTCCTCATCAGGATAATGAACAATAAATACATGACTGTAAGCTTCTTCATTTTTTGCTTTGAGATAAGATTTTGTCGCATAATTTCCGTAACGTCTTGGTTCAACACCAAGCATATCAATTGTCGGTTCACCATCAATAATCCATTCTGCTAATTGCCAGCCAGCTCCACCTGCTGCAGTTATTCCAAAACTATGTCCCTCATTAATCCAAAAATTTTTAAGTCCCCAGGCTGGACCAACAATAGGATTACCATCTGGTGTGTAACATATTGCACCATTATAAACTTTTTTCACTCCAACTTCTCCAAATGCTGGAACTCTATGTATCGCTCCTTCGATATGCGGAGCAAGTCTATCTAAATCCTCTTGAAACAATTCATATTCAGAGTCTTTTGAAGGTCCTTCTACATAACATGCTGGTGCACCATCTTCATAAGGACCTAATATTAATCCACCAGCCTCTTCTCTCATGTACCATCTACTATCACTATCTCTTAATACACCCATTTCTGGAAGACCTTCTTTTTTTCTTTTTTGTATCTCTGGATGTGGTTCAGTCACAATATATTGATGTTCAACAGGTATAACTGGAATATCTAATCCAACCATTTCTCCAGTTTGTCTTGCAAAATTTCCCGAACACGAAATCACATGCTCACATTCAATTGATCCTTTGTCTGTTTCTACAATCCATCCCTCTTTAGTTTGTCTCATTGATAACACTGTTGTATTTCTATAAATCTCAGCTCCTCTGTTCCTAGCACCTGTGGCAAGTGCCTGAGTTAAGTCTGCAGGTTGAATGTATCCATCTTCTGGGTGTTGAATTGCTCCAACTAAATCATCAGTATGACAAAGCGGCCAAATTTCTTTAACTTGTTGAGGTGTCAAAAATTTTACATCAACACCAATTGTTTTAGCTACCCCAGCATATTGATGATACTCATCCATTCTATCTTTGGTACTAGCTAAACGGATATTTGAAACAACACTAAAACCAACATTCTTACCAGTCTCTTCCTCTAACTTTTTATAAAGATTTACTGCATACTTGTGAAGTTGACCAACAGAATAGCTCATATTAAAAAGAGGTAGCAAACCTGCTGCATGCCAAGTTGAGCCTGAGGTTAATTCTTTTCTTTCAACTAAAATAACATCTGACCACCCTTTTTTTGCTAAATGATAAAGAGCGCTTACTCCAACCACTCCTCCACCGACTACGACGACTTTTGCTTTCGATTTCATTAAATGATTCCTACTAAATTTTTATTCATAACGAAACAAAATTGTATTATGGATAATCAAATTGAACTTCCTAGTGCTATTGGGCTAGAAACCATTGTGGTCAACCAACAATCCTTAAGGGGTCCTTCAACAGTATATTTTTCCACTTGCCAGTTGAACTTATGATAAATCTTATCTTTATCTAAAATTATCACCTCAAATTGTGCCCATTTGTCACCACCTCCAACCTTTGTAATTGTATGGCTTAGGTGATTTAAGAGCATTTGATATGAGTTGCCTTTAATCATCATTTTGAAATTTGTTAAAGGGCCAGTATTTTTTTTGTTACTGGGATGCGCAAAATTCCAAGTTTGCTCAATCCCACTATCTTTATAATTTAAGTCGTTTTTTTGAAGACCACTTAATTGAATCTCGACAACTTTGGAAGGTTTTATGTCACTATTAGGTTTCAGTAATTCAGCTTTAGTCATTGAAATTGAAAAAAGAAGAATAATAAAGACTTTAAATATTATCTCGAATTTTTTTAACATCTTTTTAAAAATTTAATTATTAATTAATTAAAGTATTTTTCGTACTCTATCTTCGTGCATTTATTATCAATGTAAATGATGTCATTTGTCTCAACAATTTTTTTTGCTTCTTCGTTGCTAATGTCTAATTGTAACCATAATACTTTTGCATTTATTTTGACGGTTTCTTCTGCAATTGTGACAACTTCATTCGATGGCCTAAACACATCTACTATTTCTACTGGATATTCAATCTCTGAAATTTTTCCAAAAACTTTTTCTCCTAATATTTTTTCTCCCTTCATGGATGGATTTACGGGGTAAACTTTAAAACCATTGTCTTGTAGATATTTCATAACAATAGATGATGTTTTTGTTAAATCTTTACTTGCACCTACTAGAGCAATATTTTTATATTTTTTTAAAATTTCTTTTATATTTTCCACTCTATTTACTTTTTACTCATTATCTTTTCTTCACAAAACTTCTTAGCCTCTTCAATAGTCATTGGTTGATCCAACTTTTGACTACCTGCAATACAAGCATCAATAGATCTTTTAAAATTATGATCCCTAAAGGTGAAAATAAAATATATTCCAATGATGATTAGGATAATTGTTAGAATATTTTTTAACTTCACTTATTTTTCCACTTTGGTTTTCTTTTTTCTAAAAAAGCTGAAATACCTTCTTTTGCATCCATTGCCATCATGTTGTATGTCATCATTTGACTGGTATACGAGTACGCTTTTCTGAGAGGCATTTCTAACTGTTTATAAAAAGCTTGTTTTCCAATTTTGATTGTTAAATTTGATTTTGATGCAATTTTTTTTGCAATTTTCATCGTCTCACTATTTAATTTTGATTTTGAAAAATAATCATTAATTAAACCAATTTCCTTCGCGTAATTTGCTTTAATTGGCTCGCCAGTGAGAAGCATCTTCATCATAGGTTTTCTATTAATCTTCCTGCTAACTGCAACCATTGGAGTACTACAAAACAATCCAATATTTACTCCTGGTGTTGCAAAAAGTGCATCATTGGTACTGTAAGCTAAATCACAACTAGCAACTAATTGACATCCTGCTGCATAAGCTGCGCCATGAACTTTTGCAATAACTGGTTTTTTACCCTCAACTATTTGAAGCATTAGCTTTGAACAAAGATTAAATAATTTTTTATATCTTTCTTTTTTCTTTAAATCTTTAACTTCTTTTAAATTATGACCTGCACTAAAACCTTTTCCAGCACCCTCAAGAATAATAACTTTAATCTTTTTATCTTTATCTAGTTTTTTTAAAACAATAATCAAATCTCTCAAATTTTTATAAGATAATGAGTTATATGTTTTTGGCTCATTAATAATAACTCTCGCTATATCTTTATTATGATTGATTATTTTAATATTCATTAAAAACTATTTAAGTTTACCCTCTTCTCTCATCTTTGCTCTTATCTTGGTGGCTGAAATTTTTTGTATTTCCTCAGGTAAAACAATTTCTTCTATTTTGTAACCAACGCCTCTTCCATAACAAATGTTTGTAATATTGGGAACTAACATAATTTTAAAACGTCCCTGAAATTCTGGATTAAGTTTATCTTCAATATTTTTTTTTACTGTTTCAAAGTCAAATGGATTATCATCCACACCTTGTACGTCTCTGATTTGTATACAAACTTGTCCAGTTTTTTTAATTATTTCTTTAAATAAAGTATAGTGACCATCATGAAATGGTTGCCATCTTCCAAGCATTTGAGCCGTTGGTTTTTTATTATCCCACTTGTAAGTCATTATTTTAATTTTTCATATATCTTTGGAGCCCAATTTTTAGCATCTTGAGTTGTTACATGAAAGTCATACTTATCAGGTTTTACAAACATTTTATTTGTATCATCAAACCTACCTTCCTTAATTGTATCCACCCAAATAGTAAAATCTGCTGGAAATAAACTTCTTGCCTCAGGGGTGGGGCAAATAAAATCTGCTACAACATAATTTCCATTTTTTTTTAATTTTACTGCAAAGTCAGCCATTCTTTTTGCTTGTCTTTTTCTTCCTTCCTCAGAAAAATCCCAATCATTCGCCTCTTTTCTAACTTCATCTGCATTCAATCTTTTAGCGTTTAACATTGGACCAAGTTCATTTGCTAACGTAGTTTTTCCTGATCCAGGTAGTCCCATAATTAAAATTATTTTCATTTGATATTAAATTGACACCTTTTTCAAAAAAGATAAAGATCTTATAATGAAATTTTCTCTTGAAATAAGCCCTCAGACAGATCTTGATACAGTACCTCAAGTAAAAGATGTTTATATCACAATGCTTCCAGGGGGTGACTATAGAGATACAGCTCAACAGGCAGTTGAGTTAGTTAAAAAAGGTTTTAATCCTGTTCCTCATTTTCCTGCAAGGTCAATGCTGGATGAAAAACAACTAAAAGATTATGTTTCTAGGTGTAAAGATGGTGGGGTTAAACAAGTTTTAGTAATTGGTGGCGGGAGAGAACCGATGGGAAAATTTGATAGCTCGTTTCAACTTTTAGAGACTGGTTATTTTGAGAAGATGACAATAGGAATTGCTGGACACCCAGAGGGGAGTCCTGATATATCCGACTCAGATTTAGAAAAAGCTATGATAGATAAAAAGCCTTATGCTGATTACATCGTAACCCAATGGTTATTAGATCCCCAGCCTATTATAGATTTTGTTTCTAAACAAAGTGTACCAGTGCATGTGGGAATTACTGGGCCTCTAAAGATATCTAGCTTAATAAAATTTGCTAATATCGTTGGTGCAAAAAATTCTCTAAATTTTCTTAAATCTAATTTTAGTAAGGCGTTAGATTTATTAAAACCTAAAGACCCTAATGATTTAATTGGGAAAGTTAAATCGCATACTGATTTCTTCCACATTTATACATTCGGCGGCTTGAAGGAAACAAACAAGTGGTTGAAGGAGAATGGTTATGTCTAAAGAATTTGACTATACTAAACTAAAGCATGTTACTTCTGTTGATCAGTCAGATCGAAAAGTACCATACAATTTAAGACAAAGTGGGCCTACAAAAGTTGAAATGTTAATTTCAACAAGAGTAAGAAAATCACCATATTGGCATTTATCAATGCAAGCAGGTTGTTGGAGAGCAACTGTTTATAATCGAATTTATCATCCTAGGGGATATGTGAAACCTGAAGATGGTGGTGCAATGGTTGAGTATGATGCAATTGTAAATCATGTAACTATGTGGAATGTTGCTGTTGAAAGACAGATCCAAGTAAAGGGTCCTGATGCAGAAAAATTTGTTGATTACGTGATAACTCGAGATGCAACAAAAATCTCTCCGATGAGAGCAAGATATGTAATTTTATGTAACGCTTACGGAGGAGTTTTAAATGATCCAATACTTTTAAGAATTGCAAAAGATGAATTTTGGTTTTCTTTATCAGACTCGGACATAGGAATGTATTTACAAGGCGTTAATGCTGACGGTAAATTTAATTGCACCATTGAAGAAATTGATGCATGTCCAGTTCAAATTCAAGGGCCTAAATCAAAAGCGCTTATGAAAGATTTGCTAGGTGATCAGGTTGATTTAGAAAATATGCCTTTCTATGGTTTAGCTGAAGTTAAGGTTGCCGGAAGAAGTTGTGTTATCTCTCAATCAGGTTTTTCAGGTGAAGCTGGATATGAAATATATTTAAGGAATGCAACTTTATATGCCGATGAGATGTGGAATGCTGTTCTTGAAGCTGGAAAAAAACACCAGCTAATGGTTATTGCCCCTGCTCACCACAGAAGAATTCAAGCAGGTATTCTCTCTTGGGGTCAGGATATGGATCAACAACACAATCCTTTTCAATGTAATTTAGGTTATCAAGTTTCTTTATCAGGTAAAGGTGAATGGAAAAAAACTTCTGATTACGTTGGAAAAAAAGCTCTTGAGAAAATGAAGGCTGAAATCAAAGCAGGAAAAAAACCATATAAGCTACAATTAGTAGGTCTTGAGTTAGGAGGAAAACCAATTGATGATTATGCACCAGATTTTTGGTTGATATCTAATTCAGATGGTGGTGATCCAGTTGGTTTTGTAACATCACCATGGTGGCATCCTGAAAAGAAAACTAATATTGCTATGGGATATGTTCCATTTGATGGAACTTTAAATGCCAATGGCTTTCCTAAAGGTAAAGTTGGAACTAAATTTAAAGTTCATTTACCAGAGAAATATTCGGATAAACCAGGAACACCTGTTGATGCTGTTATAGTTGATATTCCATTTAAGGAATCTTATAACGCTAACACAAGAGAAGTGGTATCAGGTTAATTATTTTTTAGGGGAGTTTGCGCTCCCCTTAAAATCATAAATGACAAAGAGTTTCATTATTGCAGTTTGCATTATCATCGCTATTGCATTAATACTATTTCCGTTAATTGTATCTTACAAAGAACAAAAAAATAAAAAAAAATAAATGTTTGCCGAATTTCTAAATATAATTTTCAAATCTATAAGATTAGATAAAACTCTTTATAGCGATAACAGAAATTTTGGTGAAGCTGCAATATATTTTGCGGGTTTAATAATGATATTAGATGGTGTTGCAGGAGCTGTGGCTGCAAATACTGTGGTAAAAACAGCTATAGGAATGTCTGGTCTTACAGCAATTTTAACATGGTTCATTTGGGCAATTTTTATTTATGTGATCGGTGTAAAATTATTTCCAGATAAGCAAACAAAAGTTCCTTTTAAAAAAGTTCTGGTAGCGGTTGGTTTTGCTCATTCACCAGGTTTACTAAGATTTTTTGCATTAACCCCCGAATTAATGATACCAATCATTTTTCTTACTCAATTATGGATTTTTGCAAGTTTAATTATTTCAACAAAACAAATCTTAAATTTGAAATCTAATTTTAAAGCGTTTGGTATAATATTTTTATCATTTTTAATTATTGCTTTTTTATCAATATCTTTTGTTATGAGTAGAATGAATGCTTTACCAATAAATAGTATCTAAATTGGAAATATTGTTTTCGAAACCCTGCATGATTTACAAATTTTAAATCCAGTCAAAATTAAATTTTGAGTAACACTTTTATCAGTTTTTTTACATTCATCACAAATATCATTTAATTCATCGGCGTTTGTGTTATGCTGATCTTTTATATTATCATCTTCAATCATTATCAGTTAAACCCGCCCCTGCTGCCCCTTTTTTTAAACTTTCTGTTTCTTCAACAAAAGTTTTTTCTGATAATTGATATAAACTTTTCCAATCTTGTTCAGTAAAGTTGTCATTATTTTCTAAAATTTTTACCTTTGCGTTGTTTGCAATATTTGGACAATTTTTATTTAATAAGTTTGTTGAAATATTAACATTAATATTTAATAGAAATTCGTTTTTTTCAAACTTAAAAAAAATTTTTTTACCAATAACCTCTGAGCTTCTACTAAGAAAGGGTAAAAATAGTAACGGGTATGCAATTTTGGAAAAATTAATAGTTTTTATTTTTTCAATTTTTTCAATTTGATCTAAAAAACTTACACCTAAAATAATTGGGCAGTAAGAAAACTCGGAGCATTCATTATTTTGATTAATTAGATTAAGATTCTCAAACTTTTTGTCTTTTTTTTCATCTAAATATTCATTTAAATTTTTAATTCCCTCAAAGTTAAACATTTCTAGTAATCTTACACTTTTTCCAACTTCTTCGCTTATTCCCCAAGAATAACCTAATGCTCTACTTGCGCGTTTAGAGGTTGTTTCAATTTCACTCAAAGATTTCATAAAATTTAATCAACGATAGACCCAATGCTGATTATAATCTTTTAATTCATGTGGAAGTGGTGCTCCTTGAAACATACAAATTCTTAACCACTTATCTGACTTAGGATCAAATTTTAGTGCACCAAAAAAAGATAATTTTAATCGTAGCATATCGATTGGGACAACGTTTTCGTTAATTGTATTATCTTGAATTTCAGCATATGGAAATTTTTCAACGATAAATGCGCGTCTTACAACATGTCTTAAATCTGCATTATTCATTAAAAATCTATCAATAGTTAAATCATCTTTACATGAAATTAACTGATCATTTAGTATTTTAATGTCTCTAGCGATTGCAAGAGGTTGTTCTAATTCTGCACCTCCTTCCTCAAAACGATCTGCATACCTTGGTTCTTCCTTATTTTTAGAAATAAACCAAAAATTTCTTAAATTTGATTTATCTTTGAAATCCATTTTTAGAATATCTGGATATCTTTGCTTTAAAATATTTTTAAGATCTAAAACTGTTCGTTCTGTGGGAATTCTAAAATACTTTTCCTCATCTGAGCTCATTTTTTTTATTAGTGGCTGAACAATTTTATCAAACGGTTCCATCATCATAGACACGATATACTCAATAGTTTCTTCACAAGTTTCTTTCTCTAACCATAAATATATTTGATTGAAAGGATATGGAGTTGAAAAATCTAATTGATTTTCGATAAATTCTAAAAATTTTTTTACATTAAAAAGTAGTGAATTTATTTTTTTTGTTTGAAATTCACTTTCAGAATTCCAACTGGTAATATTTTTTAAGGAATCTTTGACACATTTATTGAATAAATCTGCATCTTTTGAATTCACATTTTTAATTTCTCTAATTTCTTTTAATGCGATTTCTCTTGATAAGATCCAATTATTTAACAGGGTGGGATGATTTACAATAAAAGGTGCCATTCCTAGTCCAGTTGAATTTCCAATGCCAAGATTTCTACAAATTTTTTTGTCTAAATTAACTGCTTTCTCTGGGTTTTTATGTTTTGCTATATGATTAACTTGGTCAAAAGTGAATTGCCTTACTAAATAGACTAACATCATCTCTAATCTAAAAGGTCCATTAATTTCTGCCCTATTTTTAATTCTAAATCGATCTGCTAAACCAAACTTTCCAGAACCATAAACAGCGGTAGTTCTATATAAGTATCCAACTTTTTCTAATAAATCTAAATCTGGCTGATTACCTTCGCTTAACTTTTCAACTACGTGATTAAAAACTCTAACCGATTTATTTGCTCTAGATAAAGTTAATTCTTTATATGAAAGTCTACCAACCTCTTGTCTTGGGACTTCATTCTTCAATCTTTCAATATCTTTTTTTGAAGGGACCCCATCATGTAAAGTAAAAGCAGCGTCCCATTTTGTTGCAATAACTCTATCTGATCTATCATTATCATCTATCTTGTTAGCAAAACAAACTAATGAGTAAACTCTCTTATCTTTTTTGAAAGAATATATCGCTACGCCATATCCACCAGGATCTAAGTTGAATAAATCTCTATTGTATTCCCAATCTTTAAATTCATCTAAAAAACTTCTTAGAAATGATAATTTAGATTGATGAAAAGACCCTAGTCTAGACAATTTCATTATTATATTTGGATCTCTTAATTCAACTTTCATACTTTAAATATTTCTATAAAAATTATACCAATTGTTACCTAATATCCCATTAGTTTCTTCCTCAGAAAATCCAACTTTTCTTAATCCCTTCTCTATATTAAAAAAACCTCTAGCATCCTCAAACCAACCGGGTTGTTTAGGGAAGCCAGGTTTGCTCTTTGAGCCTTCTCCATAATTTTTATTTTTAGACCAGGTACCGTTCCTCATCCATTCTACGATTTCATCAGGCTGATTCAAACATAAGTCTGATCCAATACCAATATTTTTGATATTCATTATATCTGACGTTCTAGCAATCATTTCACAAAAGCTATCTAAAGTACAATTGGTATTATTCTTTAAATGGTGAGGATATAAAGAAAAACCCAAAATTCCTCCACTATCACTTAAAACTTTTAATAGCTCGTTAGATTTATTTCTTTTAGCAGCATGCCAAAAGCTGGGGTTAGCATGTGTGATTGCAATTGGTTTCTCACTTATTTCAATTGCATCTAATGTGCTTTTTTCAGCAGAGTGGGACATATCTATAACTATTCCAACTCTGTTCATTTCTTTAATGACTTCACGTCCAAAATTAGTTACTCCACTATCAATTTTTTCATAACAGCCTGTTGCTAGAAGAGATTGGTTATTATAAGTTAATTGCATAAAACGACATCCAAGATTATGTACTTTTTCTACTAAAGATATGTCATCCTCAATTGGTGAGCAGTTTTGGAATCCAAAAAAAATTGCAGTTTTTTTTTCTAATTTAGCTTTTTCAATATCTTTGAAATTTGTGCCTTGAAAAATTAAATCTGAATTTTTTTCAAAAAGTTTTTGCCACTTTTTAATTTCATTTAAAAATTCATTATAATCCTCATGATAGACAATTGTTACATGAATAGCATCTAGCTCAGCTTGTCTATTAATTTCAAAAACTTCTCTTGTCCAATTACAATACTGTAAATTATCAATTTTATATTTCATGAGTTTAATTTTATTAAACCATATCAATATGTATTTGAAATTCTATTAATTTATTGAAATTTTAACAATTTTTTGAAATAAAGTTTCAATAAATATATTCATGAATAAAAAAAATCTGAAAGTTTCAATAGTGATGGGCAGTCAATCTGACTTTAAAACAATGAAATTAGCAAAACAAATTTTAAAAAAACTTAAAGTTCCCATAGAAACAAAGATTATTTCTGCACACAGAACTCCAATGAGAATGTATAAGTACGCATCTGATGCAGAAAAAAATAATATTGGGGTAATTATTGCAGGTGCTGGAGGCTCAGCACATTTGCCTGGAATGATAGCAGCGCTTACTCAAATACCTGTGTTAGGTGTTCCAATTGAGAGTAAAAAACTCAAAGGCTTAGACAGCTTGTTATCTATCGCGCAAATGCCAAAAGGAATTCCTGTAGGGACTTTGGCGATAGGAGAAGATGGAGCAATTAATGCAGCTATACTTGCTGCTTCAATTATTTCTAATAGTAATCCTAACGTTAAATCTAAACTTAGAAGTTGGAGATTTTCTCAAACAAAATCAGTTAAAAAAAATCCAAAATAATTCAATGTCTGAAATTAGATTAGGAATTCTTGGTGGAGGTCAATTAGGTAGCATGTTATCCGTTGCTGCCAAAAAATTAAATATCAAAACTGTGATTTACTCAGATGATCAAGATTCACCAGCACAAAATTTTTGTGACGAATTTATATTTGGTGATTACAAAGATAAAAGTAAAATTAATGATTTCATAAAAAAGGTAAGTATAATTACTTATGAATTTGAAAACATTCCTTATGAAACTTTAAACGAGATAAATAAATTTAAAACAGTAAATCCAAAGCCATCGATAAATAGATTAATACAACATCGTTTAGCTGAAAAAGATTTTGTTAATAAATTGAATATCAGAACTACAAGATATGTTAGTATAGAAAAAAAATCTGATTTAGAAACTCTTGATGATTTTTTGCCAGGAATTTTAAAAACAACAACTATGGGTTATGATGGGAAAGGTCAATATCCTATTAAATCACTAAATGAATTAAATGGATTAAATATAGATTTTTCAAAAGAATATATTCTTGAAAAACTAGTTAAATTAAAAAAAGAAATCTCTGTTATAATTACAAGATTTGGTAATAACAGATATGAAATTTATGAAGCAATCGAAAATATTCATGAAAATCAAATTTTAAAAAAATCTAAAATCCCTGCTGATATTAGCAATAAACTTGTTGATCAATCTAGAGAGTGGAGTAAACAAATTTCTGAGGAATTAAAATACATTGGTACACTTTGTGTAGAATTTTTTATTGATAGAAATGATAATTTATATGTAAATGAAATTGCACCCAGAGTTCATAATTCTGGCCATTTAACTATTAATGCTTTTAATATTAGTCAGTTTGAAAATCATATAAGAGCAGTTTGTTCTTTACAGCAAATTCCCTTAAAGAAATTACATAATGCAGAAATGATAAATCTTATAGGTAATCAAATTACCCCATATAGACAAAATAGAAGTTTAAACGATAATGAATTTTTTTTTGATTATCAAAAAAAAGAAATAAAAGAAAAAAGAAAAATGGGTCATTTAACAAAAATTTTATAATGTTTAAAACTATTGAAGGAAACTTTGAAAATTCAGATGTTAACGAACTTTTAAAAAAACATTTTATAGAACTAAGGGCAGCTTCTCCAGAGGGAAGTGCGCATGTTTTGGATATCGAAGGTTTAAAAGTTCCATCTATTAAGTTTTGGAGCTTGTGGGATAATGATAAATTGATAGGTTGTGGCGCTCTTAAAATTTTAGAAAAAGATCATGGTGAATTTAAATCAATAAGATTACATGATGATTTTAGGAATAAAGGGAATGGGATAAGACTTATTGATCATTTATTTGATGAAGCTAAAAGATTAAATATTAAACGAATTAGCATAGAAACCGGAGCAGGAATATTCTTTAAACCAGCAAGAAAATTATTTGATTTGTGTGGATTTAAGCCCTGTAAACCTTTTGCTCACTATAAAGAGGATAAAAATTCTATTTATTTATCAAAGTTAATAAACAACACTTAAAAATTAAATTTTAAGTATTGATCTATTTTGTTGACAAAACTGATTAAATTATAAAGAAAGTCATCATTACTTAAATATAAGTAATAAATTAACAAACAAAAAGTAAGAAGAAAAATATGAGTCTACAAGGAAAAGTAAAGTGGTTCAATCCAACCAAAGGTTTTGGTTTTATTGAAAGAGATGATAAAGAAAAAGATGTGTTTGTACATGTTTCAGCTGTAAGAGATGCTGGTATGAACGGTTTAGATGAGGGTCAAGCTTTGACTTTCGATGTTGAAGATGGTCCCAAAGGTCCTTCAGCAGTTAACTTAAAAACTGCATAATTTTCATTATATAGATTATTGGCTATAAGATTTACAATTTGATAATATTTGTATATTTGTAGCCAATAAGAAAAATTTTAAATCAATAAAATAAAAATAGAATGATTGGAATTTTAGGTGGCATGGGCACACAAGCTGGCCTAGACTTTTGTAATAAACTTGCAATCCTTTATCGAGGAAAAATAGATCAAGAGTATCCATTATTTCTCCTTTTCAACAAATCAAATATTCCTGGGAGACCAGAGTCAATAGGTGTTCAAACAAAGAATTTATCAAATCGAAAAAAAAATAAAAAAATCGAAAAAAAATACTCATTGGTATTAAAAAGTTTATTACACGGATGTAATATACTTAAAAAAAGTAAATGTAAGTTCATTGTTATTCCGTGTAATACAGCACACTATTGGTATGATGATTTAAGAAAAAGAATAAAATTACCAATTATAAACATGCCAAAAGAGGTATTTATTCACACACAAAAAACATGTAAGAAAAATTCATCAATTGGACTATTAGCCACTGAGGGTACTTTAAATACTGGTGTTTACAATAATTTTTTTGATAAAAATTATAATCTTATTTTTCCAAATATTTCTTTACAAAAAAATTCTGTAAATAAAGCAATAAAATTTGTCAAAATGGGAAATGTAAAAGCTGCCAGCAAAATTATTAAACCAGCGATAAATTATTTGGTTAAAAAGAAATGTAAAAAGATAATTTTAGGTTGTACTGAATTGCCGATAGCTATATTCGCATTCAAATCTTTTAAAAAAGTAAAGAATTCAAAAATTTTTTTAGATCCAAATTTGATATTAGCCAGTGCGGCAATGAAAAAATATCGTAAATAATGAAAACTAAAGATAAACCATATATTTTATATGTAGCAGAGAAAATATATTTGGAAGTCTCAAAAATTAAAAAAAAAAATAATGGTTTTTCTAATATAG
The DNA here is from genome assembly GCA_902580895.1 of uncultured Pelagibacteraceae bacterium. GTDB lineage: Bacteria > Pseudomonadota > Alphaproteobacteria > Pelagibacterales > Pelagibacteraceae > Pelagibacter. The sequence goes on along the minus strand of CACHMJ010000004.1, from coordinate 70,919 downwards.
ATGCCATAGATGGTTTTATTGGATCGGATACTTATAAAGAAGTAAGTAGCGGTAAATTTCATGACAATTGGTTTGAAGAATTAGAAAAAAAAAAGGAAAAAATTCCTGAAGAGACAATGAGGTTACTTAAAATTCAAAGAGAAATGATGATCAAACAATTAATTCAGTACCCAGAACTTTATTACACTAAAAGTCATTTTCCATTAGAAATTTCTCAAAGAGCATTTGATCATCTTTGGAGAATGTGTGAAAGTTATGAATTGTGGTGCAAAGAAACAAACCAAAAAAAATTAATTCTTTTAAATCTTATTGATTAATTTTTTGTTGTATTAACTTTTTATGGGTTAATTCGACTCTTTTTTCAACTAACAGTTTAAAATCTTTAATTATTTTTGGTTCATTATTTTGATCGACTAGTTTTTGGTGAACTATTTTTACTCTGTTTTCAATTAAATCTTTAAAATCTTTATTAATACGATTTTGTTCATTATTTTTTGATACTTCTTCTGTAATATAGCTCAGAGAGCTTTTACCTGTTTTTTTTTTAACTTCATTATTGAAGACTAATTGTGCAGTAGCCTTCGCAAAATTTCCTGATGTTGCTGCTGTGACTGCTGGACCCAATACAGCTGGTAAAGGGACAAAACCTGTCAAAAATAAAAATGACAAAAACAACAAACTAATTTTTAAAAATTTTAAAATCACTAAGCTAAGTTATTTGATTTGGTTAAAAGCTACAATTATTAAATTGTCCAAAATAAGCTTTAATACTAATAGAATTTTATGGTAATTCATCATATTTATTGCATTTTTTAATATGATCAAAATTTTTCCTTTTATTTTTATTATTCTTTGGTCATCTGCATTTATCACAACCAAACCAATCATCGATAATAGTGATCCATTTGCTGCCTTGGCTTTTCGTTTTTTTTTTGTGGCAATTGGATTTTTGTTGTTCTCACTTTATTCTAAATATTCAATTATTATAAAAAGAAAAAACTTAATTGAGTCAGTCCTTAGTGGTATTCTATTCCACGGTCTGTATCTAGGGGGAGTTTTTTATTCAATTTCTATTGGCATGCCCACAAGTATTGCAGCATTAATTGTAACTCTTCAACCAATTTTGACAAATATCCTTAGTGGACCAATCTTAAATGAAAAGGTGACTTTAAAACAATGGATTGGTGTTTTGCTTGGATTTCTTGGAGCAACACTTGTTTTGGGTTTAGATTTAGGATCGAAGATCCCATTGCTGGGATTAGTTGCCACTTTAATAGCGCTAATTTCAATAACAGCATCAACAATCTGGCAAAAAAAATTAAGTAATAATTTACCTCTGTCAGTCAGTAATTTTTATCAAGCTATAGGAGGATGTTTTTTTCATATTCTTGTTGTCATATTTTTTGCAAAACCATATATAGCCTTCACAAAAACATTTCTTCTTTCAATGGGTCATCAAATATTTCTTGTGTCTTTTGGTGCTTTTACAATTTTAATGTTTTTAATTAAAAAAAATTCTGCAAGTAAGACTGTTTCAATTTTTTTTCTTATTCCCGCAACATCTGCTTTAATGGCTTGGTTCTTTTTAAAAGAGAGTTTAACAGCAATTGATCTTTTAGGTTTTTTGATAACGTCAATAGGGGTTTATATAGCTACTAGAGATTAATATAGCTATTTATTTTCGTAACCAAACTCTAATGCTGCATCAGTAATAGAATGGTACAACGACTCTCCAAAACTTCTTAACGTGAATAACCTTACTTTAAATGGTTTGTCATTTAGTAAGTCTACTGTGAACGCAATATTATTATAAAGAGAATTTATCGAATTATTTTTCTTTAATTCATCAAAATTAAATGGTGATCCTTTTTTTAAAACTTCTATTACATAATTGCCCTCTATATCAATTACAGCTCTTGAGTGGGATAAATCAGTAATTGCAAAATCTATTTCTTTACATTTTGAAAAAATATCATTGATTAAATCTTTTTTGGAAGAGACCAATAACCAATTTTTTGGGCCATTCCATAAAATTCTTGTGTTATCATTAAAACTCACATTTAAAGGAGTATCTTTCAGTTTTAAACCGTCAATATCTATACTTTCAATCGGAATATTAGAATTTTTGAATTGTACAATTTGCACAATTAACAAATTTTTTTTCTCTGTGATTTTTAAAAGGTCGTCCCCTTTTTTGTCTTCAAAGTCTCCAAATTGTCCTTGATGGTGAACATTGGCTAGTGCAGAAATTAAACTCATGATCTAACTCGTTCACCTTTTGGATCAACATAATGCGAAGACACTATCTCGACTGGGATTACTTTATTTTTTAGAGGAGACATAACAAATAACTTTTCTCCTATCATATTCTTACCATCCTTAAGAATTGCTAGAGAAAATGGATTGTCATGTTCAACACTCCAGCATGAAGCTGAAATATAACCTAATTTTGGGTTTGGAAGTGGCGCATTTGAATCTTTAACTAAATGAGATCCCTCTGGAATACTTGTTTTTTTATCTAATGGGACAACGCCAACAATTTTTTGTCTATCTTCTGCTGCAAAAGCTTTTCTTGATAAAGATCTTTTTCCAATAAAATCTTTCTTTTTGCTCAATAGTCCTTCAAGTGAATTGTCATAAGGTATAGTTCTTCCATCAAGCTCTGAACCTGCAACATGTCCCATCTCAATTCTTAAAGTTGAAAGTGCTTCTGTTCCATATGGTTGAATTCCAAACTCTTCACCAACTTCTATTATTTTTTTCCACATAAAATATCCATTGTCTGACTCAACATTTACTTCGTACGCAAGTTCGCCAGAAAATGAAATTCTAAAAATTTTTGCTTTTACTCCAAATAAATCACCTTCCATGTAACCCATAAAAGGAAGTCCTTCATTCGTAACATCAGACTTTGGAAAAAGTTTTCTTAATACTTCTCTTGATTTTGGTCCAGCAATTGCTGCTCCCGCCCACTGTTCTGTAGTCGAAACTACATTTACATTTAACTCTGGCCAAACAAGTTGTAGGTAATATTCTAGATGCGATAGAACATTAGCAGCTTGAGCAGTTGTTGTAGTCATATGGTAATGATTTTCTGATATTCTTGTTGTTGTTCCATCATCCATAACAATTCCATCTTCTCTCAACATCACACCATATCGTGCTTTGCCAACCGGTAATTTTAACCATGCATTTGTGTAAACTCTATTTAGAAGCTCTGCTGCATCTGGTCCTTTAATATCAATTTTACCTAAAGTGGTAACGTCACAAACGCCAACATTAGTTCTTACATTTTTAGCCTCTCTTTTTGATGCCTCAAATAAATTCTCCTCACCGCGTTTGTAATATCTTGGTCTCAACCATACACCTGCATCAACAAATACTGCATTATTTTTTTCATGCCATGAATGCATTGGAGATTTTCTTGTTGGTTTTGAATGTTTTCCTACTTCCCTTCCAACAATTGCTCCAATAGAAACTGGTGAGTAGGGTGGTCTAAAAGTTGTATGCCCAACTGCTGGTACAACTTTATTTTCAATTTTCGACACTAGTTGTAAACCATTAAGATTGCTTGTCTTACCTTGGTCAGTAGCCATACCAAGTGTAGTATATCTTTTTACATGTTCAATAGATCTATACCCTTCTTTAAGAGCTATCTCTATATCAGAAACCGCAACATCATTTTGGAAATCTAAAAATCTTTTGTAATTTTTTCCCTTTGGTAAGGGTACACACCAAAATTTATCATGCACTGTAGATTTTTTTTCAACAACATTAGGAAAGGAAACCTTGTTATCATTATTAGTAATTTCTTTTGAAATTTGATTTCCTTTTTCAAAGGAGTCTTTTAAAGTCTCTTCCAAAGTGTAAATTCCATTTGCGGCCCCTAAGGTTTTTTCATTTTGTTTAGATATACCAGGAACAAATGCATCAATATCTTCATTGAATTTTGTTTTATTTCCAGATTGTGATGCCAAATGAATTGTAGGTGTCCAAAACCCGGAAACACAAATACAATCACACTCAATATTTTCAATTGATCCAAGTTCTTCTTTATTATCTGAAATTTTAGCTATGTCAGCTGATTTTACTTTTTTATATCCTTGAGCAGCTACGACCACATATGAATTTTTTATATTAATATTCATATTTTTTGCTTCTTCGATAATCTCTGATTGAGGTTCTTTTCTTGTATCTAAAATTATTGGATTAATACCATTCTTTTTAAATTCAATGGCTGTTTCATAACCACTGTCATTATTTGTAAAAACAAGCGGTTTTTTTCCAACTAATACTCCGTACACTTTCATGTATTCCTTAGCAGCTGAAGACAACATTACGCCAGGAGTGTCATTATTACCAAATACAATAGGTCTCTCTATAGATCCAGATGAGATTAATACTTCTTTTGCTCTAATATACCAAAGTCTCTGCTTTGGATGAAATTTTTTTGTTTTTGGTAAATGGTCACTAATTCTTTCAGACATCACAAGCATGTTATGATCGTAATAACCAAAAACTTGAGATCTGTTTTTTACAGTAACATTAGGCATTTCTTTAAGCTCTGAAATTATACTATCTGCCCACTCTTTACCTGATTGATTACCAATATTTACTTCACTAGTTAATAAAGTTCCTCCAAAACGTGATTTGTCCTCAGCCAAAATAACTTTTGCACCATTTTTTGCAGCTGAATAAGCACTGGCTAATCCAGAGGGACCTGAGCCTGTTATTAACACATCACAATATTCATATTTATGCTCATATCTCTCTTTGTCATGTTTTATAGATGCTGTGCCCAAACCAGCAGCTCTTCTTATAAATGGCTCATAAATTTTGTACCAAAAACTTTTTGGCCACATAAAGGTCTTGTAATAAAAACCAGCTGGGAGAAATATTTTTAAAAAATTATTTATAGCTCCCACATCAAAATTCACACTTGGCCAACAATTTACACTTTTTGCCTCTAAACCCTCAAAAAGTTCCTGTTCAGTAGCTTTTATATTTGGTTCTGTTTCACCATTTCTATATAATTGGACGATCGCATACGGCTCATCAACTCCGACACCAAAGAAACCTCTGGGTCTATGATATTTAAAGCTTCTTCCTATAAGATGAACTCCATTAGCAATTAATGCAGAAGCAAGGGTATCGCCCTCATAACCATAATAATTTTTACCGTTGAATTTAAAAGAAATTTTTTTATCTCTATTTATTAATCCACCACTTTCTAATCTAAAACTTTGTATCATTATGAAATTTCCTCGTTTGCTTTAAGAGTTTTAAAAATTTCATGAGTAGCTGTATCTCTCTGAACTTTTATCCATTGTCTGCAACCTGATAAATGTTGCCAAAACTCCCAATGTTTTCCTCTTAAGCTTTTCCTATTATAAACAAAATTATCCCAATCTTGATCAGATATTTCTTTTCCTAATTCTGGCCGTTTGACAGTTGCATCTCCTCCATATGAAAATTCATTCTGTGATCTCATTCCACAGTGTGGACATTTAATATGGAGCATTTACGAAATCCAGGTTTTGGTACCAAGTCCCTTTTCGTCAAGCAAGTGACCAGTATTAAATCTATTTAAACTATAGCCTGCATTTAACTCATGAACCCTATCTTGTGCAATTGTGTGTGCAAATGTCCAGCCAGATGCAGGCGTTGCTTTAAATCCACCATAGCACCAACCACAATTTAAATACAAACCTTCAATATGAGTTTTGTCTATTATTGGTGAGCCGTCCATAGACATATCCATTATTCCACCCCAAGTTCTAAGCATTTTCAATTTACTTAGGAAAGGCATCATTGCAATACCTTCGGTTAAAACATGTTGAAGAGTTGGAAGATTGCCTCTTTGTGCATAACTATTGTAGCCATCAAGATCACCACCCATAACCATTTCACCTTTGTCAGACTGGCTTATATAAAAATGTCCAGCACCAAAAGTTACTACTTTATCTAAAACTGGTTTGACTGGCTCAGATACACATGCTTGTAGTAAATGTGTCTCAATCGGCAACGTCATATTTAATTTTTCAGCTAAAATATTTGTACTACCTGCAACACATAATCCAATTTTTTTTGCTTTAATGTCTCCACGAGAAGTTCTCACTCCATTAATCTTTCCAGCAGACACATCAAATCCAATTACTTCACAATTTTGAATTATGTCTACACCCATATCGTCTGCCTGACGTGCATAACCCCAAGCTACAGCATCGTGTCTAGCTGTTCCTGCACTAGGCTGCATTAATCCACCAAAGATTGGAAATCGTACATTCTCAGAAAAATCAGCCATAGGAATAATTTCTCTCACCTCTTCCCTATTTAAGAGAACTGCATCGATACCGTTTAATCTCATTGAATTTCCTCTTCGAGCATAAGTATTCATTTGTGCATCTGAGTGAGCAAGATTTATTATTCCCCTTGGAGAAAACATTACGTTGTAGTTTAAATCTTGACTCATTCTTCTCCAAAGATCCATTCCAAATTCGCTGAATAATGCATTATCATCATGCATATAATTTGATCTAATTATTGTAGTATTTCGACCGACATTACCTCCACCAATCCAACCTTTTTCGATTATGGCAACATTGGTAATATTGTGTTCTTTAGCTAGATAATATGCTGTTGCTAAACCATGTCCACCGCCACCGATGATAACAACATCATACTCTTTCTTAGGAGTTGGGTCTTTCCAAGCTAAGTCCCAATTTTCGTGATTTGAAAGGGCATTTTTAACAAGACTAAAAACCGAATATTTTTGCATGATTAAATTTTATAATAATGAGTATAAATAGTTCATATTTTTTTTATATATAATTTTTAGATATTTCCAAAGGCTTTAAAAAGAGATACTAATCGACCAGTTTTTTATTATTTTTTATAAAATTCAATGAGCGACATAAAATCAGATATTCAAATTGCTCGTGAAGCAAAAATGCTTCCAATAAAGGAAATCTTAGCAAAAGTAAATGTTCCAGACGAAAGTTCAGCTTTTAGTCCAATGGGAAGGCATATTGCAAAAATAAACTTGGAATACTTAGATACATTAAAAGATAAGCCAGACGGTAAATTAATTTTAGTTACAGCAATAACTCCAACTCCCGCTGGAGAAGGTAAAACAACCACTTCTGTTGGATTAAACGATGGACTAAATAAAATTGGAAAAAAATCTATTGTATGCTTAAGGGAACCAAGTCTAGGTCCATCCTTTGGTATGAAAGGTGGTGCTGCAGGAGGTGGATATGCACAAGTAGTCCCTATGGAACAAATTAATCTTCACTTTACTGGAGATTTTCATGCAATAACATCTGCCCATAATCTTTTATCTGCATTAATCGATAATCATATCTACTGGGGAAATAAATTAAATATAGATGTTAGAAGAGTCGTTTGGAAAAGAGTTATGGACATGAACGATAGAGCATTAAGATCAATAAATATTAATCTTGGCGGTGTTGCTAATGGTTTTCCAAGAGAAGATGGTTTTGATATTACGGTTGCTTCTGAGATTATGGCTATCTTTTGTCTTGCTAATAATCTTGAAGATTTAGAAAATAGGATTGGAAATATTACAGTAGCATACACTCGAGAAAAAAAACCAATCTACGCTAAAGATTTAAATGCACATGGACCAATGACTGTTTTACTTAAAGAGGCAATCAGACCTAATATTACACAAACACTGGAAAATAATCCTGCAATAATTCATGGTGGACCATTTGCAAATATTGCTCATGGATGTAATTCTGTAATTGCAACTAAAGCTGGATTGAAACTTGCTGATTATGTTGTAACTGAAGCAGGTTTTGGTGCAGATTTAGGGGCTGAAAAATTTTTAGATATCAAATGTAGGAAATCAAATTTAAAACCAAGTTGCGTTGTTATAGTTGCAACTGTTAGAGCCTTGAAGATGCATGGTGGTGTTGCAAAAGATGATTTAAAGAATGAGAATGTTGATGCACTTAAGAAAGGATTGATAAACCTTGAAAGACATATTGAAAATGTAAAAAAATTCGGTTTACCAGTGGCCGTAGCCATAAATCATTTTATAAAAGATACAGATAAAGAGGTAAATGCTTTAGTTGAGTTCTGTAAAAAGCTAGGAGTAAATGCTAGTATTTGTAAGCATTGGGCTGATGGTGGTGAAGGAACAAAAGATTTAGCTAAACATGTAACAGATTTGTGTGAGAAGAATGAAGCTAAATTTAAATTTTTATATGAAAGTAAAACTCCCCTTTTTAAAAAGATAGAAACTATAGCAAAAGAGATATATAGAGCTGATGAAGTTATCGCAGACACAAAAATAAGAGATCAATTAAAAAACTTTGAGGAAGCTGGGTACGGTGAATTACCCATTTGTGTTGCAAAAACTCAATATAGTTTTTCTACAGATCCAAGTCTAAAAGGTGCTCCGACAGGTCATTCTTTGCCAATTAGGGAGATTAGGCTTTCATCAGGTGCAGAATTTATAGTTGTTGTTTGTGGAGCAATCATGACAATGCCAGGACTTCCAAGAGTTCCCGCAGCTGACTCAATTAAGCTTAACAAAAATGGTGATATAGAGGGTCTATTTTAAACTTTTATCTTAAGCTTTTTGTTCTCTTTAATTGTTTTAAGTAAATTAATCATTAATGGAACTTTCTTCTTATCAATTTTTTTTAAAATAAATGGTGCAATTTCTTTTGCAAGTTCTTCACCTTCAACAGTCTCTTTGGGCATAAATCTTTTTTTTGCAGTTTTAAATGTAAATCCTTTTCCCAAAAAGCCACCCATCTTGCTATTTCTTCCACCTGCAGCACTAACATATAGGTCACCAACCCCAGCAAGCCCTAAGATAGTTTCATCTTTACCTTTGAAATATTTATTTAGGTATCTCATTTCAAGAATTGATTTTTGAAATAAATTTGATGAAGAATTAAGGCTTTGACCAGCTCCAATTATCATAGAATATATATTCTTTATTGCTGAGCACACTTCTACTCCAACCACATCTTTTGAGTATTCTGTTAAATAATATTTTGTAGAAATTTTTCTTCCAATAGATTTTGCAATTTTAATATTCTTGTTTGCTATAATTACACTAGTTTGATTTTTTCTGGCTAATTCCTTTGCCAAACAAGGTCCTTTTAGGACTGAAATATTTTTTAAATTATAGTTTTTTTGAAGCTGATCTGAAATGGTTAAAATCTTATTCTTTTTTTTTTCAAATTTTAATCCTTTAGTCAAAACCAAAATTGGAGTTTTAACCTTTAAATCTTTTAATTCTTTGCCAATAAAGTCAATACCTGGAAGACTTAAGGCTATTACTATCAAGTCAAAATTTTCTTTTAATAAATTTTTAGAAAATTTTCTAAATCGTAATTGTTTTGGTAATTTTATCTTAAGAGCAGAATGAAATTTTTTTTTAGAGGATAAGTCTTTAATGAACCTTTTGCTATAAGGTTCGGTTATTGTCACATTATTCTTATTTTCTAAACTTGGGATTGTAAATGCAGAGCCCATTGCGCCTCCGCCGATAACTAAAATATTTTTCATAACAAATAATTATTTTATTGTAATTGTCATCATTTTGTTAGTAAAATACATAAATAATTATTAGATTTGATAGATAAATGACAAAAGTAGCAATTATTGGTGCCGGGCCTTGTGGACTATCGATGTTACGGTCTTTTGAATTAGCAGAAAAAAATGGTGAAAAAATTCCTGAAGTTGTTTGTTTTGAAAAACAAGATAATTGGGGAGGTTTGTGGAATTACAGTTGGCGAACAGGATCTGATCAATACGGAGACCCTGTACCTAACAGCATGTATAGATATCTTTGGTCAAATGGACCAAAAGAGTGTTTAGAGTTTGCAGATTATTCCTTTGATGAGCACTTTGGAAAGCCAATACCATCTTTCCCACCTAGAGAAGTTTTATATGATTATATTGTTGGAAGAGTAAGCAAGGGGAATTTGAAAAAAAAGATAAAATTTAATACTAGAGTTATTAATACTATTTTTAAAAATGACAAATTTGAGCTTAGTTATCAAGATAAAGTTAATAATAAAGTATTAAAAGATAATTTTGATTTTGTTGTTGTATCAACAGGTCACTTTTCAGTTCCATTTATTCCAGAATACAAAGGAATGGATACATTTCCTGGAAGAATAATGCATTCTCATGATTTTAGAGACGCAGAAGAGTTTAGAAATAAAAATGTAATAGTGCTAGGTAGTAGTTATTCTGCAGAAGACATCGCACTTCAGTGCAATAAATACGGAGCTAAAAGTGTTACTATTGGTTATCGACATAACCCGATGGGATTTAAATGGCCTAATGGAATGAAAGAGGTTCATTATCTTGACAAATTGGTAGGAAAAAAAGCAATCTTTAAAGATGGCACTGAACAAGAGGCTGACGTTGTAATTTTATGCACTGGTTACCTTCATCATTTTCCATTTTTAGAAGAAAATTTACAATTAAAAACTAGAAACAGACTTTATCCGCCAAAATTATATAAAGGAGTAGTTTGGCAGGATAATCACAAACTTTTATATCTTGGTATGCAAGATCAATTCCATACGTTTAACATGTTTGATTGCCAGGCTTGGTACGCAAGAGATGTTATTATGAATAAGATCAAAATCCCTAGTAATGGTGATGTTGAAAAAGATATTAATAAATGGGTTGCAATGGAAGAAAAGCTAGAAAACCCTGATCAAATGATTGATTTTCAAACTGAATATACAAAAGAACTTCATGAAATGTCTGATTATCCAAAAATTGATTTTGAGTTAATAAGAAAACATTTTAAAGAATGGGAACATCATAAAGTTGAAGATATTTCAACTTACAGAAATAAATCTTTTTCATCTCCAGTGACTGGTTCCGTTGCTCCTATTCATCATACACCATGGGCAACTGCTATGGACGATTCATCAAAAACTTTTTTAGATAAATAATCTTAGATTAATCAATACCTAGGTGTTTTTTTCTTTTTTGGACATAGGCTCTAATTAAATTATCAAATATTAAAGCTATGAAAGCCACACAGATACCAAGTGTTAATCCAATTCCAGCACCTTTTTTATCCGACAATGCTTTTAAAATATATTGACCTAAATCTTCTGTTCCAATAAATGCCCCGATAATTACCATGAATAGAGCAAATACAATCGTTTGATTTATACCAAGCATCATGTGTGGGAATGCCAAAGGAAATTCAATTTTAGTCAATCTTTGAAACTTATTTACACCCGACATAGTTGCTGCATCGTGTAGACCAGCTGGAACACTTCTAAGCCCTTCAATCGTATATCTTGTAGCGGGTATTGTTGCATAAACTATAACCGCAATAAGTACAGATGTGTCAGTTATACCAAATAGCATCATCACTGGAATTAAATATACAAAAGATGGAAATGTTTGAAAAATATCACAAACACCCAGCATAAAGTTTGCTGAATGTTTATTTTGAAAACATAGAGTTCCTACTGTAAATCCAATGATACAAGAAACTATAACTCCAAAAGTTGCCATATATGCTGTGACTAAAGCTCTATCCCACCAAGGGCTGAATGCGATAAATAATGTTAACGCACAAACTACCAATGCTGAACGTAAACCACCTATTAAATATCCTGCTCCAACAACTAAAACTATCGTAGCAATTGCGGGCATTCTTAAATATAGTGCTCTCATTGGCTGAAGCACATCTTGAATTAACCATGTGTTGAACGCTTTAATATATACAAAGAAAGTCTCAAATATCCAGTCTACTCCTTTATTCCAAAAATCTGCGGTTGATATTCCTTTGTTATGTGGAATTTCAAATAAATAATTAAAAGTATCTTTAAATAAAAAAGTTCCAACGTATGCCAGTCCTATCCCAACAACAAAAATAACGCCAAAAAATAAGAGATTTTTATTTCTTTGATAAAAAGTAAGATTACCAAAATAATCTGTTTGTTTATTGGCCCATGCCAAAGACATCTTATCTAAAAGAATTGCAATTAAACTAATACATAAGCCTGCCTCTAAAGCTAAACCAATATTCAATTGGTTTAGTGCTAATAATAAATTAAATCCTAAACCTTTTGCTCCAATAAAAGCTGAAATTACTGCCATCGAAAAACACACCATGATGACTTGATTTACACCAATTAAAATATCTCTTCTTGCAGTAGGAATTAATACTTTAAACATTAGTTGAAAATTATTACATCCACTCATCCGTCCTGCTTCAATAACCTCTGGAGGCACTGCTCTTAGACCTAATAGAGTTAATAATATCATCGGTGGTATTGCTACGACCATAGTAATAATTACTGCAGCATGGTCGCCTACTCCAAAAAGAACTAATGCTGGAACTAATACGGCATATTGTGGCATTGTCTGCATTACAAGTAATATTGGATATAAAGCTTTTTCTACACGTTTACTTTTAAAAGCTGCTATCCCTAATCCTAATCCAAAAATAAATGATAATGGAGCAGCAACTAATATAAATGAAAGAGTTTGCATTGAGGGCTTCCATTGACCAAATACTGAAATGTAAACCATAGTTAAACCTGCAAACAAAGCTAGACCTTTGCCGCTTAGCTTGTACGAAAGTAAGGCTGCACCTGCTGCAACAATAGTCCATGGTAATCCTGGTAATTCAGCCCATGGGTTTTTATCTATCCAATCCCAACTGGTAAAGGCAACAATTGTTTCTAATCCTCCCAGTAAGATTTCTCTAATTAATTCAATTAGAAAAGTCATGAAGGCAGTCAGATTTCTACTAATTTGTAAAACTATAGGACGACTTTTGAATTCTTGAGTATCTTCATTCCAAACTTCTATTGGCATCCACTCGTTCATTAAAAAAAATAATGAATCATTAATCCAAATAGGCAACCATCCAAGTAATGGAGGTAATCTCCAGAAAACATCGAAAGCGTAATATCTTACTTCTTTACCTAAAAATACGTAACTACTTTGATTTGGATCTTTGACAAATTCTGCTTGACCTCTAATAAACTTATATGTCTCAGGAACATCAATAGCAAAACACAAAGCAAAGAATACAATTAATAGGAATAACCATTGAAAAGTTTTTGGGTATTTTTTTAATAATTCCATAATCAATTATTATTTTTTCTTCCTCCAAATACTGTATTGATTATTTTTGTTGGATTAATAGAGCCTATAATTTCATTATTATTATCAATAACAGCAACTGGTTTTTCTTGGGTAAGAATTTTTTCAGCGACATTCTCTATGATTTCATCTTGAGAGACTTTTAAATCGCCTAAATTATCTTTCGATGCATCCATCACATCTTTGATCAGTAAAACTTTTTCTCTTGGTACTTCTTCTGTAAATTTTCTAACATATTCTGTAGCTGGATTTAAAACGATATTTGCGGGAGTATCTAGTTGCTCAATTATTCCATCTTTCATAATTGCAATTCTGTCAGCAAGTTTTAAAGCCTCATCAAAATCATGTGTAATAAACATAATTGTTTTTTGTAACTTATCTTGAAGTCTTAAAAACTCATCTTGCATCTCTTTTCTAATTAACGGATCCAAAGCTGAAAAAGGCTCATCTAGGAACCAAATATCTGGTTCAACTGCTAAAGATCTTGCTATACCTACTCTTTGTTGTTGTCCTCCTGAAAGTTCTCTGGGAAAATAATTTTCTCTACCTTCAAGTCCAACTAATTTAACCATATCCATTGCTTTATTTATGCTGTCTTCAGTTTTGACTCCTTTAATTTGAAGTGGGAAAGCAATGTTTTCCACAACTGTTTTGTGCGGAAGTAAAGCAAAGCTTTGGAAAACCATTCCCATTTTATTTCTTCTAAGATCTATAAGATCTTTATTATTTAATTGTAATAAATCCTGGCCTTCTATAAAAATTTTACCACCCGTTGCATCAGTCAATCTAGAGATACATCTTAACAAAGTCGATTTACCTGAACCAGATAAACCCATAACAACCAACATTTCTCCTTTTGAAACTTCAAAAGAGGCGTTGTTTACACCAACAATACAACCATTTTCTTGAAAAGTTTTAGCATCAACATTCCCATTCGAGTCTTGAAGCATCTTTTGAGCATTTGCTCCAAATATTTTGTATACATTTTCACATTTGATAACTGGCTCGGACATAAATTTTAATTAAGTTATATGAAATTAGGATAAAATTAAATCGATAATATTGTTACTTTCCCCCTAAAAATTTTTAATATAATAAACTCTAGTATCAATTCCGGTACTTAGAAAACTTAATGCTTCGCCACTTACAGTTATTGACTCGTCTACCCCAACATTATTTCCACTCACTGTGAACCCGGCAAAACACTTATTTTTCTCCTCATCCCACTTAACAAATGTTTCATCAATTTTATTACCATTTATAGTGTAAATTTCATGTGCTCTAAAATTAAGAAAATTTGCTCCCATAATTGCACGTTGAGGAATTAATTTTGTAGCTTTACAAACTTGCTCATAAACTTCATCCGTTAACTTAAAATGATCTGTGCCATCAAAGGTTACTAATATTCCTGAAGGCAATTTAGAAATTAATTCACTTAATTTTTTCTCTTTGGCAATCCTCTCCTCTTCAAGTTTCATTTTTCTGACTAGTTCATCACCACCACCAAACATTATGTTAAGTACAAAAAACGATAATGATATTATTAGAATTATTAGTACCAAGCCACCAAACTGTTTTGTAGTCTCAGGTAAATATTTTACTTTATTTAAAAAATTCTCTTTTGACATTTAATCTTGTAACTTTCCATTTTTCCATATTCCTGATTTTTGAGTGCCATCAGACCAAGTGAAAGTTCCCTTGCCGTTCATAAAACCTTTTGCCCATTCACCTTCATAAGTTGAACCATCTGGAAAAGTTAAAACACCTATGCCACTCCATTGACTATTTTTAAACTCACCTTTGTATATGTATCCGTTAGGCCAAGTTTCAACTCCTTGTCCATTTTTCTTAGTACCAACCCACTCACCTTCATAGGTAGTTTTATCTGTGTAAACCCATTTACCAAAACCGTTTTCACAATTTCCTTCTTTGCATCCTGTACTTCGAGCTGTAGCAACCGAGCTAATAAATAAACTTAAAATTATTGTTAGAAGATATTTTTTCATAATAATATTTTACACAAAATTATTTAAAAAAAAATTATACTTTTTTGTCATCTTTGTTACATGAATAAATAGAAATATATTTTTCAGAGTTTTCACTTTTCACATTTTTCGTTATTTCATGAATTAATTCACCTGTTTTCCTTGTAATTATACCTGACTCAGAATAATTTTTTTCTTGATCAATTGATTTAAATAAAACCACATCTTTATTGACTACTTTGACATTAAGTTTTGATGAAACTGAGAGAAATGATGATAACCCTTTGATTAAAAGTGTTTCTGGTTTTTTTGATAAAATTTTAAAACTATCTAAACCCTTTTCATTTAAATCTTTAGCTAAAAAAGTTTGATAATTATATTCTGAATTTTTAATTATTTTTTTCTCTAAATCACAAACAAACTCGAGTTCAATATCTTCATTAATACTTACATCTTTTGCTAAGGTTTGATTAAAAAATAACAAACTTATTAGTATAGTAAAAAAATATTTGATCATTTAAAGTTGTTTAAAAAAAAATCTCCCCCAACGTAGTTGGGAGAGATTTAAAGATTTAATTGCTATTTACCTTATTTAGTAAAAGCTTTCCAAACTTTCTCGTTATCTTTCAGCCATTTTTTAGCTGCATCTTCGTGAGTCATTTTATCAATGTCCACTAAAGCTGCCATTGCTCCAATTTGACTTGTTGAGAAAGAAAGTTTTTTAAACATCTTAGCTGCATCTGGATGAGTTTTTGGAAAGTCAGCGTTAACTGCTTTTTTCAAATACCCATCAGGCGAACCACATTTTCCATCTCCACCATCTTCAGGTCTGCAACCTGCAGTGTACGGAGGAAAGTCGATAAATGTAAAACCAGCACCATCTGTAAAGTTTGGTGTCCAGTTAAAGATAATTGTTCCTCTTCCTTCTTTTTCAGCTGCTGCTAACTCTGCCCAAAGTGCGTCTGCACTTCCAGCAAATTTAACCCACCAAAGATCTCCTAGACCTAAAGCGTCAACCCTCTGAGGGATTAAGTCACCGTGCCAAGTTTGTGGACCTTCCAACATTCTTCCTTTTCCATTCGGAGAGTCAGGTGTTGTAAAGTTTTTAGCACAGTCTGGGTTTTTCAAAGCAGTCCAGTCTGGTAGTCCTGGGCATAAACCTTTTTCAGCAACCCAATTAGGATATCCCATATCCTCTAGAGTTCTAGCTTCATGGTCACCCCAGTCAAGTAAACCACCTTTATCTAAAGCTGTTGTAAATGATTTACCAAAAGCAGATTCCCATACCTCGTGAGAGATAGTTACGTCACCAATTCTAATTGACTCGTATACTGCTTGTGAGTCAGCATTTACGTATTTAACGTTATTACCCATGCTTTCCATTATTCCACCAATAACGTAAGCCATTACAATTTGACTTGACCAGTTATGAGTTGGGATAACGATGGGTTTTTTGCTATCTGCATTTGATAAACCAGCAAAACTTACTGCTGAAATTATAACTGCAGAAATTAAAGATATTATTTTTCGCATTTATTCCCCTTTCTTAATATTAAGTGTATTCAGTATGTGCCTAAGTAAAATGATAGTCAACTACAAGATTTATATATATTATGTAGAAAGATTTATAAAAATGTCGCAAACTACTTTAGATATTAAAGAGCCTGGTCTAAATGTTTTACCACCTGGAGTTGAAAGACATGTCGTTAACGCTGGTGGTCTTACAGGTTTACAAATATTTCCAGATGATGAAATAGAAATAATTAATGAGGAAGGAAATCAAATTTGTGAAATCATTTGTTTTGATAAAGATGGAAAATCTGAGCTTGGAATTTTAAATCAAAAAGAAAATTGTAAAAAAAGTTTTATTAAAGAGTTGCTTAAAGGTAAAGATGAAAGCTCTTTAATAACAAACCTACAATTAAAAAAAAGAAATTTAGATATTAATAAATCAAAATCATCAATTTTGTTTGATGAACAAACTCCAAGTGGTGAAAAAATTAAGATAAAATCTAAAGACAAATGCTACGTTATTTTTGCAGCGCCACAAAACAATATGCTGGTATCAGAGCAAAATCCTTCTAGCGATTTAACGATATTCATAAAAAGATATAAAATAGTTAATGATAAAGAATTATCAATAATTCCTGATCCTATTTATGAGCCAAATTATGAGGAAAATATTGAGAGACAAACTGCAATTTCATTCGAAGTTAAAGAGGGAGATTTTATTCAAGTAATAAGTCCAGCCGGTAGACAATGTTCTGACTTTGTGGCGTTCGATACAAAAAAACTTGATAAAAAAGTTGAAAAAGGTCTTGATTGGCAAACAACGAGGACTTTTATGGGAAATACTTTTCCAGGTCCTGGTTTATTTTCAAAATTTTACGACACCGATCATGAACCATTAGTTGAAGTCATAAGAGATACTGTTGGAAAACATGACACATTTAATCTTGCTTGTACTTCAAAATATTATGAAGACGCTGGCTATTTTGGTCATCCTAATTGCTCTGAAAACTTAAATAATGCAATGGCAAAATATGGTGTTCAAAAACAAAAAGGATGGCAGGCTATCAATTTATTTTTTAATACTTCAGCAACAGGTTTAAATTCGGTAATTTCAGACGAGTCTTACGCAAGACCTGGGGATTATGTAATGTTCAGAGCTTTAAAAGATTTAACAATTGGGACAACAGCTTGTCCTAGTGATATCGATGCATGTAATTCATGGAATCCAACAGATATTTTTGTTAGAACCTATGATAAAAAAAAAGAATTTTCAAAATCTTTTGCATTTAGAATGAAAACAGACTCTGAAAAAAAACTTACCAGAAACTCTGGCTTTCACGAAAAAACCTCTAAGCTTACTAGAAATTTTATTGATGCTAGAGGTTTTTGGTTACCTAATGATTATACCAAGCATGGAGTTGTTGAGGAGTACAATGCTTGTAGAGAAAAAGCAGTCTTAATTGATTTATCTGCTTTAAGAAAATTTGAAATTATAGGTCCTGATGCTGAGGAATTGATGAATTATACATTAACTAGAAATATTAAAAAGCTTGCTGTTGGTCAAGTTGTTTACTCTGCGATGTGTTATGAAAACGGAATGATGTTTGATGATGGTACATTATTGAGATTAAGTGAAACTGGTTTTAGATGGATTTGTGGAGACGAATATGGTGGTGAATGGCTTAAAGAAATAGCTAAAAAGAAAAACTTTAAGGTCAATGTAAAAAATTCAACGGATCAAATTAGTAACGTATCAATACAAGGTCCAAAAAGTAGAGAGATATTAAAAAAAATGATTTTTACTCCACCAACACAACCATCTATAGATGAGCTGGAATGGTTCAGATTTACTATTTGTAGAATTGAAAACCTTCAAGGTATTCCATTGATTGTTTCAAGAACAGGATATACTGGCGAACTTGGTTATGAAGTATGGTGTCATCCGAGTCATGCCTCTGCCGTTTGGGATAAACTTATGGAAGCTGGAAAAAATGAAGGCTTAATTCCTGCTGGATTTGCAGCTTTAGACAAGCTTAGAATTGAAGCTGGTTTAATTTTATTTGGCAATGAATTTGATGGTCAACAAGATCCTTTTGAGGCTGGAATAGGTTTTGCTGTTCCATTAAAAACTAAAGAAGAAGATTTTATTGGTAAAGAGGTTTTGAAAGAAAGAAAAGCAAATCCTCAAAAAAAACTTGTGGGATTAGAACTTATTGGAAAAGAGGCGGCTGGACATGGTGATTGCGTGCACGTTGGAAGATCTCAAGTAGGTGTAATAACTAGTGGTTGTTTATCCACGACTTTAAATAAAAATATAGCTTTATGCAGAATCGATACTCAGTACTCAAGTGAAGGGACTGAAGTTGAGGTTGGTAAAATTGATGGTCATCAAAAAAGAATTGCTGCAAAAGTAGTTGGGTTTCCACATTTCGATCCGAAGAAAACAAGAGTCAGATCCTAATGCCAAAATCAGCGAAGGATTTATTGGAATTTTGGGAAGATCAGATGAAACTTTCTCACACTTCTAGTAATTACTTTTTTAGAAAATCGCCTTCACATTATCATATGATGCTTTTAGTAATGCATGCATATAAATATAAAGAAAATCTTACTGTTGAGGAACTTAAGACTAAACTATTTAAAACTTCACGTCCAAAGTCGGCTTTGATGATAAATGAGGCTTGTGAAAAAGGTTTTTTCTTTTTAGAGAAAACCTCAAATGACCAAAGAAAAAAGCACATTAAACCAAGTGAGAGTTTTATTAACGAGTTCAATAATTATATAGAAACACTAAAACATCTGAGTTTTTAATATTTATACAAGTTTTACTTATATTTTTTATATATATAAAAAACTATATATTTAAGTCGCATGAAAAATAAAGTTTGCATATGTCATTACCGACAAAAGCAAAAGTAGTAATAATCGGTGGGGGTATCCACGGTTTAAGCACTGCTTGGAAATTATCTGAAACTTATAAAAATCCTGGTGACATTGTAGTCCTTGAAAAAAAAGACACTGCTGCTGGAGCAAGTGGAATTGCATGTGGAGTAGTTAGAAATAATTATTTTCAACCAGCAATGAGAGAATTGATGGCCCACTCAGTGTCTGTTTGGGAAAGCGATCCAAAAGCATTTAAATATAATCCAGTTGGTTATTTACAAATATCACCTGAGGTTATGCATGAAGACGTAGCAAGTATTTATGAGCAACAAAAAGCAATTGGGTATGAATCTGATTTTATAGAAGGTGAAAAGGATTGCATGAAATACATGAAGGGAATGTTTGATGACTGGCAAGCTAAAGGCATAACTTCAATTCTTCATGAAAAAAAGGGCGGATACGCATTTAATAAAGACTCTATTAAAGCTCTAGAAAATAAATCTACTTCTAATGGTGTTCAAGTGATGAAAGGTGTGAAAGTTACAGGATTTAAAAGAGGAAGTAACAGCAAGGCGGTTACAGGAGTTGAAACAGATAAAGGCACAATCGATTGTGAGCAAGTAGTAATTGGAGCAGGACCGTGGGCTAGAGATTTTTGGAATATGCTTGAACTTCCTAAAACAGCAAACATCAAAGGTAAAGATGGTAAAATGCATGTAACTGACATGTGGACTTATTGGATGCTGCAAGAAGGGGTTATTGGTGTCGAACCAGATTACTTAAAAACAAATGATGGAAAACAGCCGCCTGTAGTTCACGTAGATTCAACTGCACCACTATATTCTGATAAAACAAAAAAATTAATTACAGATAAAATTTGGGGAATTTATTATAAGCCTGATATTGAAGGTTTAGGAGTTCAAGGTGGAACATCTCCTTACATTGTTAAAAAACATTTTGATCAAGTAAATGTTGATCCTTATGGAATTGAGTCTCCAGAGTATCAAACTACTGATGCATTTAGTGATATGTGGTGCTCTGCTTTAGCTCATTGCCAAAAAAGATTTGAGGGAAAATCTGATTTATATAGAAAGGGTCCATCAGGTGGTCTTGGATGCATGACACCGGACTCATTTCCAATCTTTGATAGATTTTTTGAAAACGTATACATGATTGCTGATGCTAACCACGGATATAAAATGATCGGTGTTGGTGAACTTGTAGCTAAAGAAATTCTTGGTACCGAAAGTGATTTATTAAAACCGTTTAGATTCAACCGTTACGAGAAGGGCGAACTTCACCCTACTTCGAACAGTCCGTTTCCTTGGAGTTAAACTCTTAGCCTAGACACTAATAAATTTTTCAGTTACGCTTGAATAAAATTATAATTCATTGAGGGGAAAAATGACGGATCTAGAAAAACACGTAAACCGACCTGGTAGAGACAAACAAGTTAAAAAAGTTAGAGAAAAAATTAACGAATTAGGAATTACTTATATTTATTATCAATTTATTTCTGTAACAGGGAGAGTTGTAGGTAAAGGAATACCTGCAGATCATTGGGAAAGAACAGCAGAGAAAGGTTTTCAATTAGTATACGGAGCTACAGCAAACTTATTTTTAGATCGTCATAATAATTATATAGGTTATGGACCTGAAGCAATGGAATTAGTCGGTATTCCTGATCCAGAAACTTTCTGTCAATTACCATGGGACAAAAGAGTAGGAAGAGTTTTTGTAACATGTTTTAGAAACAGAGAAGAGAGAAATAATCCTGGCGGACATTTAACTTCTGACTGTAGAGGAAATTTAAGAATTTTTATGGATGAATTCGAGAAAAAGCATGGTTTAGAATTAAGAGTTGGAACTGAACCTGAAATGATGTGGCTAACAAAAAATGATGACGGTACTCCTACAGGAAAAGGATTTTCAAAACCATTCTGTTACCACATAGATCAGTTTGAGTCATTGAGACCAGTATTCATGAAAGTAATTGAATACGCAAAAGCTATGGGTCTAGATATGATCCAAGGAGATCATGAAGATGCACCAGGACAATTAGAATTAAACTGGACATACGACAACGTTCTTCGAAATGCAGACAGATTATCAACTTATAGACAAATATGTGCTCAGGTTGCTAGAGAACACAATCTTATTGCATGTTTTATGACCAAACCATTTATGGGAGTTTCTGCAAGTGGTTGCCATACTAACATGTCTTTATGGAAAGGTGGAAAAATTAAAACAAATAAACTTGGACACAAATCATTACCAGGAGTTGAAGAAGTTTTTGGTTATGTTGAAGGTGGAACTAATACATTTATGCCTGATACGAAAGATATGCAATTGCCAGGTAAAATTGGTTTACAATCAATAGCGGGTATTATGGAACACCTTCCTGCTTTAACGGCCTTAGGATCTTCAACAGTAAATTCTTATAGAAGATTATGGGATCAAGGTTTTTGGGCACCTGTTTATGCTGACTGGGGTTATCAAAATAGAACTTGTGGATTAAGAGTATCAGCGCCAGGAAGATTTGAATACAGATCTGTTGACTCAATGCATAATCCTTACTTGTTGGGTGCTGCATTATTAAAAGCTTGTGATCATGGAATAAGTAATAAAATGAAACCAGCTGATCCTGAATCTAGAAATATTTATGAAGCTCAAAAAGCTGGTAAGGATGTAAAAAAACTTCCTTTAAGTTTAGGGGAAGCTTTGGAAAGATTATCAGAGGATGAGGTAATTAAATCAGCTATGCCCGATGAAATGTATAAAGTTTTTCATTGGTATAAAAATGATGAATGGGAAAGATTTTTAGGAGCAACAACTCAATGGGATCTAGACACTTATCTAGATTGCCTACCATAAAAAATACGGAAAGAGGAAAAGTATATGTGCGGAATTGCGGGATTAATTCATAGAGGAAAATCTTCAAAAGTTGGTCATGAGCTTCAAGGTATGTTGCAAGCTCTGAAACATAGAGGAGAGGACTCTACAGGTTATGCTTTATACGGAGATACTGATGGAAAAAATTTTATCATGCGTTTTAAAGTTGGAGAAAACGTTGGTGAAGGTAGTACATCAGTTGCTGAAGATGTGTCTGTTTATGATGAAAGAAAAAAAATTGTTGATAGTTATCTTAATGAAATGGGTGCAAAAATTATCAAAGAGGAAAGAATACTCCCCTACTCATTAAGATATGAAATAGAATATAACAAAAAAGATTTATTAGAATTTTCACAAAAGATTGAGAGTATTCCTGGAGTAGAAATACTTTCAATGGGTAAATCATTAGAGGTAATTAAAGATCTTGGAAATGCTAAGATGGTTTGTGATAGATATAATTTAGATAAACTTGTTGGCACTCACGCAATAGGGCATGCACGAATGGCCACTGAGTCCGGTGTAGATATTAAATCTGCTCACCCGTTTTGGGGTTATCCGTTTAGTGATGTATCAGTTGTTCATAATGGTCAACTTACAAATTATTGGAATAATAGAAGAGCTTTAGAAAATAAAGGAATGAGATTTATGTCTGAGTGTGACTCAGAACTTATTGCTGTTTATTTAGCGGAAAAAATGAGAGATGGGGCATCTTTAGAAGAAGGTATGAAAGAGTCTTTAACTGGTTTAGATGGTGTCTTTACTTATTTTGTAGCTACGAAAGATTCTTTAGGTATGGCGAAAGACACTATGGCTGCTAAACCTCTAGTTTTGTATGAGTCTGATGATTTAGTAGCAATGGGTTCAGAAGAAATAGCAATTCGATCAATTTTACCACAAGAAATTGATACTTATGACCCGTTCGATGGAGAGGTAAAAGTATGGCAAATATAAAAAGTGTTTCCAAAAAAACTAAAGCCCAAGCTATGGGTATGCACACTGAAGTTTTAACAGGACGAACACAACAAAAATTTTTCAATCCTGATGAAGCAGAAAATTTCTACTATTTTGGAACCCATGATGTTGATTTTAACAAGAGGACTGACCTTGATGTAAAAGATATGACTGCTGCAGAAGCAAATAAAGAAATAGATAATTTAATGGGACAAGGTTATGGAACAATTGTAATTAAAAACCCTCAAGGAAAACATAGTTTAGGTGTTGGTATTTTAAATAAATTAAATTTAATTTTTGAAGGAAGTTTAGGATATTTCGGAATGGGATCGTGTGATGGTCCAATAGTTCGAATCAATGGAAGAGTTGGATGGTCTTGTGCAGAAAATTTGATGGCAGGTAAAGTTGTAATCGAAAAAAATGCTGGATCCTGTTTTGGAGCTGCTATCAGAGGTGGTGATTTAATCTGTAAAGGTAGTGTTGGTGCAAGAACAGGTATTGATATGAAAGGTGGCACAATAATTATAGGTGGTGATGCGGGTGCATTTACTGGATTTATGATGCAAAGAGGAAGAATCATCATCCTAGGTGATGTTGGTATAAATTTAGGAGATTCGATGTATGATGGGACAATTTTCGTAGGTGGAGAAATTGGCTCTTATGGTAGTGATGCAGTAGATGCCGAATTGACTAAAAGTGATCAAGATTGGTTAAAAAGAAAATTAAAGGTTGCTGAAATCGGCGAAAATTTTGATGTAAGTAAAATGAAAAAAATTGTAGCAGGTAAAAAACTTTGGAATTACGATAACTTAGAACCTACTGAGAAAAAAGGAGCAATTTAATGGCTAAGAAAAAAAAGAGAAAAAATGGTAAGTTAAAAACTAATGGTAATGTTGGTGGAAAAGCTGATGTTCACTTAAGTTCTAATGGTGGCAGAAATAAAAGTTTATTAGGTCATAACGCTATTTTCACACCAGAAGTAATTGATGATATTCATATTAAATCTCAGTTAGGAAGATACAGAATGCGTGGAATGGCATTAATGAAAAAAATTCCAACATTTGATGATTTAGTTTTCTTACCAGGAACTCTTACTAGGTTCGTAATCGAAGGTTATAGGGAAAAATGTGAAACTAAAACTGTTATTGGACCAAGATGTGAAAATCCAATTGAATTAGATATACCAGTTTATATTACTGGTATGAGTTTTGGTGCTTTATCTTATGAAGCAAAAACTGCATTAGCAAGAGGAGCTACTATGGCAGGTAGTGCAACATGTTCTGGCGAAGGTGGAATGATACCTGATGAAAGAAGATATTCTGAAAAATGGTTTTATCAATGTATTCAATCAAGATATGGGTTTAACCCACATCACGCACAATTGGCTGATGGAATAGAAGTTTTTATCGGACAAGGACAAAAAGTTGGAATGGGTGGTCACTTAATGGGTCAGAAAGTAACTGACCAAGTTGCTGAAATGAGATCACTACCATCAGGTATTGACCAAAGATCTCCTGCTAGACATCCTGACTGGTTAGGTCCAGACGATTTAGCATTAAAAGTAGAAGAACTTAGACAGCTAACAAAAAATAAAGTTCCAATTCAATTAAAATTAGGTGCATCAAAAGTTTATGATGATGTTCGTATGGCTGCAAAATGTGATCCTGACTCTATTTATTTAGATGGAATGGAAGGATCTACAGGAGCAGGTCCGCACATTGCTGCTGCCAACACTGGTATCCCTGGTATTGCGGCTATTAGAGAAGCAAGAAGAGCTTTGGACGATGTTGGAAAAACTGGAAAAGTTACTTTAATTTATGCTGGTGGGGTTAGAGATGGCGCTGATATGGCAAAAGCATTAGCTTTAGGTGCAGATGCAATAGCTATTGGTACTGGTTCTATGATTGCACTAAACTGTAACAAAGATATTCCAGAGGCAAATTTTGAAAAAGAAATGGGTGTAAAAGCAGGTGAATGTTATCACTGTCATACTGGAAGATGCCCTGTAGGAGTTGCTACACAAGATCCAAAATTAAGAGCAAGATTAAACCCTGATGATGCAGCATTGAGAGTTTATAATTATCTGCATTCAATGACCCTTGAAGCTCAATTGTTAGCTAGAGCTTGTGGTAAAACAAATATACATTCTTTAGAACCTGAGGATTTAGCAGCACTTACTTCTGAAGCTTCAGCTTTAGCAAAAGTTCCGTTAGCAGGCACTAATTATACTGTTGGAGTCGATAACTTTCATAAAATTTAGATGTAAAAATGGCTAAAAAAAAAAATAAAAAAAAAGTTTCTAAATCAGTAGTCGTTAAAGACCAGCAGCTAGGAAAGAAAAAAGAAACAGCCAGAGAAAAAATGATTGGCCAATCTATTGGCTATAGATATGACGTTAATCTTCTGCCAGATTACAAAAAAATGACTCCATTCTTAAAGAAGTATGTAGAAGCAATGGGTTGGGATGATTTGAATTGGTTAGAAGATGTTCATATGGGTTATGAGGAAGGAAGACCAGCTGTATTTTGTAGAAATGCTAATGGTTGGGTTACAATTCCATCATCAATTAAGTTGCCAGATAACCAACAAGACAGAGATATGATAGCAAGAGAACTTTTAGTTAAATTTCAAATGTCACCAAAACATCCTCTTGTTGATTTGAAAAAAGCTTACCTTAAATTTTAATTACACAATCTAAAGTTGATTATTTTTTAAAATCTATTGTCAATATTAGGTTTTATTAGATTGTTTCATTTGTAACAACTTTCATAATTTTATAGGATTTTAAAAACTAATATGGAGAGAGAATATGACTGATCAGTTAGGTGCTCTTACTACTATATTTACGGAATTTTACTACTGGATTACAGTGGTGCTGATGTTTTTAATTCACGTCGGTTTCTGTATGTATGAAGTTGGAGCTTCTCGATACAAACACCATCAACATACTCTTATGAAAAACACGATGCTGATACCTTTGGTGACAGTAACATGGTTTTTATTTGGTTGGTGGATTTACTGGGCTTTCCCAACAGGACCGGGAATAGCACCTTCAATAATGAATGAAAGTACAGCATTAATCACTGATGAAACATTGTTTAGTGCTATGTGGCAAGTACCAACAAGTGATATAATGGCGGTTAATCTTGGAGATCACATTAATGGTGTTTTCTGGGCTGCCTTTTTATTATTTTCTTGGACTGCTGCCTCAATCGTCTCTGGAGCAATAATTGAAAGAATAACTACTTTTGCTTTTGGTATTTTAGCAATAGCAATTGGTTCAGTATTCTGGACAATTGATGCTGCTTGGGGATGGCACTTTGATGGTTGGATGTTAAAAATTTTAGGATACCATGATGCTTATGCATCAGGGGTAATTCACGCTATAGCTGGTGGATTTGCTTTAGGTGTTCTAATGGTTTTAGGACCAAGAATTGGAAAATTCTCATCAAGTGGTGAACCAAGAAATATTGGACCAAGAAATCCTTGGCTAGTAACAATTGGATTATTTCTAATTTATACTGGTTTCTGGGGATTCTATGCGGCATGTAATATACCAATATTTGATCTTGGACCAGAGTACGGCATGGAAGGTATATCTTATTGGACGGCTACAAACATTTATGTAACGCCTACTACACTTAGCGGTATTACTTTTAACTTCTTGATGTCACTATCAGGAGGATTGTTAGCTGGATACTGGATTGCAAAAGGTGATCCGTTCTGGACTTACTCAAGTGGATTAGCGGGTATTATATGTGCTTCAGCTGGAAATGATTTATATCACCCAATTCAATCAATGATCATAGGTATGATTGGAGTAGTGCTATCGTACAAATTACATTATTTCGTTGAACGTAAGTTCAAGATTGATGATGCGGTTGGTGCTGTTGCAGTACACGGTTATGCAGGATTTATAGGTCTTGTAATTTGTGGTTTTGTTTTAAATGGTTATCCATCATCTGGTTACAGTGTTGGAGCTATGTGGGACGGAACTACTTATGCATCAATAAATCCTTTGGGTATGTTCTTAGGAGCAATAATTATGTTCTTTGTTCTAGGATTAATACCAGGCTATATCATCGCAAAAGTATTACACGGAATGGGTAAATTAAGAATTCCGCGTGAAGCTGAAATAGCTGGACTAGACTATGAAATGATGGAAACTGCTAAATCTGACGAAAAAGCAGTTGCATCAGCAACCAGGTAAAGGAGGAATAATATGGCGACAGTTACAAATTGGATTGATCACCTGAATAAACCGGCGGAGGAAGTTGCTGGTGCTATTTATCCTGGTGCTGGATCTAGTGAAGGACTATTAGTAATACTTGCTATTATTATATGGATTGGTTGGCATGTTTTGACTGCTAAATCTGAAAGTGATGAACTTGAAAGATTAGCAAGAAAAAGACATGGTCCAAATGACCATAAAAGCAATATTACTGATTGGTAATTAAATCAAAAAATTTGGGCGCTACTGATTAAGTGGCGCCCTTTTTTTATCGTATGTCAAAAGAAAATAAAGATAACGAAGAACTTAGACCAAGTAAGATGAGAGGTGTTGCTTTTCCAAAAGCAAAGTACGGAGCAATATTAGCGGTAATTATAATTATTGTTGTAAATTTAATTTTTTATAAAGAAACAATTTTATCTTTTTTAAAATAATTATGTTAACTTAATTTATGCCAAAAAATTTATTCAAAATTGCTAAAGAAAAAAAAATTAAATATTTTTTGATAAGCTTTGTTGATTTATTTGGAGTGCTTAGATCAAAACTAGTACCAGCACATGCAATAAAAGATATGCAAGAAACCGGTGCAGGATTTGCAGGGTTTGCTGCTTGGTTAGATATGACACCTGCAGACTCAGACATGTTTGGAATTCCAGATCCAGATAGTTTAATCCAATTACCTTGGAACAAAGAAGTTGGTTGGCTTGCATCAGATCTTTGGATGAATGGAAAACCTGTAGATGCCTCTCCAAGAATAATGTTGAAGAAACAAATTAAAAAACTCTCAAAACAAGGATTGACTATGAAATCTGGTGTAGAGTGTGAGTATTTTTTAATATCTCCTGATGGAGATTCCATCGCTGACCCAAGGGATACTCAATCAAAACCTTGCTATGATCAATCTGCTCTAATGAGAAGGTACGATTTAATTAAAGAAATTTGTGACTGTATGATTGAAATGGGATGGGGTCCTTATCAAAATGATCACGAGGACGCTAATGGTCAATTTGAAATGAATTGGGATTACTCAGATTGTTTAAAGACAGCGGACAGACATACGTTTTTTAAATACATGGTAAAAACTATAGCTGAAAAACATGGTTTAAGAGCTACGTTTATGCCTAAACCATTTGAGAATTTAACAGGAAATGGTTGTCATGCCCATATTTCAGTTTGGGATGGAAAGAAAAATAAATTTTTGGACAAGTCTAATGAATTAGGTCTTAGTAAAATGGCATATAATTTTTTAGGTGGAGTAATAAAACATGCTTCATCTTTATCTGCTTTTTTTAATCCTACAATAAATAGTTACAGACGAATTAATGCACCACCAACAAAGTCAGGTGCATCATGGTCACCAAGTAGTATTTCTTATACTGGTAATAACAGAACTCATATGATTAGAATTCCTGATCCAGGAAGATTTGAATTAAGATTAATGGATGGATCAGCAAACCCTTATTTACTTCAAGCAAGTGTTCTTGCAGCTGGAATTAACGGTATTAAAAACAAAATAGATCCTGGAAAGCCTCTAGATTGTAATATGTATGAAGATTTTGCAAAATATCCAAATCTTCCAAAACTTCCTGATGAGTTAGATCAATCATTGAGTCAATTAAAACAAAATAAAGAAATGAATGATGCTTTTGGTGCTGATGTAATCCATAGCTATATAAAACTTAGAGATACAGAAATAAAAGAATTTAACAATATAGAAAGATTTGATAAATCAAAACCTATAACCAAATGGGAAAGACAAAATACTCTAGATTGTTAAAGTGAAGAGTTTAAAAAATCTTAAAAGCTGGAAATATAAAAAATTATTAAAAAATAATCGTTATAATTTTAAAAGAAGTTATGTTTTAAAACATCTTCCTTCTACATTAATCACCAATGCTTATAAATCAATTTCAAATTGGAAAAATTATAAAGCAACTCCTCTTTTATCTCTTAATAAATTAAAGAAAAATTTAAAATTAAATAATATATTTTATAAGGATGAGTCTAAAAGATTTCATTTAAAGTCGTTTAAAGCTCTAGGGGGAGCATACGCAGTAGAGAAGATATCTAAAGGAAAAAAAAATATGGTTATTTCATCAGCAACGGCTGGCAATCATGGTAGGTCAGTTGCCTGGGGAGCAAAAAGATTAAATTTAAGATGTAAAATTTTTGTAAGTCAATATGTAAGCCAAACAAGAGTTAGTGAAATTGAGAAATTTGGTGCTGAGGTAATAAGGGTTAAGGGAAATTATGAAAATTCGTTAGAGGAATGCAAAAGACTTTCAAAAAAATATAATTGGCAAATAGTCCAGGACGTCTCTACCAAAAACTATAAATATGTTCCTCAACTTACAATGGCTGGATATTCTATTATGATAAAAGAAATATCTAAACAAACCAACCATTATATAACTCATATATTTGTTCAAGCAGGTGTTGGAGGATTAGCGGCAGGAGTAGTAGCTGGGGTAGCAAAATATTTTAAAAGAATTCCAAAAATCATTGTTGTTGAGCCTAATAGAGCTGATTGTGTTCTTCAGAGTGTTAAAGCAAACAAAATGAAAAAAATAAGAATAAAAAAAGAAAGTATTATGGGTGGGATGTCATGTAATGAAATGTCACTTGTCCCATGGCTAATATTAAAAAAAACTTCTAACTATTGTGTATCTGTTGCTGATAATAATGTTGCTAAAACAACCGCGATGTTAAAAGATAGAAAATTAAGTAAAGTTTCAATTATAGGTGGTGAATGTGCAACTCCTGGAGTTATTGCTCTTATAGGTTTAGCAAACAATCCAAAAGCAAGAAAATCATTAAATTTGAATGAAGATTCTAACATTCTTGTCATAGGATGCGAAGGAAATGCAGATGTTAAACTTTACAAACAGCTGTTATCTAAAGGTAGAAAATAATATTTATATGACCAAAAATGCAATAGCTTGGATAAGGGAAGACTTTAGAATCGAACACAATCCTGCTCTCTCATATGCTACGCAAAATCATGAAAATGTTATTGCTTTATTTATTTATAATAAAGCCGATTTTGACAACAAAAGGGAAGCCCAAAAGTGGTGGTTATTTAAATCTTTAGAAATATTTAAATCTGAATTATCTAAATACAAAATAAATCTCCAAATATTAGCAGGTGATGAACTAGATATATTTTCCAAAATTAAAAAAAAAGATGACGTTTCAATATATTGGAATAAAATTTACGAACCTGATGTAATTGCAAAAGGAAAAAAAATTAGAGATGTTTTCTTGAAAAATGAAGTTGAATTTAAATATTTTAAAGGAAATATTCTAAATGAATTTCAAGAAGTTACTAAAAATGATGGAACACCTTTTAAAGTATTCACTCCTTTCTGGAGAAATGCTGAACAAAAATATTTAGGTTTACCACCAAGTAAAAATTATATTGTAAAGAAAAAAACGAAAGTAATATCTTTCTTCAAAAATTGTGTTGAACCAAAAAGTATTTTACCAAAAAAAAGTTGGTACAAAAAATTTGAGAATTATTGGAAAGTATCAGAAAATGATTCAAAAAAAGTTCTTAACAATTTGATTAATGATAAGATTAAAGAATATGGTTCGGCTAGAGATTTTCCCTCTATAGAGGGCACATCAAAGTTATCTCCTTATATCAAACACGGACAAATACATGTAAGCACGATTTGGAAAAAATGTAACGAGATTAAATCTAAAGGCATTGGTTATAGAAAATATATTAATGAACTTGGTTGGCGTGAGTTCTCTCATAGTTTAATTAATTATTTCCCTGAGTTTTTAAAAGGAAATTACAGAAAAGAATTTGATAAATTTCCTTGGGTAAAAAATGAAAAATTTTTAAAAGCATGGAAATCAGGGATGACTGGTTATCCAATCGTTGATGCTGGAATGAGAGAATTATATGAAATGGGTTGGATGCATAATAGGATTAGAATGGTAGTTGGTTCTTTTTTAGTAAAACATTTGAGAATTAATTGGACCGAGGGTGAAAAGCATTTTAGAAATTGTTTGCTTGATTTTAATAAAGCCAATAATGTAGCTCAATGGCAATGGGTTGCAGGTTGTGGAGCTGATGCAGCTCCGTACTTCAGGATTTTTAATCCTATTCTTCAAGGTGAAAAATTTGATAAAGAGGGAAAGTATGTAAAAAAATGGATACCAGAATTAAGTAAAGTTCCTCAAAAATTTATTCACAAGCCTTGGGAAATGGAAATGAAATATCAACAAGCAATTAATACAATCATAGGAAAAGATTATCCAAAACCAATAGTGATACATGAAGAAGCAAGAGCTTCTGCACTTAAAGCATTTCAAAGTTTAAAAAAAAATTAGACCTCTCCTAAAAAATGATGAATGATGGTTCTTATTTGTGGGTTTAATCGGTGCTCAAATAAATAAATACCCTGCCAAGTTCCAAGTAATAATTCTCCATTTTCAACACTAAGAGAAATTTGATTATTGGTTAAACTTGATTTTATGTGTGCAGGCATATCGTCTTTGCCTTCAGTTGTATGAATATATAACTTATTATCCATTGGTGCGATTTTATTAAAATAATTGATTAAGTCAGTTTGGACATCAGGATCTGCATTTTCTTGAATTATTAAAGAGGCACTTGTGTGTTGAATACTTAAATTAAGTATTCCATTTTTAAATTTATTTTTCTTGATCCAACTAATTGTTTCATCAGTGAATTCGTATAATTTTTGTCCATTGGTATTCACTTTAAAGTTATTAAATTTTTGTATCATAAATTAAAGTTTGAGGATGTTAGCTCATAAAGACGGCTTATTGTACGATTAAAAGGCTCTTTTAATGATTTAGATGACGTTAATTCGTCTAGATTTTTTTCAGCAGTGACAGCAATTGGTATTTTCTTATCATAAACTATATCAACTAAGGTTATGAAACGGTGTTGTTGGTTAGAGTTTATGTCATCAAACTTTGGTATTTTATCAATAACTATAAATTTAGACACTTTAGCTATTTCAAGGTAATCCTCAGCTCCCAAATTTTTGTCACATAACTCATCAAATGTAAATCTGACAACTCCTTCATAAAATTCTTTAATTAGAAATTCTCTTCCTTTAATATCAAGACTTTGAGTAGTTTTTTTTCTATCCTTTGAAATAATTCTAAAGAATTTATTCATTTTAAAATTACTTTCTTGGTTAAGTGGGGAGAAATATCTATCATTTTGGTTTTCTTTTGATTTTCTATAATCATCCTCAATAACAAGTTCATGTTCGAGTGTCTTTTTTTTCATGATCTCAATAAAAGGTTTGAACTGATCACGTTGTAGACCATCCTTATATAAATCAGAAATTTGAATATTTGAGGTGATAATTATCTTAATATTTTCACTAAATATTTTATAAAATAATTTACCTAGTATCATAGCATCTACTATATTGGTAACCTGGAACTCATCAAAATAAATTAACGAAGCTTTTAATTTTAAGTCTTTAACAAATAAATTAATAATATTTTCATCTTCCTTGTTTTTGTTTTCATGAACAAAATCGTGAAAATTTAACATAAACTCATTAAAGTGAAGTCTTAGTTTTTTTTTAGAAATTAGATCATAAAAAAAATCTAATATCATTGTTTTTCCGACACCAACGCCCCCATGAAGATAAAAACCTTTTTTATAATTTTCTTTTTTAAAAATATTGAAGATTGAAGAATGAAAATTTTTATTATAAAAATCTTGTAGTAATTTAATTGTCGTAATTTGGTTCTGATTAATTTCTAAATTTTTTGAATTACAAAATGATCTAAATTTTTCCTCTAGATTTTTGGACATCAATTTTTTTTTGATTTAAAATCAATACCATATTCTGATCTTGGACCTTTCCTTAAACCAAATGGACCGGAAATAAAAATTGTCATAGGTTTGGTTCCGGGCTCTAAATCAACTCTATGATATGTGTTGGCAGATCTGAATCCAATATAACCTGGTCTTCTCCAAAATTTTCCCTGTTTAGTTGTTTCCCAATAACCACCTCTTATTACAATCGTAATATATGGAAAAAGATGATTATGTACTCCTTCACCGTGATCATCAGCTAACATTTCATGAATAAGTATATTAAACGGAAACCATTTTGGTCTATGTCTGAAGATTACATAATATCTATTCATCCAAGGTTTCGCTAAATCAAATCTTGGATGTGAAGGTCCTCTATCTAGAACAACTTTTTTTCTACCAAACTTATCTAATAATTTTAATAACATTAATTTAATCTGATTATAGCGTTATCTTTTACCAAATATAAATTTTGGTTCAAAACAAACGGGCGTGAAATTTTATCCTTATCAACTTTTAGTGTTGATATTGTTTTACCAGATTTTATATCAATCACTAACAACCTTCCAACATTTGTTGACAAATATATATTTTTTAGCCCAACAACAAATCCTGTGGGAAAAATTGTATCTCTTTTTTTTGGATTAAAGTTATTAAATACATCAGTGACCTTAACTATATTACCGGTAATTTTATCAATAACTATCAAATAACCTTCTAAAGAAACTGTGATTAAAAAATTTCCTATTAATGTTGGTCTGATATTAGAATTAACTTTATTCACCCACTGGAAATTTCCTGACTTAATATCAATCGAGAAGAATTGATTTTTATTATTAGAAAAAAATAAATTATTTCCATCAGTAATAATGTCAGATGTTTCAAGTGAAAAAGCTGAATTAATAATTAGATTATTAGTAGTTGGTAACTGCCAGAGTAAACCGCCATCATCTATATTAATCGCACTAATATCTCCCAAAGAATTATTAAAATAAATTACATCGTCCATTATTGCCATTGATAACTTTTTTTGAGATCTTATAAAGGATGCCTCTGTTTGAAAATTCCATAATTCCTCACCATTTTTCATCGAAATACATCTTAAAGTATTTGTAAAATCAATCATAAAAAATCGGTCTTTATAAATTTTAATTTGTGAATTGAAGGGAGCTAAATTTCTTTTGGACCATATTAAATTTCCATCTTTTAAATCAAGCATGTAATATTTCGTAAGATTATCTGCAACTATCAAATATTTTTTGTTATTTGCAAATTGTAAAATTGGATTTAATTTTTTCTCTGTTTTAGAGTAATAATTTTTTTTCCAAACTAGTTGAGATTTTTCGTTGAATTGCAAAATTGTGCCTTTGTCATCAAAAAAAATAACATTATTTTTATTAAATGATATAACTGGTTCAAGTTGATTAAAATTTTTTATCTTTGAAAATTTATATTTTGATGATTTTTTTAATAAACCATCAAAACTATATTGTCCGTCATTATTTGTTAGCTCTTTAATAGTATTTTTTTTTTTTGTATTTGAAATAAGATTTAAATTTACATTAGTATTTAATTCTTTACCTAAAGCTTTTTGATCATCGAAAATTTTTTCAAATTTTTTCTCCTCTAATTTTTCTAGATTTTCTGAAGTCCAAAATTTAGAGTTTTTATTTAAAGAGCAGCCTGAAAAAAAAATGATAACAAATATAAAACTTATAATTCTATTCACTTAAATCTCTATTTAATCTTCTTTGGGAATCTAGTTTTATTTTTTGATTAGCATTTTCTAAATTTATAATTTGATTAAAAAATTCTTTAGATTTTTGCTTTTCATTTTTCGAATAGAAATATTCAGCCATAAGATGTAATGCATGGGATTTCCAAACACTTTCTGAATTGATAAGTGGATTTAAGATTTTGAGAAGTTCATTTTCATTAATATTATCTGCATTAAAAAGAGCTTTTTTGTATATATTTAAGTTTTTAATTTCTTTGTCTAAAGATGTCTCATCAATGATTATATCAAATAAATTATTTATTTTTTCACTACTGCTGATTAGTTCATTATCAATAATAAAATATAATGATAACGGTGAATAAGTTGGATTTTTTTCATTAATAATTTTTATTAAATCTTTAGCTGTTTTTTCCTTATTTTTTTCAGAATAATTTATAGTTATTGTATTAAAAGAATCTGAAATCTTAATTTTTTTTCTATCCTGGTATTCACCAAAAGCAAAATAACTAATTAAAAGTATAATGATAACTCCTAAGCTTGAAATTATTTTTTTTTTATTATGAATAAAAAAATTTTTTATTTTTTCATTTCTTGTATTTGTATTTATTATTGATATATCCTCATCCATATTTAAATCATATTTCTTAAAACATATTGAAGTATTCCACCATTTTTATAATATTCCAATTCATTTTTAGTATCAATTCTACATAAGGTATCTATTATTTTTACATCACCCGATGCATATTTAATCTCAACTTTTACTTTGTCGGAGGGATTAATTCCCTTTTCGATGTCTACTACACTAATCAATTCAGAACCTAATAAATTAAGATTTTTTCTGTTCATACTTTCCATAAATTGCAATGGCAATATTCCCATCCCAATTAAATTAGATCTGTGTATTCTCTCAAAACTTTCAGCAATTACTACCTTAACGCCCAATAATTTAGTTCCTTTTGCAGCCCAATCACGAGAGGAGCCTGTTCCATATTCTTTGCCACCAATTACAACTAAATCAGTTCCCCTTTTTTTATACTCCACTACTGCATCATAAACTGACATAACTTTTTCCTCAGGGTATAATTTTGTATAACCACCTTCAGTTCCAGGGGCCATTTCATTTTTAATTCTTATGTTTGCAAATGTACCCCTCATCATTACCTCATGATTTCCACGTCTTGAACCGTATGAATTATAATCCTTTGGAAGAATTTGATAATTCATAAAATATTCACCTGTTGGGCTATCTTTTTGAATATTACCAGCAGGAGAAATGTGATCTGTAGTAACCATATCTCCTAATATCAATAATGGTCTAGCATTTTTAATCTCTTTAAAACCTTCTGGGTCGTCACTAAGATTTTCAAAAAAAGGAGGTTTTTTTACGTAAGTAGAATTTTCATCCCAATTATAAATACTACTCTTCTCTGTTTTGATTTCTTGCCATTGTTTTGGTCCCTCGGAAACATTTGAATATCTTTTAACAAACATATCTGCATTAAGAGAAATC
Organism: uncultured Pelagibacteraceae bacterium; assembly: GCA_902580895.1. Taxonomy (GTDB): domain Bacteria; phylum Pseudomonadota; class Alphaproteobacteria; order Pelagibacterales; family Pelagibacteraceae; genus Pelagibacter. The sequence continues at coordinate 34,259 of CACHMJ010000004.1, read as the reverse complement.
TTTAATGTATCTTCTATTTCTTTATTTGAAGGCCAAATATCTTTTAAAAAAACATCTTTACCATTTTTGCCTTTTCCAAATGAGTCTTTGACTAAATCAAATTCCATATGACCAGCCAAAGCATAAGCTACAACAAGAGGTGGAGAGGCCAAATAATTTGCTTTAATATGAGGTGAAATTCTACCTTCAAAGTTTCTATTACCTGATAAAACAGAGACCGCATACAAATTTTCTTTTTGAATAGCATCAACTATATTTTCTGCTAAAGGTCCTGAATTCCCAATACAAGTTGTGCATCCATAACCAACCAAATTAAATCCTAATTGATCTAAATATGTATTTAGACCTGCCTTTTCTAAATAATCAGTTACAACTTTGGACCCAGGAGCTAAAGATGTTTTAACCCATGGTTTAACATTCAATCCTAATTCAACAGCTTTTTTTGCAAGTAGTCCAGCTCCAATAAGAACGTTTGGATTAGAAGTGTTCGTACATGATGTAATTGCAGCAATTAGTATTGAACCATCTTTAATTTCATAATCTGTTTCTTTTACTTTAGAAATTTTATAATCATTTTTATCTGTAGCTTCTTTAAAAACTTTTTTAAAATTGCTTGATGCGTCAGTTAAAAGAACTTTATCTTGTGGTCTTTTAGGGCCTGAAATTGTTGGAACTACAGTGGACATATCTAAAGAGATTTTATCAGTAAACTTAATTTCATCGCTTGCCCACAAACCTTGTTCCTTCGCATACTTTTCAACAATCGCCACTGTTTCTTTATCTCTTCCAGAAAATTCTAAATATTTTAAAGTTTCTTCATCTATTGGAAAGAATCCGCATGTAGCTCCATACTCAGGTGCCATGTTAGCAATTGTTGCTCTATCTGCTAAAGTTAAATTTTTTAATCCCTCACCGTAGAATTCAACAAATTTCCCAACTACTCCTTTGTCTCTAAGCATTTTAACAACCGTCAAAACTAAGTCTGTAGCGGTTGTGCCCTCTGGCATTTTTTTTGTTACCTCAAATCCAATGACTTCAGGGATTAACATTGAAATAGGTTGTCCCAACATACCCGCTTCAGCTTCAATTCCACCAACACCCCATCCTAAAACTGATAAACCATTAACCATGGTTGTATGACTGTCTGTTCCAACAAGAGTATCAGGGAATAAATATTTTTCTCCCTTGTATTCTTCTGACCAAACTACTTTTGATAAATACTCTAAATTAACCTGGTGACAGATACCAGTTCCCGGAGGAACAATTCTAAAATTGTTAAAAGCGCTTTGACCCCATTTTAAAAAAGAATATCTTTCGCCATTTCTTTTAAATTCAATATCTACATTCTTTTCAAATGAATCTTTTTTGGCTGACTGATCAACTTGAACAGAGTGATCAATAACTAAATCGACAGCAGATAATGGGTTAATTGTATTTGGATCTTTATTTTTTTCTTTTACAGCTTCTCTCATAGCGGCTAAATCAGCCACTGCTGGTATCCCTGTATAATCTTGAAGTAAAACCCTGGCTGGTCTGTAAGCTATTTCAGTTTTTGATTTTTTTGTATCAAGCCATTTTTTTACTGCTTCTATTTGTTTTTTATTAACTGACATATCGTCCTCATACCTAAGTAAATTTTCCAATAAAACTTTTAATGACTTTGGTAATTTTGAAATACCTTCTAAACCATTTAATTCAGCTTTTTTTAATGAATAATATTTATAATTTTTACCGTTAACCTCTAGGTCAGATAATGATTTGTAAGAATTTTTATTTCCTGGTTTCATATCTTATATATAAAATGTAATTATGCTCAAAAGAAGAAGCACTGACATAACATAATTAAAGTATTTAATAAATTTCTCATTTGTCGCAAATTTTCTAAGATATTTACCAACAAATGTCCAAAAGGTAATGCTTGATAAAGATACTATAAAAGCAAATAAAACAACTTGAGTCGCATAATTAAGATAATTTTCTCCATATTCAACATATGTTGAAACAATAATAATTCCAATCAAAACGCCTTTTGGATTTAAAAATTGAAAAATAAAAGTATCTAAAAAAGAAATTGGATTTTCGTTTTTGCTCTCGTTAGAAGATTTTGAGAAACTAATTTTATAAGCTAGATATATTAAAAATAAACTTCCCAAATATTTCAAAATAGTTTGGATAATCGGAAATAGTTTAAAAACATTAATTAAACCAATTGTCAAAGCAAATACCACTGAAGTAAATCCAAATGTAACTCCAAAAATATGAGGGATTGTTTTTCTTATTCCAAAATTAAAACCAGAGTAAGATGCGACCACGTTATTTGGTCCTGGTGTATAAGCAGCTACAATCCAGAATAGTGCCATAGATAAAAATTCAGGATGCATACTTATGCTATAGGTAAACCATTCTCTGCTTTTTGTGAGGGATGTACTAATGTTACCTTTCCTTCAGAGTCTATCGAGCCTAAAAGTAAAAATTGAGATTTTACACCTGCAATATTTTTTTCTGGAAAATTACAAACACCAATCACTTGTTTACCAACTAAATTTTCCTCATTATAAAAATGAGTAATTTGGGCAGAAGATGTTTTAACACCTATTTCTTTTCCAAAATCAACTTCAACAACTAAAGATGGTTTTCTAGCTTTTTCATTTTTTTTGACTGAAATTACTGTCCCAAGTCTAATGTCTATTTTCTCAAATATGTCGTAAGTAATTTGTTCTTTCATAAATGGGATATTTATATTAATTATTACTAATGAGTACAGAAGTAAATTTAGATAAATTATACGAAAATTCTATTAAAATTTTATCTGATTTAATTGGATTTAAAACTATTTCTGGAGAGGATAACAATGATTTAATTAATTATTGTGAGAAATATCTAAATGATTTAGGTGCAACTTCATTTAAAACATATGATGATGAAAAAAAAAGAGTAAATCTTTTTGCAACAATAAAAGCAAAAAAATCAAATGGGGTTAAACCAATAATTTTATCTGGTCATACTGATACAGTCCCTGTTTCAAAGAGTTGGAGCACAGACCCTTTCACAGCAACAATTAAAGAAGATAAACTTTATGGAAGAGGTTCCTGTGATATGAAGGGATTTATTGCATGTGCTTTAGCGTTTGCTCCAGTTTTTTCTAAAGTTGATTTAAATAGAGATATTCATTTTTCTTTTACATTTGATGAGGAAACAGCATGCTTGGGTGCTCCAATATTAATTAAAGAACTTAAAAAAAGAAATATTCAAGATGGAATTTGTATTGTGGGTGAACCTACAAAAATGAAAATCATAGATGCGCATAAAGGTTGTTATGAATATACTACTTATTTTGAGGGATTAGCTGGACATAGTTCAATGCCACATAAAGGTGTTAGTGCCGTTGAATTTGCATCAAAATATGCAAATAAGTTAATCGAGCTTAGAGATGAATTAAAAAAAAGAGCTCCGAAGGACTCAATTTTTGATCCTCCTTTTTCAACATTGCAAGTTGGAGGAATATTTGGAGGTATAGCTCACAATGTAATAGCTGACAAATGTCGGGTTGAATGGGAAACAAGACCAGTCATCAAAGAAGATGGTGTTTTTCTTAATGAAAAAATAGATGAATATGCAAATGAAGTTTTATTACCAGAGATGAGAAAAGTTTTTCCTAATTCAAATATAACCAAGGAAATAATAGGTGAAGTCACAGGTTTTGATCGTATAGATAATTCAGAGGCATGTGAGTTAGTCTCAAGTTTGACCGGTGATAATTCTAGAGAAGTTGTATCCTTTGGAACTGAAGCTGGATTGTTTCAAGAAATTGGTATCAGCACAGTTGTTTGCGGACCAGGTTCTATTGAACAAGCTCACAAAGTTGATGAGTTCATTGAACTTAATGAACTTAAAAAATGTTTAAAATTTCTTGAAGGAATTAAAAAAAAATCTACTCTTAATTAACTCCACCCACCTACAGATTTAACCTCTAGAAACTCTTCTAGACCATGTTCACCAGCTTCTCTACCAATCCCTGAATGCTTAAATCCACCAAAAGGCGCATCAACAGCAATACCAGCACCATTAACATCAACCATTCCCGATCTAAGTTTTCTAGCAACTCTCTTTACTTTTTCTTTATCTTTGGTTTGAATGTAGTTTGTTAATCCGTAGGGAGTATCGTTTGCAATTTCAATAGCTTCTTCCTCCGTTTCAAAAGGCATTACAGACAAAACCGGGCCAAATATTTCTGTTCTTGCTATTTCCATTTTGTTATTAACATCGGCAAATACAGTAGGCTTCACAAAATAACCTTTTTCTAATCCATCTGGTTTGCCTGGGCCTCCAGCTACTAATTTAGCCCCCTCATCAATACCCTTCTTAATTAAAGTTTGTATCTTGTTGTATTGAGTTTCAGAAATAACCGGGCCTATATGCTCTCCCTCTTTTTTTGGATCACCAACCTCGAAATTTTCTGTATACTTCTTTAATCTTTCAACAGCATCATTATACATTGATTTTTCAACTAGCATTCTTGTGGGTGCATTACATGACTGGCCTGAGTTTCTAAAACATCTCAAAGCACCTCTTTCTATTGCATCTGGATCAGCATCTTTAAATATTATATTTGCACCTTTGCCACCAAGTTCTAAACTTACTCTTTTAAAATCTTTCGCAGCATTTTGAGAAATTAATGCTCCTGCTCTAGTTGATCCAGTAAATGAAATCATATTAACGTCAGGATGACTTGTTAATGCATCGCCAGTTGTAGCTCCATCACCATTAACTAAATTAAACACACCTGCTGGAATTTTAGTCTCATCAATAAGCTCAGCTAATATCATTGAAGATAACGGAGCTAGTTCAGATGGTTTTAAAACCATAGTGCAGCCAGACGCTATTGCAGGCATTACTTTTAAACAAACTTGATTCATTGGCCAATTCCACGGTGTGATTAATGCACATACGCCTTTTGGTTCATAAATAAGTCTTTGGTTAGGCGCATGTTCTCCTAATGGTTTTTCAAATTCAAAATTTTTTAAATATCTTATAAATGATTTTAAATGAGCAGCACCTGTGCCAGCTTGAAGTTTTGTTGCAAAATCTTTTGGTGCTCCCATCTCTATCGTAATTGCATTTGCGATGTCAGCCCATCTTTTCTTATAATTTTCGTAAAGTTTTTCTAATAATTTTATTCTCTCCTCTTTTGATGAAAACGCCCACGAATTGTAAGCTTTTTTGGCAGCATTCACAGCATCGTTTACATCATCTTTGTTGCCTAGTGTTATAACTGCACAATTTTCTTCGGTTGCAGGATCAATTACCTTGATTTCTTCTTTGCTTTTTGGTGTTACCCATTTGCCGTTGATATAAAAATTTTTTTTATTTTCCATTGAAGATTCCTAACCTTTCTTTACTTTTTTGCAAATAGATTTGTTAACTCATAAACTATAGTAGCAGCTGCAAGTGATGTTACCTCAGCATGATCATAAGCAGGTGATACCTCAACAACATCTGCAGAGATTAAATTCATACCAGACAAGCCTCTAATAACATTAACCATTTCTCTAGTGGTCATTCCAGCTATTTCTGGTGTACCAGTGCCAGGTGCAAAAGCAGGATCTAAAACATCAATATCAATTGATAAATACAATGGATTATCTCCTACTCTTTTTTTTATTCTTTCAGCAATTTTATCAGTGCCTTCAGTTTGAAACTCATCACAATGAATTATCTTAAATCCAAAACTTTCATCGTTTTTAAGATCTTCTCTGCTATACAATGGACCTCTAATACCAACATGCATTGAAGCATCATCCATGAATAAATTTTCTTCACGTGCTCTTCTAAAAGGTGTTCCATGTGTATAAGGCGCACCAAAATAAGTGTCCCAAGTATCAAGATGAGCATCAAAATGTACTAAAGCAACAGGACCATTGTTAATTTTATTTACTGCTTTTAATAGAGGAAACGCAATTGTATGATCTCCTCCTAAACTAATTATACCACCAGTTTTTTTAAGAAGATCCAAGGCTCCTTCCTCAATTTGCTTAATTGCTTCATCTATATTAAATGGATTACAAGTAATATCACCTGCATCAGCAACTTGTTGAACTTTAAAGGGCTCAACATCATAATTTGGATGATAATTTGTTCTTAAATGTCTTGAAGCTTGTCTAATGCTTTGAGGACCAAATCTTGCTCCAGGTCTATAACTTGTGCCTGCATCAAATGGTATCCCGACTATTGCAACATCGCAGTACTCAACATCTCTTAATTCTGGTAGTCTAGCAAAAGTTGATGGGCCGGCAAATCTTGGAACCTTTGTACCACTTACTGGTTGAATGGGTTCTTTGGTTCTTTTTTTTTTCATCACAAAAACTCTATCACATTCTAACAAATTGGAATATCTTCAATAATACTAATTATGAAATTATTAAAGCTCATTTTATTGTATTTATTTTTAATTTATCCAACTCAAGCAGATACAATTTACGAATTAATAAAAATTCCGAACCTGGAGATTTATAATCTTAAAACTGAAAACAAATTAAGATACTTAAATGCTAAACAAGCATTTACAATAGGTATTGATAATAATATCAATTGTTTCAAATCATCAAAACAAGACCTAGATAGAAAATATAAGGTTATTGAAAAAAATCTTAATAGATATTCTCTGAACTTTTTAAAAAAAATAAATTTAAAATACATTGTTATGTGTGAAGATTTATCGATCTCAGGCATCAATACTGCTGGGATACCTGATAATGTAATGAAAACTTTAATTGTAGATATAAAATTTAACGACAGGTATTTTGAAAGAGTGTTACATCACGAAGTGTTCCACATAATAAATGATAGTTTCAAAGATATATTTGATGAGCAAATTTGGTCTAGTTTTAATCCTAAAGAGTTTAATTATGCAGAATGTTCCACATGCACTAAAAAAATAGGATTAGAAACATATTCTGTAACAACTGGTTTTATTACTGAATACTCACAATCTACCGCATCTGAGGATATGGCTGAAGTATTTTCTCATTTAATGTATGGAAATTTACCTGAAACGATTGATCCTATTCTTCAAAAAAAGATTGAATTCATCAAAAAAGGACTTTTAAAAATTGATGAAAATTTTATTTTATGATTGAAAAGATAAAAGCATCAAAATCTGAAAAAATAATATTTATATTTGTTGTAATTTTAGGTTTATTTTCAATTACCTCTTTTGTTTTGCTTAAAGATAAATGTTTGTTTGTTAAGAATTACGACCCAAATAAAATTAACTTTGAAAATCCAAATAACATAGCAATTCTAAACGTTGAGTGTGGAAATGTAATTATAGAATTATATCCAGAAATATCTCCAAATGGAGTAGAGAGATTTAAAACATTGATTAAATCTAATGCCTATGATGATGTAGCATTTCATAGGGTCATTAAAGATAAACTTGTACAAGCTGGTGATGTAGAATTTGGAAAAAAAGGAAACATTGATTATGGAAAAATTGGAAGTGGAAAATCTGGTTTAGGTACAATCAAATCTGAAGTTGATAAGGATTTTAACTATACCAAAGGAAGTGTAGGATTAGCTCGATCTTTAAAATATGATACTGAGGACAGTCAATTTTTTATAATTCTTCAGGATGAACCTTTGTATGAAGGAGAATACACACCCATCGGAAAAGTAATATTTGGCTTAGAAGCTTTAGAAAAAATTAAACATTTAAATAAATCTGAATATGTTTTAAGGCCTGACTTTATAAATACTCTTAGATTATTTAATTAACCAAAGGTTTACCAGTAGCAAGAGTATGTTTGATTCTGTCTTGAGTTTGTTTAGTTTCGATTAATCTCATAAAAGCATCAAGTTCCAATTTAAACAAATCATCTTCTGTAAGAGATTTATCTTTGGTAGTTTCACCACCACTTAAAACGTGAGCTAATTCTTTTGCCACGGTCAAACCATGATCCAATATAACTTTATCATTGTAAAGTTTTTCTAAAATTTTGTTCATATCATCAATAACTGCTTTACCAGGTAAATTAAATGTAAGCTCATTTGGTGCTTTAAAGTTCTTGTTTTCATTCAAGATTTTTTTCGATACTTCAAGCAAACTATTTCTATTCATAATTCTTTTATTTTCAGGTAATAAGTATTTCAAAGGTTCTGCCTCAACTGGAGACGTAGCTGTTCTACCATAGCCTATTATATCAAATACTTTTAAGGGTGCATATTTTGGATCTTTCTTAGCTTCTTCAGTATTTAACCATCTAGCCAGCATTTCTTTACATCCACCTCCAGCTGGAATTAATCCAACAATAGTTTCTACCAATCCGATTACAATATTTGTATGTGAGGCTACGAAATTACTTTGTACTAAAACTTCAAAACCTCCTCCTAAAGTTAGACCTGACGGAGCAGATATAACTGGGTATTTAGAGTACTTAAGATGTTTGCAAGTTTCTTGAAAATATTTGATAAATTTTTCTATCGATTTAAAATCATTTTTATTTGCAAATTCCATAGTATAGGTCAGGTTAACGCCAGCAGAAAATTGCATACTTTCATTAATTATTATTAAAGGTTTATCAGTTGCTTTCTTAAGAGCATCCATTGAGTCATAATCAAGCGCATTAGCTTTAGTCGTAAACTCAACAATATTAAAATCATTAAATCTATAAATTGAAGCTGAACTGTTACCATCAACACTTGAGGCAGTTTTCTTAATCTTCCCTAAAGTTTCAATCGATGTGTACTTTTGCCTTTCACCATAAAAATTTTCATCTTTAGAATTCGACAAATTTTCTAAAAAATTATTACCTTTATATTCATCAACTTTATCGAAGAAATTTTTTACACCAATTTCTTCTAACATCTCAAAAGGTCCTTTCGCCCAGTTAAATCCAAGTCTCATTGCCTCGTCTATGTCATTAAATTCTTTGGTAATCCCCGGAACTAGTGAAGAAGCATACTTTATTATCTTGGATAGTACTGACCAAGCATAGTCTCCATACTTATCTTTTCTGTTAATTAGAGCCTTTAAATCTACTTTATCGGACTTAATATCTATTTTTTGACTTGTTGAATACTCGCCAGTTTCAAGATTAATTGCTTCCATGATTTTTCCACTATCGGTCTTCTTCATTCTGTAGAAGCCACCTTTGCCTTTTCTTCCCGTATATCCAGTTTCAATCAATTTTTTTACTAAAGGAATTTCTTTAGCAACCTCATGGAACTCATCAGATTTTGGAAGTTCTTTGATAAAACTTTTTAAAACATCTGCCATTAAATCTATTCCAATCAAATCGTATAATCCAAAAACTCCTGTTTTAGGTATACCCATAGGTCTTCCAAAAATTGCATCTGCTTCCTCTATAGAAAGTTTCATCTTAAATGCTTCAGTCATTGCAATTTGCATTGCATACACACCTACCCTATTTCCTAAAAAACCAGGGGTATCATTGCAAACAATTGCTCCTTTACCTAACTCAACTTCACAAAATTCTTTTAATTGATTGATTTTATTTAAATCATTGTCTTCATTCTTAACTATTTCTAAAAGACCCATGTATCTAACAGGATTAAAAAAATGAGTGATGCAAAAATCTTTTTTTTGATCTTTATTTAAGTTTTGAGATAAAACTTTGATTGGGATTGAGGAAGTATTTGAGGAAACTATTGCTCCATCTTTCCTGCTTTCAAAAATTTTATCATAAATTTGATGTTTAATATCAATCCTCTCAACCACTGCCTCGACAATCCAATCAGCATTTTTAACCACATCAAAATCATCAGATATATTTCCAACCTTAATATTATCAATTTTGGTTTTATCAATTAATAAAGGCGGTCTTGATTTATGTATTCGTTCTCTAGCATTTTGACTTATTTCAGTTTTTAAATCTAAAAGTGTGACAGGGATATTAGCATTGCAGAGATGTGCAGCTATACCACTTCCCATTGTACCTGATCCAATAACTACTACATTCTTAATTTTCATTTGATTTTTTTACTATCGATTAATACCTCTAAGCCTCTCAGATCGTCTTCTTAAAAGCTCAGCGGTTACTAATATTAATGTTGATAGTATAATTAAACAAGTCGCAACTGCTAGAATTGTTGGACTTAATTGTTCTCTTAAACCCGTCCACATTTGAATAGGAATAGTTGTATTTTCTAATCCTGCTAAAAATAAAACAACAACAACTTCGTCAAAGGAAGTCACAAAAGCAAATAATCCACCTGAAATAACCCCAGGTAAAATTAGTGGCAACGTAATTTTCATAAAAGTATTTACTGGATCGCTACCTAAACTTGCAGCAGCTCTTGTTACACTATGGTCAAATCCTGAGAGTGTAGCAGTAACTGTGATAACAACAAATGGTGTTCCTAAAATAATATGAGCAAGAACAATACCTGTATGGGTTGCTGCCAAACCAGCCTTTGCCATGAAAAAAAATATTGCAACACCTGAAATAATTAAAGGCACGATCATAGGAGAAATTAAAACAGCCATTATCAAACCTTTGTAAGGCATGTGCCTACTACTTAAACCTAAGGCAGCAACTGTTCCTAGTATTACTGAACCTATTGTTGCAAAAATTGCGATAATAAAACTATTCTTAGCAGCTAATCCCCAAGGATTTTTAGTTCCGTAAATCATATCTTTATACCATCTCAAAGAAAAAGCATCTGGATCAAGCCTTTTCATCCCATCAGAGAAACTTAAAAATTCTTCTGCGTTAAAAGATAATGGGAAGATTACAAATAAAGGGGCAATTAGGAAAAAGAAAACAGCGGCACAAATTGTTAGGTAAATATAATGCCAAATTCTATAATGTGGTTCAGTATATTTTGGTAATGCCATTCTAATTATCCTAATTTAATATTATCAATTCCAACTATTTTGTTATAAAGCCAATAAATCACCAGCACTCCACTTAACAACATTAATCCCATTGCAGATGCAAAACTCCAGTCTAGAGTACTTTTCATATGAAAGGCGATCTGGTTACTAATTAAAGTTCCGGATGCACCACCAACTAAGGCTGGTGTAATGTAATAACCAATCGCTAAAATGAATACTAATAAGCAACCTGCGCCTATTCCGGGGATTGTTAGTGGAAAATAAACTTTCCAAAATGCTACAAATGGTGTTCCACCTAGTGATTTTCCGGCTCTCATTAAGCTTGGTGAGATAGTTTTCATTACACTGTATAGCGGTAGCACCATGAATGGTAGCAAGATTTGTGTCATCGCTACATAACTTCCTGTCTTGTTATACATCATCTCAGGTCTATTATCGTCAGCTACCAATCCTATTCCAACAAAGAAATCATTTACGATACCTTGTTGTTGCAACAAAATCATCCAGCTAGCAGTTCTTACAAGTAATGAAGTCCAGAACGGCAACAGTACGCAGATCATTAATAAATTACTATATTTCATTGGCAGAGTAGCTAACAAATGAGCTATTGGATAAGCCATCAAAAAACAAAAGACCGTCACAAAGAATGCAATCTCCAGAGTTCTTAACCATAATACTCTGTGAATTCTCCTATCTTCTTCAACGCTTACTATTTTCCCTTCCTCATTTACATACATATCCATTCCTTTTAGATATTTTTGAGCTGTAAATTCAGGAGCTCTTCTTTGAATTGCTCTCCAGTACTCAACATCAGCCCATCTTTTATGTACTGACATTATTTGTTCTTTATAATTTCCCTCTTCGAATTTTTTAGATGCTCTTCTTAATTTTTTAATAATACTTTTAAAGCCGTTCTTTGTGTAATTTAATTGAGTAGATAGTTTACCTTCTCGTTTATCTTCAACTAGTTTTATAAAGTCCTCATGAAAAGCTGCGAAAACTTCTTCCTCGGGTAACTCTTGTCCATCCCAATTTTCCATTGCTTTAAAAGTCTTGGGAAGCATTTGAGTTACCATCTTATCATCAACACTTCTAAACAACATGTCTCCAATTGGAAAGACATAGGTGATAATTAAGAAAAATAATAAAGGAGCAACAAGCAAGAAAGCTTTTATCTTATTCTTTTTTTCTGCTTTTTTTAGACTAACCTCTAAAGGTATTCCGTCTGTAGTTAAGATCTGTTTTGTTTCTGAGCTCATAAATAAAAAGGGCGGTTATAAATAACCGCCCTTAAATTATAATATATAATTAAGTTCTTTAAAACTTAAATTATAGACCAGCTTTCATAGCTTCCCATTTTTCACCAAGCTCTGTTCCATTATCAGCCCAGAAAATTGGATCTACTAGGAAGTAGTTTTTAGTGTTAGCCGGTGCAGTTGGCATTTGTGGTACCATATTAGTCTTACCATCTTTATACCAAGGCTCACCTTTTTCCATTATGCTAATTGAAGATTTTCTCCAAGGAGCATATGCAATGTATTTAGCACTTCCTGCTAACATTTCAGAACTAGTCATCATAGCTAAAGCTTTTTTAGCCATACCATTAGCATCGTTTGGTCCACCTTTAACTTGTACGAAATATTCGTAGTCAAGACCTTGGCCATCCCAAACTTGTTTGATTGGTGCACCTTCTCCAATTTCAGCATTGAAGAATCTACCATTCCAACCAGTAGCCATTACTACTTCACCTGATACTAACAGTTCTGGTGGTTGAGCACCTGCAGACCAAAATACACATCCACCTTGTGGATCTGTACATAATTCTTTGATCTTGTTCATCGCTCTTTCAACACCTTTTTCTGTTTCTAAAGCTTTGTAGATTTTTGCTCCGCCTTTACCTGGCTTGATACCATCTGCAGCTAAAGCGATCTCTAAATTAGTTAAAGCGCTTTTGTAGATAGCTCTTTTTCCAGGGAATTTCTTTGTGTTAAAGAAATCTTTGATAGTCTTTGGAGTACCTTTAACGTTTTCAGTGTTATAAGCGTAGTTCCAAGAATATAAAATATTTCCTACAGCACATTTACTTGGCATTGCAGTAAAGAAATCTTTACTTGCTGGAGTTCCATCTGGAGCTGGCGGGAAGTCTTTGTCAAAATCAAATTCAACAAATAATCCTTCATCACATCCAGTGATAGTATCCATTGCAAACACGTCGATTATATCCCACGTGATTTTTCCAGCTTCTTTTTGTGCTTTGATTTCTGATAAACCACCTGAATAATCAACCCAAGCAATGTTAATGCCTAGTTTTTTTGCAGTAGGATCACCATAACCTAACTTTTGAGACTCAGTATAAGCCCCACCCCAAGACACTGCAGTTACTGTTGTTGCAAATGCTGAAGTAGTTAGTGAAAGTACAAAAGAAATAGCTAGTAATATTTTACTTAGTTTTTTCATTTTTCCTCCGTTTAAACGTTTAAAAACCTAATTAAAACAACTTCAGGGAAGAGAGTCAACAACCCTTTTTATCTACTTATTCAATAATTGTGGAATGTCTATTTTGGGTCAAGTGCCCGAGCGTCATCACTGTTCCATCCGATATTAATCTCGTTGCCTAGTTTAATATCTAAGTTAGATGAGCTATTTGGAACTTTTAAAATAAACTCTGGGTTGCCTAAAAGATTTATTCTTACTCTTGTATGGTCCCCATGATAAATTACTTCTTCTATTTTTCCTTTATGAAGATTATCCATTTTTGTACTTGGATTAATCAAAGCTCGTTCTGGTCTTAAAGAAACAGTAGTCCGCTCTCCTTTACCTTTAACTGAGATTGGATTAGCTAGTATTTCTGCATTTGCTAATTTTACTTTGCACTTCCCGCCAGAAATATCTGAAACTTCACCACCAAAAGTATTATTCTCCCCGATAAACTCAGCTACAAATGAATTTACGGGTTTCTCATATAATTCATCAGGACTTGAAAGTTGTTGAACTTTACCATCATTGAACACTGCAATACGATTGGACATCGTCAAAGCTTCACTCTGGTCATGAGTAACATAAACAACTGTCACACCAATGCTCTCATGAATATGTTTAATCTCATATTGCATACTTTCTCTTAAATTTTTATCTAAAGCTCCCAAAGGTTCATCCATTAAAACTAGTTGTGGATCAAACACCAATGATCTTGCAACAGCCACCCTTTGTTGTTGTCCACCTGATAATTGACCTGGCATCCTTGCAGCAAACCCTTGTAGGGATACCATTGATAATGCTTTATCAATTTTTTTATCAGCTTCATCTTTTGGAATTTTTCTCACTCTTAATGGAAAAGCTAAATTTTCATACACAGTCATATGTGGGAATAAAGCATAATTTTGAAATACCATTCCAATTCCTCTTTTGTGAGGGGGTATACTCGATATTGCTTTACCATCTAAATAAATTTCACCGTTAGTTGGTGTTTCAAAACCTGCTAACATCATTAAGCAAGTAGTTTTACCAGAACCAGAGGGTCCCAACATTGTAATAAACTCTCCTTCAGCAATATCTAATTGAAGGTCTTTGACGACTAAAACTTTACCATCGTAGCTTTTATCGACTTTATCAAATTTAACGAAATCTTTTTTTGATGCCATAATTTAAAGAACTTTAAAACATTTGTAAGAATAAATATCAACCTTTAATAATTAGCTTTTAACGTGAAGTTCTCTTGAGAAATTACAAAATAATTCTGATCCTTTATCAGTTACTCTAACAGCTTCTGATGCCTCAACTCCCCAATTTCCAAATTGCATTACTGCAATCATATGAAAAGTAACATTGGGTGCTAATAATGTTTTGTCACCTTTTGAGATATTTAAAGTATGTTCGCCCCAATCAGGTGGATAACCTATCCCAATTGAATAACCAGTTCTTGAAGTTTTCTCAATTTTATATTTATCTAATATCTTCCAAAAAGCTTGTGCAACATCATCAGCTGTATTTCCTGCTTTAACTTTATCAATACCCGCTTGAAGTGCTTCGTTAGTTTTTTTCATGGTATCAATTTTTTTTTGGTCAGGCTTTCCAAGTAAAACTGTTCTGGCCATTGGACAATGATACTTTTTATTGACACCAGATAATTCTATAATAGTTGCCTCACCTTCAACAAATTTAGCTTCAGTCCAAGTCAAATGAGATGCAGATGTCCCTTTTCCAGTTGGTAGCATTGGTACTATTGAGGCATAATCCCCTCCAAATTCTGAGGTTCCTTTTACAAGAGACGACCATATTTCTGAAACAGCATCACATTGCCTTACTCCTGGATTAATAACGTCAAAAGCTTTTTTCATACCAAGTTGAGTGATCTGCGCAGCTGCTTTCATATATTTGATTTCAGCGTCTGACTTAACAAGCCTAACCCAATTTACTAATCGTTTGCTATCTAACAATTTTGCATTGGGTAATCCTTTTTTTATTTTTTCATAACAATAAGCGGTAAAATAATGACTGTCCATTTCAACGCCTATAGATAATTTATCCCATTTTTTTTCTTTTATTAAATCTACTAAAGCATCGTAAGGATGTAGCGGCCAAGTGTGAATATATTTTTCATGATACTTAATAATATTTTCATCTTTCAAATAAGTTTTTATATAAGCGCCACCAGCATCTTGATCTCTAACAAAACAAATTGGTTCTTCAGCATTTACATGAACAATCACACATTGTGCATAATAAAAAGACCATGCATCATAGCCAGTTAGATAATTCATATTTGAAGGGTCTTGTGAAATCAAAATTTCAATACCTTTATCTTGCATTGAATTTTGAACTTTTTTTAATCTAGATTTGTACTCTTCAATTGAAAAATTCATCAACTAATTATTAAATAACACCCCATAACCATCAACCTTATTTCGATTATCAATTTGTTTAAGTGTATCCCAAATTAAGGTTTGATTACTTGATAATATTATCTTGCCTAGTTTTTTTTCGATGTCATTTATAATTGATAATACTGGGAGTGCTGTGCAAGATACAAACAAAGCATCGCTATTTGACAAATCTTGTTTAACTAAAACATCAAATAAATATTGTGGATCAACTTTTCCTATATCCAAATCAGAAGCTATATCAAAATAAGATAGTTCAGAAATTTCTATTTTTTCATTTTTGAAATAATTGATAACTGATTGATTAATCTCATCAGTATATGGAGTAAATATTGATACCTTATTTATCTTAAGTGTTTTAAGAGCATTTATAGCAGAAGTAATTGGTGTCGTTACTTTTGTATTAGGTTTTGCTAAATTTACTTTCGCATAGATTGATTGGTAGCCTGCAGCAATAGTTCCTGATGTACATCCATAAGCAACGCAATCTAATTTTTGATCTGGTAAAATATTTTTGGTTACTTCGGGAATATCATCTGCCATTTTTTTCAAAGTTTCATTGGTAAGAGGATTGTAGCAATTTATCCTATTTGAATATAAATCTATATCTTTCCCATAAATTATATCGTTAAAGTCTTTTTCAATTCTAAAATCACTAGCTAAGGTTATTAAACCTATTCTTGGATTATTTTTTTTAATAAATTTTGGCTCTATTTTATTCAGTTTCATTTTGAAAAAGAATGTTTGGCTTTAGGAAATTGTTTTTTTAATACTTCAGATTTAAATTTTTTCACACCATTTTCGATCAACTTTGTTATATCAACAAATTTTTTAACAAATTTTAATTTACTTTGACTTAATCCTGTTAAGTCATCAATTACTAAAACTTGGCCATCACAATTGACTGAAGAGCCAATTCCTATTGTTGGAATTTTTATATGATTGGAAATTTTCTTCGATAACTTTGTTTCTACACATTCTAACACAATCGAAAAAACTCCAGCATTTTCTAAAAGTTTAGTGTCTTTAAGTAATCTCTCACTTTCCTTTAGTTTTTTCCCTTTAAAGGTAAATTTTTTATCTGTCTGAGGTAATATTCCAACATGTCCCATAACTGGTATTTTATTTTTAATTAATCTTTTAACGATAGGAATTATCTTTTTTCCCCCTTCTAACTTAACAGCATCACATTTGGTTTCTTTCATAACTAATCTTGAATTCTTTAAAGCTTCGCTTGGATTTCGATACGTATTATAAGGCATATCAACAACCATTAATGATTTCTTAATACCAAGTCTGACACTTTTAGAATGATTAATCATAGCCTCTAAAGTCACTTGCTTAGTTGACTTAAAATTATACAAAACTGATCCTAATGAGTCCCCAACCAATACTAAATCGCAATGTTTATCAAGTATTGTGGCAACATTTTTTGAGTATGCCGTAAGACAAATAATTTTTGATTTATTCTTTTTATTAAGAATTTTTTTAATCTTTTTATTCATTTACTCTAATTCGATTGTACTCGGTGGTTTCGAAGTTATATCGTAAACTACTCTATTAATCCCTCTAATACTATTCACTATTTTATTTGAAATTTCTTGTATAAATGATTTTTTAAATTCATAAAAATCTGCTGTCATACCATCTTCAGATGTTATTGCTCTGAGCAAACACAAATACTCATAAGTTCTATTATCACCCATTACTCCGACTGTTTTAACTGGAAGTAAAGCTGCATAAGCTTGCCAAATTTTATGATATAGTTTGTGATCTCTCAAAGCTTGAATAAAATAATGATCAGCCTCTTTTAAAATTTTAATTTTTTCTTTAGTTATTATTCCTGGCATTCTTATTGCCAGTCCAGGTCCTGGAAAAGGATGACGAGAAATAATTTCTCTGCTTAAATTGAGTTCTAATCCAAGTTTCCTAACCTCGTCCTTGAATAAAAATTTTAATGGCTCTACCAGTTTAAGTTTCATTTTTTTGGGTAGACCTCCAACATTATGATGAGATTTAATTTTCGATGTTTGACTACCAGTAACTGATTTACTTTCTATTAAGTCAGGGTAAAGAGTTCCTTGAGCCAAAAATTTTACATTTTTAATTTTTTTGGCATAACGCTCAAATATTTTTATAAATAAGTTTCCTATTATCTTTCTTTTCTTTTCAGGATCTGAAATATTTGATAATTTTCTTAAAAACTCTTTCTCAGCATTCACATATGTAAGATTGATCTTTAATTTTTTTTTAAATGTTGCAACAACTTGTTTTTCCTCATTCTTTCTTAAGAGCCCGGTGTTAACAAAAATACAGTGTAAATTTTTACCAATGGCTTTATTCAATAATTGTGCAACTACACTACTATCTACCCCACCTGATAAAGCACAAATGACTTTATTATTTCCCACCATTTGTCTTGTATCTTTTATCAATTTTATTTTTTGATCTCTAGAAGACCAATTTTTTCTCATTTTACATATTAAGAATATAAAATTACTTATTAGTTTTTTTCCATTTTCTGTGTGGGTCACCTCTGGATGAAATTGAACGCCATAATAATTTTTAAATTTATTTTCAACTACTGCAAATTTAGAATTCTGGCTTGAGGCAATTACCTTAAAATTTTTGGGTAATTTTGAAACTTGATCAGCGTGACTCATCCAAACTTTAATTGACTTTTTTTTCTTAAATAAATTTTTAATTAAAAGACTATTATTTTTTTTTGTAATATTAGCTAAACCAAACTCTCTATGTTTAGATTGTTTCACTTTTCCACCATTTAATTTAGATATTATTTGATGCCCAAAACAAATACCTAAAACTGGAACGCCTTTTTCAATTATCTTTTTATCGAAGGAGTATTTATTAATTTGATAAACATTTAAAGGACCACCAGATAGAATAATGCCTTTGATCGTGTGATTGATATTTTTACTTTTAATTTTTTTGTGACTTACAATCTCAGAAAAAATTCCTAATTCTCTAACTCGTCTTGCTATTAACTGTGTAAATTGTGAACCAAAATCAACAATTAAAATCTTATTCAAATTTTGATCAAGACTCATTTTTGGGTTCTAAGTTTGCTAAAGAATCTAAGATACTTTTATTTTCATCACATAAATTTTTGCAAACTTTGACAAAGTCTTCTGAAAGACTCTTTACTTTAGAATAGTTTGATTTTTCTAATGCTATTTTCATCAACATTAACATTGCTTCTTCATTATTTGGTTCAATCAATAAAGTTGCCTCTAAATTTTTTTCCTCTTTCTTTTGATTTTTTTCCTGATTGTAAATTTTAGCTAAATATAAATATGAATTAGAGTGTTTTGGATTAAATACAATACTTCTCTCAAACATAAATCGGGCGTCTTCAAATTTTTTTTTATCATAAAGTTCTAAACCTTTATTAAAAAAATTTTCACTACCTAAAGAAAAATTAAAAATATTAATTAAGAAATAAAAAAGAACAGTTATTTTAAAGATTTTTCTCATTAGTATTTATTATCACTTTTGACTATATCAACATTATGGACCATACTTTCGTAAAAACCAGCTTTTGTTATTTTAACAAATTGTGGTTTATCTCTTAGATATTTAATTTGTCTTGATCCTAAGTATCCCATAGAAGATCTTAATCCGCCAATTAATTTAAAAATTATATTATCAACTTTACCTTTATATTTTGCAAATCCTTCTACTCCCTCCGGCACATATTTAGACGAGTCTTTTTGCTTTGATTGAAAATATCGATCTGCAGATCCTTTATTCATGGCACCAACTGAGCCCATACCTCTAAAATTTTTAAATAGTTTTCCATTTCTCTTTATCAGTTTTCCTGGTGCTTCATCTGTTCCAGCAAACAATGAGCCAATCATAACTGCATCTGCTCCGGCAGCGAATGCTTTTGCTAAATCACCTGAATATTTAATTCCACCATCAGAAATAATCTTTACATTTTTATTTTTTATACCATTCCTTACTTCTAGTATTGCACTAAGTTGTGGGACACCAATACCTGCAACTAATCTTGTTGTGCATATTGATCCAGGTCCAATCCCAACTTTTATGACGTCAACACCAAGTTTTAATAGAAATTTTGCTGCGGCAGGTGTAGCAATATTTCCAGCACAAAGAGCAGTTTTTTTGTCTTTTGTTTTTTTGATAAACTTAATTATTTCTGAGACCTTTTTTGTATGTCCATGAGCAGTATCTACAACAATCATATCAATTTTTTCTTTAAGTATTGCCTCTGCTCTTTTAAACTCGGTTGGCCCAGCCCCAACGGCTGCACCTACTAAAAGTTTTTGTTTTTTTACTTTTTTAATTTCAAGAATTTGTTTTTTTATATCTAAATTTCTATGAATAATTCCTATCCCACCTGCTTTCGCTATCGCAATAGCCATTTTGCTTTCTGTAACAGTATCCATAGCTGAGGATAATAGAGGAATATTCAATTTTAGATAATTTGTGAGCTTAATACTAGTATCAACTTCTGAGGGCAAAATCTCAGAATACTTGGGTACAAGTGTTACATCATCAAAGGTGAGTGCTTCTTTTATAGGAACCATGATCATTTATATACGATTCCTTTTAAATTTAAAGAAACTATCTAAGATTTTTACAAATTATAAAACTTTCTTTAGAGTCTTTTCTACTAGATTTAGGTTTAAAAACCTTAACTTCTCTAAAAATTTTTTTTCCCAGTGCGACAATTTCATTAAAGGTACTACCCATAAATATTTTTGAAATAAAAAAACCCTTTTCTGAAATCAAATCCTTTGAAAAAATCATCGCTTCTTTGCACAATTCACCAGTTTGAATTGAATCAATATTTTTTATCCCAGTTGTGTTTACGGCCATATCAGACATTACTACATCAGGTTTTTTTTTAAGATATTCTTTAATTTGGTCTTGAGTATCAACTGAAGTAAAGTCACCCTGAATTTGTAAAGTATTTTCTATATTTTCCATCTCTTTAAGATCTATAGAGATTATCTTTCCGCTCTTAACTACTTTTGCAACATACTGTGACCAGCTACCAGGTGCAGCTCCAATGTCTACAACTAACATTCCACCCTTAAATATTCTAAATTTTTCATCTATCTCTTTTAATTTATAGGCCGACCTAGCTCGATAACCATCAACTTTTGATTGACGCACATAAGCATCCCGTCTTTGTTTATTTACCCAATTTTTTGAAATCTTATTTTTTTTCAATTAAGTATTATATCTTAAACTTTTATGTATTTTATTTTTATCTAAAGTTTCTAATTCAATTTTAATACTTTTATCTACCCGCATATCCTTACCATCTTTCCAAATACCTGCCGCAAGATGCATTATACCAATTTTATAATTTGGCAAGTATGGCTCAACAAATGTGCTTTGTTTCTGATCATATTTTGGAAGCAAATTACTTGTAATCCAATTACAATTTAAGGGAAGAAATTCTGTTTTCAAATTGTCAATATAAACAGACATATTAATTGCTAAACCTTCAGATCCAAAAATATTACCTGCTTTTAGAGTTTTCTCTAAATTATTTTGCCAAGTACTCCATCCTTTAGAATCTTTTTCTAAGGAAAAAACTCCAATATTAATATGTGGAGCAAAAGCTAATTTCCTAGCATCTGCATAACTAATTTTTGATTTTACAGCGTGTTTAAAATTTTGAGATTTGATTAATGCCAGCTTTCCAAAAAGCCAATTTACTTTAGAAGTAATTTTGTATCCGGGACCAATTGTTTGAGTAATTCCTAGCTTCCCATCATCACAAGCCTTAAAATATAACTCTACGCAACTCCAATCATTCACCCATGCATCACAATCAATCCACAGATATTTTTCATAATTAGGAAAGTATTTAGGTAAAAAGGCTCTTGAGACCTGACTTTTCAACCACTCTTTACCTTTAACCTTATAACCAGGCACTTCAATATCCCATTCGGCATTTTTAATTTCATCAACTTTTTTAGATAAACTATCTCTCTGATCTTGTTTTAATCCTGCATCCAAAATGCAAATAGCAACATCTTCACTCTGTTTAAATCTTTTAATAGAGTCTACTAGTTCATCTAGTAAAGGAAAATAATTAGCATCGGCTAAAGAAACGATTACATTTTTTTTCATTAAAGTACGTCTTCAAGGTCATCTTCATCTTGAATTTTGTCATTTTCATGATGTTTCTTAATTTTTTGAAAATGGAAAAAGCTTATTGGTAATAAAAGTACATAAATTGCAGCACTTATCGCAATTACATTGAAAGTATAAATCAATAAAAGACCAAAAAATAAAACTATTCCAAATAAAAGAAATATTGTTGTCTTTCTTGGGATCACTATCTTTTTAAAAGAATAACTAGGGAATTTACTAATTAGTAAAAAAGAAGTCGCAATAAAAAAAATCGGTACCACTAAATCATAGTTTAATTGAACAAAGTTAAAACCACTTAAACTAATAATCAAAGGTGTTAAAACTAAAATTCCTCCAGCTGGCGATGGAACTCCCTCAAAAAAATTATCTCTCCATGAAGGTTCTTGATTTGAATTTATGTTAAACCTTGCCAAACGTAATGCAACGCAAATTACATAAACTAAACAAAGCAACCAACCAAATCTTCCTAGAGTATTGAGCTTCCAGAAATACATTATAAACGCTGGTGCTACTCCAAAACTTATCATATCTGTAAGCGAGTCTAATTCTTTTCCAACTTTAGAAGTCCCTCTAATTAATCTCGCTATTCTTCCATCAAGACCATCTATTAAAGCAGCAAAAAGAATTGCTATAATTGCAAGTTCAAATCTTCCATCAAGAGCAAATCGTATTGAAGTTAAACCAATACAAACCCCGATTAATGTAAGCATATTTGGCAAGATCATTCTTGCTCTTTTTTTATCTGCTACAATCTTCAAATTATTTTTTGGTTGTTCCATTTTATTTTTTAGCTAGGAGTGTTTCACCCGAAATAGCTTTTTGACCTACTTTTACTAAAGGTTGATAATTCTCATAATAAACATCTGCTCTGCTGCCAAATCTTATCATTCCAATTCTCTCACCTTGTTTTAACTCTTGATCTTTATTAGACTCACAAACTATTCGTCTCGCTACCAGACCTGCTATTTGAACTACAATAATATCATTGTTATCTGTGTCCTTAATTTTGAAATAATTTCTCTCATTATCTTCACTTGCTTTATCAAGAGAGGCATTAACAAATGTTCCAGGTTTATATAAAATTTCTTCAATTTTTCCAGCACATGGAGTTCTATTAACATGGCAATCAAATACGTTCATAAAAACACTGATTTTATTAAATTTTTTATTTTCTAAACCTAACTCTTTTGGACCATCAACTTCTTCAACTTTTATGATTTCTCCATCAGCAGGGCTAACCAGATAATTATTATCATCAATAATTACTCTTTCAGGATCTCTAAAAAAATAATAAACCCAGATTGTTAATACCAAACCAATTAAACCTAAAAAATTACTGAAACTATAAAATACGATTGTAATAATTCCTGAGATAACTAGGAACTTGTATCCCTCAGCGTGAATTTTTGGAAATATCTTACTAAACATGTTCTTCTATTTGATAATTTTTCATTAATATGTATATAAAATTACGAAATTCAATTATTAAGATATAAATAAAGTGAGCAAAATTACTGTAAAAAACCCCATTGTAGAGTTAGATGGTGATGAAATGACCAGAATAATCTGGGAATTTATTAAAAAAAAATTAATCCTTCCTTATCTTGATATCGGTATTGAGTACTACGATTTGGGTATGAAGAGTAGAGATAATACTGATGACCAAATTACAATAGACTCTGCTAATGCGATTAAGAAAATTGGCGTAGGCATAAAGTGTGCAACCATCACCCCTGATGAAGCACGAGTTGAAGAATTTGGTTTAAAAAAAATGTGGAGATCACCAAATGG
Organism: uncultured Pelagibacteraceae bacterium; assembly: GCA_902580895.1. Taxonomy (GTDB): domain Bacteria; phylum Pseudomonadota; class Alphaproteobacteria; order Pelagibacterales; family Pelagibacteraceae; genus Pelagibacter. The sequence goes on along the minus strand of CACHMJ010000004.1, from coordinate 10,577 downwards.
GACGATAAGAAATATCATTGGTGGAACTGTTTTTAGAGAGCCCATAATTTGTTCTAACATTCCAAAATTAGTGCCTTCATGGTCAGATCCAGTGGTAATTGGTAGACATGCTTTTGGTGATCAATACAGAGCAACTGATTTTAAAGTCCCAGGTAAAGGAAAGATGGAAGTTAAGTGGACATCAGAGGACGGTAAAGATGAAATTAAATATGAAGTATTTAATTTTACTGGACCAGGTGTTGCTCTTTCTATGTATAACCTAGATAAATCTATTGAGGATTTTGCAAGATCTTGTTTTAGCTACGGTCTTATAAAAAAGTGGCCAGTATATCTTTCAACAAAAAATACAATCCTTAAAAAGTACGATGGACGTTTTAAAGATATATTTGAGGATGTATTTAACAAAGAATTTAAAGAAAAATTCGATAAGGAAAAAATTACTTATGAACATAGATTAATTGACGACATGGTGGCTTGTGCAATGAAATGGAGTGGAAAATATATTTGGGCTTGTAAAAATTACGATGGTGATGTTCAGTCTGATACGATGGCTCAAGGTTATGGTTCTTTAGGTTTAATGACAAGTACGCTATTAACTCCTGATGGAAAAATTATGGAAGCCGAGGCAGCACATGGAACGGTTACAAGACACTATAGAATGCATCAACAAGGAAAAGAAACATCAACCAATCCTATTGCCTCGATTTTTGCCTGGACAAGAGGTCTAGCTCACCGAGGTAAATTAGATGGAAATGATGAACTTATAAATTTTGCTAATACCATTGAGCAAGTTTGTATTGATTGTGTTGAAAGTGGTTCTATGACCAAAGACCTAGCGATATTAGTTGGTCCGTCAAGTAAGTATTTAACCACTAATCAATTTCTAGATGAAATTGATAATAATTTAAAAAAGAAATTAAATTAAAGACTTAATTTTTTCAAAAGCTTCATCAATTTTGCTCTTATCTTGACCCCCTGCTTGAGCAAAATCTTTTCTACCACCACCGCCTTTTCCACCAATTGTCTCTGATCCTAATTTTGCAAATTTTACAGCATCATATTTATCAACTAATTTATCAGTAATACCAACTGCCAAGCCAACCTTATCTTCACTGCTTGCAAAAACAATTACAATACCATCGCCTAATTCTTTTTTACCATTGTCAACTAATTTTCTTAAATCTTTAGGAGGTAAATCTTGGACTTTTTGAAATCTAACTTTTATATTATTTATCTTATCATCTTTAATAATGTTTTTAGTTTTGTCTTGAAGAACTGAACTGACATTTAGTTGTTCAAGTTGTCGTGAAAGATTTTTTATAATATCTTTTAAATCTTTATTATCAACATTTGGTTTGCCTCCAAGTTTAATAATTTGTGATGACAAATCTTTAATCGTTTCTTCATCTTTTTGTGTCGATAAAGTTGATAATTTTTCTTTATTCTTAATAAAATCCTCAAGTTGTTTATCTCTTAGAGCTTCAACTCTTCTAACACCCGCAGCAATAGACGATTGGCTTACAGTTTTAAATTTTCCAATATCACCGGTATTTTTGACATGTGTTCCCCCGCATAACTCTGTTGAAAAGTATGCTTCTTTTTCCTTTCCCATAGATACAACACGGACTTCTTCTCCATATTTTTCTCCAAAAAAAGCCAGCGCTCCTTTTTCAATTGCAGCTTTTGGTGTCATAATTCTTGTTGTTACCTCAGAACTATTTGATACATATTCATTAACTAATTTATCAATAGTCTCTAACTCTTTATCAGTAATTGGTTTCATATGGCTAAAGTCAAACCTTAATCTGTCTGGAGCAACTAATGATCCTTTTTGCATGACATGTTTACCCAAAGTTCTTCTTAATGACTCATGGAGTAAGTGGGTTGCAGAGTGATAAGCTTTTAGATTATCTCTTCTCTCTACATCTATTTTCATTTCCACTACATCATTGATTTTTATTTCTCCAGTTTTCAAAGATCCATAATGAACAAATAAGTCTCCAAGTTTTTTTTGTGTATCTTCTACTTCAAAAACAGAGTTACCAGAAACAATTGTACCTTTGTCTCCAAGTTGTCCTCCTGACTCTCCATAAAACGGAGTTTGATTGGTAATGATCATTCCTTCTTCACCAGAAGATAAAGATTTTGTTTCTTTGTTATCTTTAATTAAGTTTAACACAACACCCTCAGACTGATTAGACTCATAACCTAAAAATTCTGTTGGACCAGTTTTATCTTTTATTGAAAACCAAATTGCTTCCTCAGAACTATCCCCAGAACCTTTCCAATTCTTTTTTGCAAGTTCTTTACTTTTTTTCATTAATTCATCAAATTTCTGATGATCAACTTTTAAAGATTTATTCTTTAAAATGTCTTCAGTAAGATCTAATGGAAAACCATAGGTGTCATATAATTTGAATGCGACATCCCCAGGTAAAACTTTGTCTATTTTCGCAATTTCATCATTCAAAATTTTGATACCTCTATCTAATAAAACTAAAAATTTTTCCTCCTCCATTCTTAAAGTTTCTTTGATTAAAGATTGAGACCTTTCAAGCTCTGGATAGTTTCCTGACATCTCGTTTTTTAACGAGTCAAAAATTTTATAAAAAATTGGTTCTTTAGATCCTAACAAATGAGAATGTCTCATTCCTCTTCTCATAATTCTTCTTAGAACATATCCACGACCTTCATTTGAGGGTAAAACTCCTTCGGCCAAAAGGAATGAGGTTGCTCTTAAGTGATCAGCAATTACTCTAAAACTTGATATATTCTTATCTTCTTGTTTGACTTTTGTTACTTCAGATATTGAGCTAATTAATTTCTTAAAATGATCAGTTTGATAATTATCATGTGTGCCTTGTAAAAGAGCTGCAATTCTCTCTAATCCCATCCCTGTATCAACAGATGGTTTTGGTAAATCTATTCTTTTATCTTTTGAAACTTGCTCATATTGCATAAAGACTAAGTTCCAAATTTCAATAAAACGATCTCCATCTTGATCTTTGGTTCCGGGCAATCCACCTTTTAAGTGATCACCATGATCAAAAAATATTTCTGAGCAAGGACCGCAAGGACCCGTTTCACCCATTGACCAGAAATTATCCGATGTTGCAATTCTAATTATTCTGTCATCACTAAAACCCGCTATTTTTTTCCAGAAATTAAAAGCCTCATCATCTTCATGAAAAACGGTCACATAAAGCCTATTTTTATCTAAACCAAAATCTTTAGTGATTAAATTCCATGCAAGTTCAATTCCTCTTTCTTTGAAATAATCTCCAAAAGAAAAGTTTCCTAACATTTCAAAAAAAGTATGATGTCTTGGTGTATAACCAACATTTTCTAAATCATTATGTTTACCACCCGCTCTAACACATTTTTGAGAAGTAGTAGCTCTTTGATAATCTCTTTTCTCTAAACCAGTAAATACATTTTTAAACTGAACCATCCCTGAATTGGCAAACATTAAGGTTGGATCATTATTTGGGACTAAATTGCTAGACTCAACAATTTTATGATCATTTTTTTCGAAATATTTAAGAAAGGTACTTCTTATTTCATTTAATGATTTGTCCGCCATATTTTTAAAATACAGCTTTTTTGTTCTATGTCTAGATAACGATGGGGGGAAAGGCGCTTATAATAAGCGCCTTTATAATTTAAAGATGACCTTTAATTCTAGTTCTTTTTAGTAGGAGTAGTCTCTTTTGCAGCCTCTTCTTTTTCAGCTACTTTCTTCTCCTTTTCAATTTTTTCAGGGCTTAATGGATTTCCTTCAATTTTCTTTGAAATCACACCAGCTTTTTCTCTAATTGCCATTTCTATTTCTGCAGCAACTTTAGGGTTTTGTGCAAGATAAGTTTTTGCATTTTCTCTACCTTGTCCAATTTTCTCACCTTTATAAGCATACCAAGCTCCTGATTTTTCTATGATATCAGCTTTAGCACCTAGGTCGACTAACTCACCCATTTTGCTGATACCTCTTCCATACATCAAATCAAACTCGACAACTTTAAATGGTGGTGCAACTTTGTTTTTAACTACTTTAACTCTTGTAGTATTTCCAATAATTTCATCTTTGTCTTTAATGGCACCAATTCTTCTAATGTCCATTCTTACAGATGAGTAAAACTTAAGTGCGTTACCACCTGATGTTGTTTCTGGACTTCCAAACATAACTCCAATTTTCATTCTGATTTGGTTAATGAAAATCATCATTGTGTTTGTATTTGAAATTGAACCAGTTAATTTTCTTAAAGCTTGACTCATTAATCTTGACTGAAGACCAACATGATGATCTCCCATTTCACCTTCAATTTCAGCTTTTGGAGTTAAAGCTGCAACTGAGTCAATTACGATAACTGAAATAGAGCCTGATTTTACTAATGTATCTGCTATTTCTAAAGCTTGTTCACCAGCATCTGGTTGTGAAATTAAAAGCTCCTCAGTATTTACACCTAATTTTTTTGCGTAAACTGGATCTAAAGCATGCTCTGCATCAACAAATGCACAAATTCCACCTGCTTTTTGAGCTTCAGCAACAACTTGTAATGCTAATGTAGTTTTTCCAGAAGACTCTGGTCCGTAAACTTCAATAATTCTTCCTTTAGGTAAGCCGCCTATTCCTAAAGCTAAATCTAAACTTAAAGAACCTGTTGATATCGACTCGATATCCATTGCTCTTTTTTCACCAAGCTTCATTACAGAACCTTTTCCAAAATTATCAGTGATTTGGCTGATTGCTGCGTCTAAAGCTTTATTTTTCTCTTTATTATCCAATTCTTGATCTTTAGTAGATTTAACTACTTTTAAGTTATTTTTAGTCATTTTTTGCCTCTTTTTTTAATATTTTTGTCACTCGAATCATGCTTATAAATGTACACATTTTGTTCTCATTGGCAAGATTTATTTATTTAAGCCTAAAAAAGCTAATTTTATCTTAATTTAAGATATTCGCTATTGAGCAATCCGATAGATTTTAAAAGATTAAACTGCGAAAGAATGTAGTTTCTCTCTGAGTCTGCTAACGAAATCTGAGCATTCAGTAATAAAGAGTTAGACTGAATAACCTCTAAAGTAGTTCTATCTGAACCACTATTATATTCAGCTACAATTCCCTCATTTGCAATTTCTGCAGCATTCACCTGAGCTCTTACAGAATTAAGTAGACTTTTGTTTGATTGATAATTTGACCAGGCACTTGCAACATCTGTTTGATTTTTTTTAATCATGTTATTTAAAAGAAGATTTTTTTGAGTTTCCAAACTTTTATTTTTATTTAAATTTGCATAATTTTTACCGCCTGAAAAAAAAGGCCATGTTACAGTTGCTTTTAAAGTATCTTGCTCTTTTTCATCATAGGTAGAACTTAGATCATCTGTTTTTGATCTATCAAAAGATAAGGTAGCTGTTGGGGCTAAATCAGATCTTGCACTAGTTGTATCTTTTTTTGATTGTTCATATTCAAGCTGTGCTATAATTAAATCTGGATTACCTTTTTTTGATATCTCTATTGCAGAGTTTAATTCATTGGGCAAATTAACTATTGTGATAGATGATTTATTTAGTGCTTCTGCATCATTAATAGTGCCAATCACATTTTCATAATTTAGCTTACTAGTTAAAAAATCGTTTTCAGCTTGGATTAACTTTGCTTGTGCTCCAGCTAAAGAGGATTCTGATTGAGCAACATCTGATAAGGATATGTTTCCTCGCTCAAGCCTAATTCTATCTGTTTCGACCTGTCGATCCAACAGATTAACATTGGATCTATTAATCTTAAGTTTTTCATTTGCTGAAATTAACCCTGTATAAGCTTCAATTGATTTATATAGAATTTCTTGTTCTTTTTTTAAAAGCTTTGCTTTAGCTAATTCAATACCAATTTTACTTTTACTTAATTCAGCGCCTCTCCCAAAATCTATTAATGTTTGGGTAATTGTTAATGATTGCACAGTTGGGTCTACATCTGAGATTGTTGCATCTGTTCCATTCTGATTAGTTAATTTATTTGTATCTTCTGAGCTTTTACTTCCACTCAAAGTTACTGATGGTAAATATGAACTAATTGAAATTTTTAATTCTTGCTCAGAAATGTTTAAACTCTCTCTTTCAGCATTTAACTCATTATTGTCATTATACGCCTTTTTTAATGCTACAGAAAAAGTTTCAGCACTAGCATTATTTAACAAAAATATGAAACCTGTTATTATAAATAAAATTCTAATCATTTCTTTTTATATACAGCAGATTTAATTTGATGGTTACTATTTAAATTGAATATAACGGATGCATATTTTGGCATATTTCTAAACATGTTTTGAGTAATTCTTTGATAAGTTTGCATAAAATTTAATACATCTCCTCTACTCATTATTTTTGATTTCACTTTGCTTTGAACCCAAAGTTTCCTTTCTTGTTTCATTCTCCATTTTTGTAACAAGCTAAAATTTTTTGCTTTTAGATAAACCAAACAATTTAATTGTGAATATAAATTTTTATATTTTGATTTTAATTGATTATTAACGTATTTTCTCCAAATCTGTTTTTGATCTTTTGCCTTTTCCAATGAATTAATTGTTTTCTTTAAAGTATTATTTTTTTCTGATTTTGCACCAACACACCATCCTTCAAAAATAATAACATCTGGTCTCTTCTTTAAATTGTACCATCTTTTTTTGTTAAACCTGTCATCGATAGCTTTATTAAATGTTGGTAATTTTAATCTATTGAATTTCTTACTTTTTGACTTTTTAAAAAAGTTCAGCATCATATTAATGTCATGTGTTCCGGGTACACCTCTAGTTAAGAGCATAGGATGAACTCTTTTTGATAAATTTATTCGCTCTTTTCTTGTTTTATAGAAGTCATCTATTGAAATCCTAAAAACATTTAATTTAAAGTATTTAGTTAAGATAATTCTGATTAAAGAACTAATTGTAGTTTTACCAGTTCCTTGCCCTCCTGCTAATCCTACAAAATACGGTTTTTTTTTATCAGCTTTTTTACTAATCCAAAAACATAACGGAATTAAGAAAGATTTAATCATTCTTTCTTTATTTTTAAATTTATCAGCTTTTGTCTCTTGAGATTTAATGAACTTTAAACAGTCTTTTTTTACCTTACCAAAACATAAACTAAATTGTTGCATGAAAATTATTTTTTATCTAAAGGATGATTTTGACCATCGTTTACTGGAACATCTTTGATATCAAAAGTATTTATTTCATCAATACACCCAACATTAAATCCCGTCATCGCTGGATTTATTCTTGGGTTGTGATGGGTATAAATTCCACAGTCTGAGCAAAAGTAATGTTTGGCAACTTTTGAATGAAATTGATAAAGTTTTAATTTATCTTGGCCTTTAGTAATTTTAAAATCTTCGTTTTTTACCATAGACATAATTGCTCCTTTTCTTTTACAAATAGAACAATTGCATTTTATTACTTTAGCTAAGTCTCCCTCTAAATTTATTTCAGCCTCTATAGCACCACAATGACACGATAGTTTTTTCACTATTCTCCCCATTTTCCATGAAACTCATAAACTACTGCAGGTTTATCACCTACTACCCAACCATCATGACCTGGTTCTATTGAATATGCATCACCAGCTTTATAAGTTAATTCAGTTCCATCATCATGTTTTGCGCAAACTGCTCCTGAAACAATTACACCTAGATGTTTTGCTTTACAGCTATCTGTGCCAACTGTTGGCTTAATGTCTTGTGACCATTTCCAACCTGGTTGTAAAACTAATCTCATAACTCTTTGATCTCCTACTTTCACAATATCTATTTTAGCATTTTTAAAATTCGTGTTACTTTCGTCTGGATTGTCAAAAGTTTTGACTTCAATTGAACTCATTATTTTTCTCCTTTTATAATTAAATTAGAATTTAAAACTATCCTTGGTTGAAGTTATCCACAAGCATACAAAATATAGTTTTGATGTTCACGTTTTGATTCACTTTTGATTCAATTACGGACTCAAAATACAACCTCTTGCGTGCATTGTATAAATGGGCTATAAATTAGAACAAAACAAGAACATGAAACTAACTATTCCCTATTATCTGCATAAAGCTGGTGCTGGTTTCCCATCACCTGCCACTGATTATATCGAAGAAGATATCGATCTGAACATGCATTTAATCAAAAATGTTCCAGCTACTTTTATCATCAGGGTTCAAGGTAAATCCATGGTCGATGTTGGGATTAATGATGGAGACTTATTGGTTGTCGATAAAAGTTTAAAACCAAAAAATTTTTCAACGGTTATTGCAAATGTTCACGATGAACTTGTAGTTAAAACTTTAGTTCAAGAAAGAGATAAAAAATTTCTATCCTCTGGCTCTAAAAATTTTTCTAATAGAATTTTAATTAATGAAGAAGAGGATGTTTTTATTTGGGGGGTTGTGACTTATGTCATCCATTCTACGTACTAAAAAAATAGGCTTAGTTGATTGTAATTCTTTCTATGTTTCATGTGAAAGATTATTTAATCCAAAAATAAGAAAAAAACCTGTGGTTGTTTTATCCAATAATGATGGTTGTATCATTTCCAGATCCAATGAAGCAAAGGCGCTGGGGATCAAGATGGGTGAACCTTATTTTAAAGCAAAAGATATTATTGTAAAAAATAAAGTTGAAGTTTTTTCATCAAATTACTCTTTGTATGGAGATTTATCTAGAAGGGTAATGAGAACTCTGAAAAGATTTAATACTGAAATAGAGGTATATTCAATTGATGAAGCATTTATAGATTTGTCTAATTTTCCAGATACTGAAGTTGAAAAAGTTGGAAGAGAAATTAGAGAAACAGTTTTACAATGGACTGGCATTCCAACTAGTATTGGTATCGCTAAAACTAAAACTTTAAGTAAAGTTGCAAATCATATTGCAAAGAAAAAACAATCAGGAGTCACAAGTTTAATTGGCATTGAGAATTTAGATCCTATTTTAGAGAAAGTTGAAATTAATGATGTGTGGGGTGTTGGTAGACAGCTTACCAAGTTTTATCAAAAGAATGGAATTTATAATGCAAAACAACTTAAGAATAAATCTAATACGTGGATCAAAAAATGTTCAAACGTTTTAAGTTCAAGAACTGCAATGGAACTTAGAGGAGTACCATGTATTAATTTAGAAACAACACAAACAAAGAGGAAGAGCTGTGTCGTTTCAAGATCGTTTGGAAAAAGAATTGAAAAATTTCAAGAATTAAAAGAAGCGGTTGCAAACTATTGTTTAAATGCATCTGAGAAAATTAGATCAGAGTCTTTAGTTGCAAAAGCAATTACGGTTTTTGTCAGAACCAGTCCTTTTCAAAGAGACTATGGTTATTATTCAAATGCAAAGACAATTGATTTTCCAATTGCAACAAATAATAGTATTGAAACTGTTAAAACTGCAGTCTCAATTTTAGAAAGTATTTTCAAAGATGGATACCGATATCAGAAAGCAGGTGTCATGCTTACAGGACTACGTAACGACGATGGTAGAAAAAATTTATTTTCATCAGAAAAAGATGAAAAGATAAAAAGTTTAATGCGATCAATTGATAATACTAATTATAGATATGGCAGATCAACTTTAAGTCTTGCAAGCGCTGGGGTTCATAAAAAATGGAATATGAGAAGACAATACTCTTCTAAAATAGATACAGCTGATTTTTATTGTCTGCCAACAATTAGAGCTACTTAGTAAAATGACAATTAGGTTCAACCACTGTCCAAGATGAAGTGCCAAAGTTTCTTTTTAAAATATTTTCAAAATTAAGAACTATTTTTCTTTGATAATTATTAAGGTTGCTTTGATCAGTAGACCATTGTTTTAATCTTTGAACATTCTCATGATCTGGAAATCGAGTAACATAAGCATAGAGCCATCCCCAATTACTACTAGATCTACTATCTAGATCTTGAACTTTATAATTCTTAGCAGGCCCAGGTGATTTCATCTCTTTAGCGTATTTAAATACAATCTCATTAGTCTCTGTGAAATCTATAAAAAACTTAACAAGATTGTGATAATTCCTTCCTCTATATTCATACTCCCAAATGTTATAGCCCTGGTTTTCAGCGATAATTGCTATTACTGCTAAAGCATTCATGGCTCTTCCTTGATAAAACATAGCTCTTCCACCACGTCTTGTTTCAATAGGTAAGCTTCCATCTCCTCTTTGGTGTTTAATTGCTGCCTCATAATTTTTAAAAGCTTTACGAAACTGAATATTATCGTTTAACAGAATTCCTAATTCCATGTGTGCTATAGCTGAAGAAAGTGCATGGTTATGGGCTCTTTTTGGAACACCTATTGCTTGAGTGCCTTGTTTATATGTCATGCCATACATAAGATGTTTATTTTTTTTAACAATTCTTTCAAACCAATCCTTTATTAATTTATCTTCATTGTCAGGGACTTTAATAATTTGTTTTGCAAACGAATAAGCTGCCATCATTGGGGAAGCCACCCAAAGATTAACGGTTAAAGTATCATTCCAATGTCTGCCCTCATGGTTAGATGGTCCTGTTCTTTTTGCTGCATCAGCTTTTGCCCAATCTAAAATTAC